>JAFGDJ010000253.1 GCA_016932135.1 Spirochaetales bacterium | reverse complement strand
GTCATGCCGTCGGTAACCTGGCTGCCATGGGATGTATGGCCGTAAGCAATATGAAGAACATCCTTGGCCTGCTGGATTTTCTCTTCAGGTATTCGTCCATCCCAAAGTTCATGAATCACCCTGTGATCCGCTGTCGTGCCGGTGGTACCATTGTTTTCCGTATCCAATGGAGAGGTTGGGCAAGCGGCAAGGGCAAAGAGACAAAGACTGATACAGAAAAATCGTGCAGATTTTTCCACATTTCTATGCTGCAAGAATCCGCTAAGAACGTCTTTTTTCAACACTTGATGCTCTCCCTGCTGCCGTCGGCGGAGGTGTGGTCTATCCGGCAGGCAAGAGTTTTCAGATCGGCAGTAAACACCGCCTCGCCCCCGGCTTTTCCCGTCCGCCGGATGACCAGTTCCGTTTCACCGCTCTCGAGAACTTCGAAATCCCCATCGAATACCTCCGCCGCCGAACGGAAGGTGAGAAGCTCCTGAAGCCGACGGTTCACCGGCCGCTGAAGTTCACCCTCCAACTCATCGACAGAATAGCTGTGCCGGTTTATATCCCTCCCCTGCTTCGTTCGCTCCACCAGCTCGGTGTCGTTTCGTCCCGAAAGTGCGCCGACGTAGTACACCTGGGGAATACCCGGGGCGAAGAACTGTACGGCCCTGCTTAAAATATAGGCATCGTCGTCCTCCCCCAGGGCGGAGTAGTAGGTGCAGTTGATCTGGTAGATATCCAGGTTGTTGTACTCCGCCGTGGAGTAACGCCGGTTGACGCTGGATCCCCGGTGGTAGAGGTTGTCCACCGCAGCATCCAGCTCATCCTTTGTCAGAAGGTCAACGGCGTCCACCACCCCAAGGCCGTCGTGGGTGTCCAGGGTGGTAACCTGGTTCCGCGGACAGATGGAGAGCCACTCTTTCAGCCGCCGGGTGCTTCGCGTGTACAGCGTATGAAGCATCAGCATGGGCAGGGCGAAGTCGTAGACCCGGTAACCTTTTTCAGCCAGTTTCAGCTGGTAGGAATAGTGCTCGTGGATTTCCGGAAGAAGCTGGACACCGTATTCGTCGGCAACCCGGCGGATACGGCTCAGCACATCCCAGACCTCCGGCTCAACGAAAAAGCAGTTGGTACCTGCCCGCTTGGTGACGTAGGCAAAGGCGTCCAGCCTCAGCATGGCGATCCCCCGTCGGCAAAGAGACCGGATGTTCGATTCGATAAATCGCCGGCCCGTATCGGAGGTAACATCCAGATCGATCTGTTCCTCGGAAAAGGTACACCAGAGGGTGTCTACGGTGCCGTCGGGGTGCAAAACCTCGGTGACCGGCGCCCGGGGTTTTCGGGTGTAGATTTTTCCCAATTCCGAGGGGGGAATCTCACCATCCGGGAATATCTTCCGGACCTGTAAAAAAAGATCGCCCCAGGGGCTCATGCCGCCCTTTTCCCGATAGTCCAGGAATTCCGGAGACTGCCGGGAGATATGGTTCACCATGAAATCCACCGTGACGTCATACCGCCGGGCCAGGGCTTCCACCTCGGCCCAGGTGCCGAAGGCCGGATCGACCAGGTTGTAGCTTACAGGCGCGAAGCCCCGGTCCGCCGAGGAGGGGTAAAAGGGAAGCAGGTGTACCCCGCTGAAAGCCCCGGGGAAATAACGTTCCAGGACATCGCTCAGTCCGGAGATGGTACCACCCAGGCTGTCGGGATAGGTAATGAGCTGAACACCATTTTTCATACTTTCATTCCGCAGAAAACAGTTTCCGGTTATTGACGAAAAAGGTCAATCCCTGCCGGGAAAGGTAATAACATACCGAGTACCCCGGTCGGTGGAAACGTCGATGGTCCCTTCCAGTTGCTGAATAAGTCCCTGCACCAGGAACAGACCCAGGGATTCGGTTTTCTTCTTCTCTGTCGGTCCGGGTATCCCCTTACCGTTGTCGGAGTAGATGAGGATCCAGTTTCCATCATTTTTCTGATCGAGGCTTACGGTAATTGAACCGTTCTTACTGTTATCAAAGGCGTGCTTCAGTGAATTTGATAGAAGCTCGTACAGGATAAGGCCGCAGGGAATAACCATCTGCAGATTAAATCGTTTATCATGAATATTCACCGTAACATCAATCGTTTTTTCCCGACTGTAGGCATGAAGAATCTCATCTGACAGGGTTTTCACGTATTGTTCCATGTCTATCTCGGAAAAGTTCCCCGTTTGGTAGAGCTGGTTGTGGATGAGGGACATGGAGAAAATTCTCATCTGTAAATCCTCCAGAACAGCCGTTATAAACTCATTATCCGAAATGTCGGCCTGGAGGTGCAGAAGACTGGAAATAATCTGCAGGTTATTCTTAACCCGATGATGTACTTCCTGTAGAAGAGCGTTTTTTTCCCGCAAGTCCTTTTGAATCTGTTCGCGCAGGGTGTATTCCTCGGTGACATCACGGAATACCAGAACCACACCTCGGATTTCACCGTCATCACCCTTGACAGGAGAACCGCTGTCGGCGATCTGATAGGAAAAACCGTTTTTCGCGATAAGCCTGGTATGATTGGCTAATCCCACCGCAGCCCCCTCTTCGATTACCCGGCGCACCGGATTTTCGCAACGTTCTCCGGTCTTAGCGTTTTCAATGATGAAGACCTCGGACAGTGGTTTTCCCAGGGACTCCACAGCCCTCCACCCGGTTAGTCTTTCCGCCACCGGATTCATCAACTCTATCCGTTCGTCGGTATCGGTAACGATAACCCCGTCACCGATGGAGTGAAGAATCGTTCGAAGGTGCCGCTCCCGGTATTGCAGGATGAGGTACATCCGGGCAATCATTAATCCCAGGGTGGAAATCAGGGCTACCGCGACGGATTCTTCGATCCACAGCTGGTCAGACCAGGCGCTCAAAAGAAAAGAAAGGCTGAGCGATTTATTTATAAGACCCAAAACCAGGTGTACCAGGGGTGTGGTGAACACCTGGTAGCCCGCCATCACCAGAAGGAACCAAAGAACCCCGAAGACCGCAATATTCCCGATACGAACCAGCACCCGGCGGTAAAGAATTCGAAGAGTAAAACAAAAGGGAAGGCCGTAGAGCAGATTACCGCCCAGAACCACATACCAAGAGAGTGTTGACGGTGTAGCCAGAGAAAGAACGACCGGCAGGATGAGAGCTACGGGCAGGCGCCGGATAAGGACAAAGCCGAGAAATCCGAATAGCCAGCGGAGTTCAATATAAACCGGTGTTTCGGGAATATTTATATTGAAGTTCGCCGCCGCAACTCCGAGACCCGCGTAAACACCCAGAAGGATCAAATCCCGACGAAGAGACCAGGTGAATAGCTCGGATTTTATTTTCTGCTCTCTGCTATTGCCATTCACCCTATTATTATACAGGATGTCTTGATTGAATTCAATTTTTGGTATGTTTCCGCGTCTTGACCCTCTTTCCACTTCAGGGGAAAATAAAGAAACTGCTTCAGGAGGAACAATCGTGACCATATCAAAGCGACTGGCCGACATGCAGGCTTCGCCCATCCGCAAGCTGGCTCCTTACGCCGCAGAAGCGAAGAGCCGGGGTATCCACATATATCACCTCAATATCGGTCAGCCGGACATTAAAACTCCTGAAACCATCCTGAAGGCGGTAAGGAACCTGGATATCGATGTCCTGGCGTACGGCCCGTCGGAAGGGCTGGAAGAGTACCGCTCCCGGCTGCCCGAATATTACCGCCGCCGGGGCCTCCCGGTGGATAAGGAAGACATCCTGGTTACCACCGCCGGGAGTGAAGCCGTTCTCTTTGCCCTCTTCGCGGCCTGCGACGCCGGGGATGAAGTGATCATTCCTGAACCCTATTACACCAATTACAACGGCTTCGCCTCGCAGGCCGGGGTATCAATTGTACCGGTGACCTGCACCATGGAGGACGGTTTTGCCCTGCCGGGGATCGATGCCTTCCGTGATAAGGTAACAACCCGGACAAAGGCCATCATGATCTGCAGTCCCAACAACCCCACCGGGGCTGTCTATTCCAGGAAAGCCCTGGCCGACCTGGC
>JAFGDJ010000047.1 GCA_016932135.1 Spirochaetales bacterium | reverse complement strand
TGCTGCTGTCGGCCCAGTCCAGAGAGGATTTTTCCGCCCTGGTGGATTTTTCTCTAGACCTGGAAGGCCTTTCCCGACTGGCCATTGCCGGTGAAGGTGAATTTCCCGAAGATGCGCCTTTGGTAATTCTAACGGGCTCCGTGGCTTCCCGGGAAGTTTTGCAGCCGGGACCGGAAGATTACCTTGGGGAAATCGAACTCCTCGGAGGCCGTTGGCAGGGGGTCGAAGAGGTAACAACCTTTCGCTGTATCGTACAGTTCCGGGGTGCCGAATATGCCACCTTTATTCCTGCCCGGCGAAGCCGACAGACACCTCCGGAAGAAATTCCTTTAAACGCATCTCTTTTGGTTGTGGGGAAACTAAGCGGTGTCAGGGCGGATGACCGGGGAAATGTCGTGATAGTCCAGGGATATTTTGTCCGGTTCCTTGATTGAACAGTTTTTAAAAAAGGATATGGCGGCTCTCGATTTTTGAGGTTGTGGTGTGAACCATTGCCCGTTCCAGAACCCCTTTTAATTCTCTGACATTTCCCGGCCATGGGTGGTTGATGAGTTTTTCCATCGCTTCGAAAGACAGGGTGTATGCTTTGTCAGGAAATTGCTGCACCAGGTGATTCGTTAAAAGAGGAATATCTTCTTTTCTTTCCCGAAGGGGCTGGATGTGCAGGGTGAGAACCCGGAGGCGGTAGTAGAGGTCACTGCGGAATAATCCTTTCTCGATGAGGTGTTCCAGGCATTTATTCGTGGCAGCCACGATGCGGACATCCACCCGGGTTTCCCTGACGCCTCCCACCCGGGTGAAAGCCTGATCTTCAAGGCAGCGGAGCAGTTTTGCCTGGACCGCCAGCCCCATGTCTCCTATCTCATCGAGAAAGAGGGTTCCCCCGTCGGCGCATTCCAGTTTGCCGGGTTTTGTAACGGCATCGGTAAAAGCGCCTTTTTCTGATCCGAAAAGCTCCGATTCGATCAGGGTGTCGGGGATGGCGGCGCAGTTTAAAGCAAGAAAGGGGTTGTGTCGGCGGTCGGAAAGACGGTGAAGGATGTCGGCTGCCAGGTCTTTTCCGGTTCCGCTTTCTCCGGTTATCAACACGGGAGCCCAGTGCCGGGCGTACCGGTGCAGAAGACTCTTCATGGTCTGAATACATCCGCTGTTACCGATTATCCCCGAGAGAAGGGGATTTTCCAGGGCATCGCACGAGAAGCTCTTTCGATGTAAGGTGTGTTGTAAAAAGGCATTTTGAAGGGCCTGAAGGAGCTGTTCCCTGGTAAAGGGTTTTACAAGATAATCAAAGGCTCCCAGTTTCATTGAGCGAACGACGGTGGGGATACAGTGGCAACAGGAAAGAACGATAATGGGCGGCGGATTTTCTGAAGCGAGAATTGTTTCCAGAACAACCATTCCGTCCATATCGGGAAGCCCCAGGTCCAGAAGGACCAGATCGATTTCTTCCCTTTCCAGGTGTTGTAATCCCCGTTTCCCGGTAGTGCAGCTATAAACAATATAATCATCGGGAAGAATTGTTTTTATTACCTTTTGTGTTTCAACTTCATCATCAATAAATAATAAACGTATCATATATATCAAAAATGATACAAGAAGAGTATGTTCTTGGCAATCCTTTTTTCATCTCCCTTGGCTTGTCCGGTGTAGGAGGGTTGTGATACTATCCGTGATTATGATCGAGATGCGGACATTGATTCGGTTTGCTGACAGGGGCTTTGTTTTAAAAATATTTCTTCTCCTGTTGTTCTTTTCTCTTTTCCCCATTGGCGAAGTTCTTTTATTTTTTCACGCCGGTGCGGAATTCGGTAATTATTTCATCCTGGCCTGCGCTGCCGCGACCGGGCTGTTGGGTCTTTTTATTGCAACTTCCCAGGCTTGGAGGACCATCAGAAAACTCCGGTTTAAAATTCAAACCGGAGTGTATCCGGAAAAGGAGTTCCAGCACCTGGCGGGTATTCTATTGGCCAGTTTCCTGCTGCTTATACCGGGCTTTATCACCGATGCCCTGGGCCTGCTTTTCTATCTACCCTTTATCCGTAATCTGGTGGGGCGGGGCATTACTAAGCCGATGGATCATCGATTAAAACAGGCTTATGAATATTTAAAGATGTACGATTTATGATCCCTTATTGATGGTTTCTAGAGTTTTCTTATACGTTGTACGGTCAGCATGATCCAGTAAAACAGGTGTGAGAAAAGACGGAATATTCGCCAGGGTTTCAGGAGAAGGTGCCGCAGACCTTCCAGGCTCCGCTCCCAGGTTTTTCTGCTGGGCCTGCTTTTTACGCCGCTGAAGATATCGAAACACTCTCCGCACCAGAGAAACAACCCGGGGTTAAGTCTGTTTTTATGTTTTTTTATCCAGGTTTCCTTTCCCGGCACACCGCGGCCCGCCAGAAGCAGAGTGGGGGAAGCCTTCCGTATAGCCAGGATAATATCCTCTTCCAGGTCCGAGGAAAAATACCCGGCATGGCGGCCTATTATTTTCAAGCCGGGAAAGGATGCTCTTAAGTTTCCGGCGGCTTTTGCCAGATCGTTGGGCCGGGAGCTGAAGAGATACGTTGACCATCCGTGTTTTTCCAGGATTCCAAGAAGCCGGATGATAAAATCGAAGGGCATATAAATCGGCAGGGTTTCTTTCCGAAGATACCTGTATCCTTTCTGAAGCCGTCGGGATACGGGAACCACTAATGCGGCGGCATTGAGGAAAGAGCGGTAATCAGCCTTGCGTCGAGCCCTCATATAGCCGCGAAAATCTAAAAAAACAATAGGGAATATATCTTTTTGAGAAACTAATTCCTGAATAGCCAGGTCCAGGGATTCTTCGGGTATAAAATCCACGGGAATTCCGGCGAAAAGGAGTCTTCGTTTCATTAACGGGGTTTCGGTATCCACGATTCTTTCTCCATGAGAATAAAATGCATAACCGCCAGGGCGTAAAGCGCCGCGGTTTCGGCTCGCAAGGTGTTAAACCCCAGATAAAGGGGGTGAAATCCGGCTCTTTCCAGGGTCTTTCTGTCCTTTTCGGACCAGCCCCCTTCCGGGCCTACACAGACAGCCAGGTGTTTCTGCGGGGAGGCAAGAAGCCGGTGAAGGCTTTCTCCGCCTTGATCTTCGTTGTGGCAGTACAATCCAAGACCTTGATGGTTCCAAAAAGCTTCCAGGTCTTCTATCGGTAAGGGTTCTGCAATCTCCGGTATCTCCGGTGAGCCGCTCTGCTCTACCGCTTCTTTTGCAACCCGTTGCAGCCGCCAGGTTTTTTCTTCCTGGGCTTCCAGGCGGGGTATGGAATGTTCTGAAACCAGGGGAACGACCCGGTGAATACCGGCTTCGGTAGCTTGCCGAACCACCTGGGTGAATTTTTTCCCTTTTAACAAGCCCTGGAAGAGAGTCAGCTGATATTCCCTTACCTCCGGCTTCAGGGTGTCCGTTTTTTCAATGACGCACCGGTCTTTTTGAATATCCTGGACCCGGAAGGTGTGAATGGTTCGGTTATGATCTATGCCCTTAAGGGTTTCTTCCGGGCGCAGCCTGAGGACTCTGACCAGGTGGTGAAAAGTATCCTTTCGCAGGGTCAGAAGCTTTTCACCGTTATAACTTTCCGGAAGAACAAACTGCTTCATGGTTCTTCAGCCGGGGTTAGATACCCAGGCCCTGAAGGTGAAGCACCGCGTGCAACAGTGCCGTGTCGTATTCGAGATCGTATGCCGGAGGATTATTATCGGTCCTGTTCATTTCGGTACGAATCATTCTTCTTAAGACCCGATCTTCTATGCTGATGCCCTCCCGATGAAGAGATTCGATAAAACGGGATATTTCCTTTTCGCCGGCCTGGGGATTCTCTTCCACAAAGAGGGGAATGGAGTTGTTGTCCAGCAAAATCTGAAGGGAGTCTAGATCATCTTCGGAGAACTCCTCTTCTTTTACTTCTTTATCCGGATCCACCCCAATTTTATCGATATTGATTCCTGCCGGCGTGTAATACCGGGAGGTGGTAAGTTTAAACCCTCCTGAACCGAAACTGCGAATTTGCTGTACCGAACCCTTCCCGAAGCTGGTTTCTCCTATAAGGTACGCCCGGCCTGTATCCTTCATCGCGCCGGCAAAAATTTCCGAGGCCGAGGCGGAACCTTTGTCTATCAGTACTACCAGGGGGATATCCTTGGGGATGACGGTTTTCTTTGTAGCGGTGAATTCCTCATTTTCCGAGGCGATTCGTGAACGAGTGCTGACAATAATGCCTTCGGAGAGGAAGAGGTCCGATGTGTCTACCACGGAGCTTAAAAGCCCCCCGGGATTGGCCCGGACATCGATGATAAACGCCTTGCAGCCCTGCTGGTATAAATTCCTCACCGAAGTTTCCAGGCTTTCCGCGGTATAGGGAGTCCATCGAATAATGCGCAGATATCCTATCGTTTCATCGATAGTGCCTTCTCGAAGGGTGGGAACCTCTATGATTGCCCTGGTGATAACGACCTTGAAGGTGATGGAAGGTTTCCGGCGGATGGTTATTTCCACCTTCGTATCCGGTTCGCCCCGAAGACGTTCTAAGACTTCATCCATGGTCATATCTGCGGTGGATTCATCTTCAATGGCTATAATGAAATCCCCGGCGCTTATACCGGCACGGTAAGCGGGAGTTCCTTCTATCGGGGACACGACTTCCACGTAGGGGGCGTGCTGCTGACGGAAGGTTTGGCTGCCGTTTTGCACCTCTTCTTCGTAATCGGTCTGCTTGGAAATAAACAGGCCCACTCCTCCGAAATTACCCACCGTCGTATCGGAATAATCTTCCATATCCGATGCCGTCAGATAGACGGAATAGGGATCCTCCAGGCTTTCAAAGAGGCCTTTCACAGCCCCCTCATACAGGGTTTCCGAAGAAACCTCATCCACATAATTTTCCTGGATATATTTAAACAGAAAACCCAGCATGGAAAGATAGGTTTCCGTTTCCGTGTCCCTGGTTTCAGCGGTTAGGATGGGGACAATTCCTACCCCAGCGAAGATGATGATCACAAAAAGAGTGCAAAGAACCCTGACCCGGCGTTCCTTAAATTGCATAATTTTCTCCCTATACGTCTATTCTATATTCTCCGAGCTTCAGTTTCAACATAGGTGAAACATACTATTAAAAATGCCTGGAAAACACTATACTGCAAAGAGAGAGAAGAAACACCAGGGAGGAACTGATGAATATACTCATTGTTTATGGAACCAGGCATGGCACCACGGAAAAATGTGCCGGAAACCTCCGTGACTTGCTAGAAACCGATGTCGATATTATCAAATTGGAAAAGAACGGATCCTATGATCTTAAGCCCTACGATATGGTTATTATCGGCAGTCCCGTGTATGCCGGGCGCCTGTTAAAGGAGGTTCGGAGCTTTCTTACTTCTTACAGGGAGGCTTTGCTTCAGAAGTCTCTGGGGCTTTATCTTTGCTGCATTACACCCTTACACGAGGCAGAAAAATACCTTCAGAGCCTTTTCCCGCCGGAAATGACAGCCCGGGCCCAGGTTCAGGGGATCTTCGGTGGTGTTTTTGATTTCCAGAAGATGAGTTTTTTTGAAAAACTGGCAATTCGATATATCAAAAAGGTGAAAGGCAATATGTCCACTCTTTCAGAGGAGCATATCCGCCTTTTTTCCCGGGCGGTACTGGAAACCCGGGATACAACCTTGCCTTGACCAAGGAAACCGGAGCGGCGTACATTGGAATTGAGAACCATGAAAAGAATATTTCTGCTCTGCGGAGCCCTCTGGGTTACTCTGCGTTTCGCTTTTCTTTATGTATCTCTTGGCGCAGCCCTCGATACAGGCGGCTCTTTGGTCGACCTGGCGACCCTCTTTGCTCTTGGCTCCGGTCACGCTCTGGCTGCCCTTGGCTTTTTGCTGGCGAGCTTCCGTAAGGAAAATTCCTCTTTCCTGGAGCTTCTTCGGGCCGGGCAGTGGGTCGCTCTACTGGCCGACGGCGTAGTTCTTTACGGCAGGCTGTTTTCTTCGGGAGTCTTTAGATCAACCGGCCCAACGGTATTCCCGGCAGCCCTTTCAATACCCTTTACCCTGGGTGTGCTGGTGATCGATGTCTTTTTTCTCCTGGGTCTGGCTTTGATTCATCGGGATAAGAGCGAGAAAACCGCCGAAGAACCCCCTGATAATGACTTAGAGGGTCTTCCGGAGGTCCGTGAGATATCCGTGGAAGAGGAGACATAAATGGTTATTCTTCCTATTGCCAGCGGCAAGGGCGGGGTCGGGAAATCCTTACTGGCTTCTAATCTTGCCATTGCTCTCGGCCAGGCGGGAAAAAAAGTTGTTTTGGCCGATCTGGATCTCGGGGCTTCCAATATTCACCTGATTCTTGGAATTGGTAACGTGAAAAAGGGCATCGGTACCTTTCTGAACAATTCCCAGGTTGCTTTTGAAGAAATTATTCTGGATACGGAATACGATAATGTGCGGTTCATTCCGGGAGACGCGGAGATTCCCGGTATGGCCAATGTAACCACCGCCCAAAAGAACAAGCTTATTCGTCGGATTCTTGATATCCAGGCCGATTTCGTGATTCTCGATCTGGGGGCCGGTACCAGTTATAATATTATCGATTTTTTTCTTACTTCCGGCCAGGGGATTATTATCACTTCGCCGACCCTGACTGCCACGTTAAACGCCTATCTTTTTCTGAAAAACGCGGTGTTTCGGATAATCTATACCTCCTTCGATAAAAAAAGCCCCGGCCGGGCGTACCTGGAAAATTTACGAAAAGACGGTTCTTCACTTCAGAAAGTGTATATCCCCAAACTGCTGGAGAAACTCAACGAAACCGATCCGTCAGGTTTTGAAATCTTTCATGATAGAATCGAGCACTTCGAGCCGCTGTTGGTGATGAACCTTTTGGAAGATCCTAAAGACGGGGATAAGGCGCAAAAAATCCGGCGATCCTGCAAGGAATACCTGGGGGTGGACATGGAGCACCTGGGGGTTATTTACCGTGATCACCTGCAGGATATCGCTCTGGGTTCCAGGATACCGGTTTTAGTGTATAAACCTCAATCGGTAATCAGTCAGGCGATCTATCGGATTGCCGATAAACTGATCCAGAAAGAAAGCCTGCATGAATCTCTTCTGGATATCCGGACGTTTGAGGAGAGTTTCCAGACAGCTGAACTTGAGGCGGAGATCGACTACGGAATCCGGGAGCATGATGTGGAACGATTGCTCCACAGCGGCGCCTTAACCAGGGGCGATCTCATTGAAACGGTAAAAACACAGCAGTATGAGATTCAATCTTTACGCAAGGAAAACCAGATGCTGAAGGTTAAACTGCTGAAAGCCGCCAATGAAGGTTTTCAAGTCTAGGCATATCCGAGGATAGAGGACTCCATGGGCACCGGTAATGTAAAGGGTAAAATGCAACTGGATATTGACGCTGCCGGATTAAAGGCCGACCTGGTCTTCCTGCCTGAGGAATCGGGAGCAAATTGGAACGAAACCACTGTGTTTACCCTGTTGGCGGAACGGGGTGTCTGTGAAGGGATCGATTCGGAGGCTGTCAGGTCTTTTTTTCAGAGTGCTGATCCCGGGAAATCCTTCAGACTAACGGTGGCTCAAGGCACTCCTCCGGGTCTTCCGAAGCCGGAGTCCTATACCTGGGCGGATATGCCGATTCCGGAGGAACTGGCGGAGGACGCCGCGAAGGTTTTTACCGCGGCTCGGGAACCCGAAATATATGAAACTACCAGGGAAAAAGTAAAAGTCCGTAAAAAAGTCCTGAAAAAATCAAAATTCCCCCTGGGAAAATCCCGGGAAGAAATCGTTGAAACGGTAGAACTGCGGGAACATCGAAGAAAAATCGATGTTCCCGGTGAGGTAATACACTCCGGGTGGGTATCCGGTGGAAGCAGGATTGCCGAAATTATTCCGGCGGCATCGGGAGTTCTCGGCCGCGATGTCTTCGGTAAGGCCCTGGCACCGGAGATCAATGAAAAGGAGTTTTATTTCGGCGACGGCATCGAACGAAAAGATAAAGAACTCCTGGCCCGGTATTCCGGGTTTTTCCGCCGCGGAACAAACTGGGCAGAGGTCATCCCCTTCCAGCATCACGAGTGGAAGCTTTCCTTCAGTCCCGACCATGTAACCTGTTTCCTGGACTTTTCTCCCGGCGGCTCCGGAGCGAGTATCCCGGAGGCTGAAGAAATTCTCACGGAAGCAGAAAAGCTGGGTTTGGATCGGTCTACCGCCGTTTTGACGGAAAATCTGCAGCATGCATTGAAGGAAGCCGTTCGTGAAGGCAGGATTATAAAGAATTTTCCCCTGAATACCGACAGTGACGGTTTTTTTGAAATCCAGGTGTCCGAAGATAAAATGATTGCCACCCTCACTATGGTGAAGGGCCGGGGAAAAGGAAAACCCCTGGTCCTGAAAGAGGTGGGAAAAGCGATAAAAGACAGCGGCATAAAAGGATTGGACCTGGATACGATCAAACAGGTCATTCTGGATTTCTATCATGGCAAAGACCAGGAATTGAAGGATTACCTCCTCAGGGAAGGGACCCCGTCGACAGCTCCGGGGCAGGCTCAGGTAAACCATGAGACCGCTTTTTTAGAAGACGATTTAATGCGGGAAATCAGGCAGAGAATGGAATCCGACAAAACGGAAGAGGCTCTTGAATCTTTTGAAGCCTTTCCCCCGGAATCCGTCACCGCCATGGCTCCGGTGAAGGAAGGACAGATTGTCGCTACATTAGTAATCGGCAAGGGGGAAAACGGACAGGATGTGTTCGGGCATACGGTAGCTCCTTCAGTTAGCGATAACCCCGGGTATATCCTTTATGAAAATCTGCGGCTGGACGGTCAAACCGTCGTGTCCCGGATCGACGGTATTCTCGATTGGTGCGAGACCTCCGAGGGTGTTCTTATGCGCTGTCGTCCCCATAGCGACGGAAAGATTGAGCTTGAAGTGTCTTCCGACGGCATGTCCGCCTATCTCAGCCTTTATCCCCCTGTCGGATCGGGGACACCGATAACCAGGGAACTGGTGGATACGGCCATTGAGGAAAAGGGCATCACCACGGGCATTCATCATGAAGCTCTCTCTAAAGCCTGTGAGGCAATTCTTGGTGGAGAGCCGGTACCGGGACTCCTGATTGCTACCGGAACACCCCCCACCGATCAGGGAGACAGCCGTTTACACCTGGATATACAGCTTTCTTCCGGACGGGGGGTTTCCCTGCGAAAGGACGGGAGGGCCGACTTTAAAAACCAGGATCGTATCACCGTGGTGGAAAAAGGAACCCTGATCGGTACGATTCAATCCCCCGATGTGGTGCCCCAGGACGGCCTTGATGTCTTTGGAAACGTGAAGAAACCCCGGGAGGCTCCCAAGCTGAATCTGCAGATCGGTGAGCATATCCGGCAGGAAACCAAAGAGGACGGAAGTATTGTTCTGTACGCCGACCTTAGCGGTGAATTGATCTATAATGAAAAATCGATTTCCATCAGAAATGTTCATACCGTTAAGGGAGATATCGGTCCAAAGACGGGGAATATTCGTTTTGCCGGACCGGTGGACATATCGGGAAACATCAGCCCCGGCTACGCGGTTTTTTCCGGCTCCGATATAACCATCGGAGAAAACGTGGAAGCAGCCCTGATATCGGCGGACGGCAATATTCTGGTAAATCAGGGAGTAAAGGGAGGCGGGAAAGCCGTGCTTCGTGCTAAAGGAGAAATAACCGCCTCTTTTATAGAGCAAGCCACTGTCCTGGCGGTGGGGGATATCCAGGTGAAAAACGCCTGTCTGCGGTGCAATATAAAAACCAATGGTTTCCTGCGTCTCATAGGAGATAAGGGGAATCTTGTGGGGGGCGTCTGTAAAGTCCGGAAGGGGCTGGAAGCCGCGGAGGTCGGTTCGGATAAGGGAATTCGAACCCAGATTTCCTTTGGCCAGGATTACCTGGTGGCCGACCGGATAGAGCTGGAGGAAAGGGAGATTGAAAAACTCAAGGAAGCCATCGCTAAAATAGATGCTTCCCTCAGGCAATACGAAAAGGTGGGGGATAAGTCCCGGCTGGATGAGGCCCGCCGGGAGAAACTGAAATACTTGAAAATCATCGAGAAAAGAAGCGTCCGTCTCTTCAACTACCGGGAAAAGTTTGAAGAGCATACCCCTTCCGAGGTTGTGGTGCGGGGAGCCCTCTATGCGGGGGTGGTTTTCGAAAGCCATGGAAGAACGAAAGAAATTACCACACCTCAAAAGAGTGTAAAGGTGACCTTCGATTCCGCTCTCGGTCAAATTATGCTGAAAACGGGAACGGAAAAAAAGGAGGAATAAATGACGGCTTACATACACTTTCCTTCGTGGCTGAAACCGGAAATCATCCCCGGGTTACCGATACGCTGGTACAGTCTTATGTATCTGGTGGCTTTCGGAATAACCTATATTCTCTTTTTATTCCAGGTAAAAAAAAGAAAACTCGATATACCGGAAGATGATATTATCAATTATTTTTTCTGGTCCATTCTATCCTTACTTTTAGGTGCCCGGATTTTTGCGGTGCTGGTTTATGATTCCGCAGCCTACTATCTTTCAAAACCCTGGCTGATTTTTTGGCCCTTTAACGCCAAGGGACAGTTTACCGGTTTACAGGGCTTATCCTACCACGGCGGTCTGATCGGTGCTGTCCTCGGATCAATTCTCTACTGCCGAAGGAAGAAATACGATTGGTTCGATTGGGCCGATATGACCCTGGCCGGAGTTCCCCTGGGATATACCTTCGGACGGCTGGGGAATTTTATCAACGGTGAACTCTGGGGACGGGTTACGGCCTCCCGGTGGGGAATGGTGTTTCCCCACGCCCGAAGCTTTCCTGCGGAAGAACCCTGGGTACAGGAGAATGCCGAGCGAGCCGGAATGGATATAGTGAAAGCCGGGCGGTTTATAAATCTTCCCAGACACCCTTCTCAGCTCTATGAAGCCTTTTTTGAAGGAATCCTTTTATGGGCAGTCATCTGGTTTGTTTTTCGAAAAAGAAAGAAACATAACGGTTCACTGGTGGGCATCTATCTTATCGGCTATGGTCTGGTTCGGTTCTTTATCGAATATTTCCGACAGCCGGATGAAAACATGGGATTTCCCCTGATGTTCGGTCCGAAAGACAACCCGGTGTATCTTCTGCTCTCTCCTTTCAATTTTTCCACCGGTCAGATCCTCTGTCTCGGTATGATTCTTTTTGGAGCGCTTTTCCTGTTATACACGGCTCGAAGAAAACCCGTGATGCAGGAACAGGAAAAGCCGAAGAAAGAGCTGAGGAAAATAAGGAAAAAAATACCCTGACCCTAGGTAAATCCCCTAGGGTAAAATAGGGGATAGGATTACCCCAAGTTTCAAACACTCCCGATATACAGATTCTCTCCGGTGTTTCATAGTGCAAGAGTCATGATTGGCGCAAAGAGACAGTCAGGAGGTGTGGTAATGACCGGTGTGGCTGAATTTCAACGTTGTTCCGTTAAAGAGGATAAATTTACCGAGAGAACAGGGTTGAACCTGGAGGAAAAAGATGTTCTTTCAGAATATTTAAAAGAAATATCCGCCTATCCTTTATTGACGAAGGATGAAGAAATGGAAATAGGCCGAAGCATGTGGTCGATGATGCAGCAGGAAGAAGAAATCAAGCAGCTGTATCAGGATGGAAAAATTTCTCACCGGATCCATGAAAAATCCAGAAAGGCGCTTTGTGCTGAAAAAGATGCTCTGCAGCATCGGATGATTACCTCGAATTTACGGTTGGTGGTTTCCATTGCCAAAAAGTTTCAACGAAGGGGTCTTTCCCTGTTGGATTTGATCAATGAAGGAAATATCGGCCTGATCGAAGCGGTGAAAAGATATGATTACCATAAGGGGTGTAAATTTTCCACCTACGGAACCTGGTGGATTCAACAGGCTATTGTAAAAGCCCTGGCTGATAAGGGAAGATCAATCCGGGTTCCGGTGCATATGCATAATCTGGCCAGAAAATGTTATTCCGTATCCAAGAATCTGGCCCAGGAGTATCAACGGACTCCAAGTTATAAAGAAATCGGTGGTTATCTTCACCTTTCCGAGGATAAAGTGGAAAGAGTTATGGAGTTCGATGGGAACACCACCTCCCTGGATATTACCGTGGATGATGAACAGATCACCAATCTTTCCGATCTGGTGGTGGCTGAACAATATCGAGATCCCTTGGAGGAGGTTTTTGTTATGTCCCTTTCAGATATCCTTGATAAAGCCCTCTCTAGGCTTGAATCCCGGGAGAAAGCTATCATTATTCTGCGATATGGCCTGGGTAACAACGCGCCGCTCACGCTGGAAGAAATCGGAGAGAAAATCGGCATTACCAGAGAAAGGGTGAGGCAGATTCAGAATAACGCCATCGCGAAGTTACGGCGGTTCGATATCATCCAGGAACTGCAGATGGTCATGTAGAAGGACGGCGCCTGTCGGAGAAGAAGGAGCAGCCGGTATCGGGGGGGGGAGACCGTAATGAAGGGAAATATACTGCTTATCGAGGAGTCGGAAGTCCTGAGGCAGAGTATTGTTTTTATGCTGACGGAAGAAGGCTTTTCAGTTACCCTGGGGTCATCTTTGGATGATCTTCCCGGTCTTCTGAACCAGGGAGATTTCGATCTTCTCATCATGGACGCCCATTCTTCCATCGGTTTAGGGCTCCAGCGGCTTAGAAAAGTACAACACCAATGGACAAGCGCCGCCGTTCCTGTTATTATCTTTCATAAAGATCTGGACGGGGCTTACGAGATTTCTTTAAATGAATCCCGGAACATTCGCTTTATAGCGAAACCCTTTAGTAAGAATGTTCTGCGATCGGTCTTAAGAGAATTGCTGAAGCGTCTTCATGAGAAGTCGGCGGTATAGTGAAACGTGAATATCTTGTTATACTTTATCATAACTGACGGTTAGGAATTTTTTTTACAGCCCTCGAGTTGATTTTAATCCTTTACTACACAAGACCTTATCATTTCTTCTTTATATTATAAAGCTGGCACGTTTTTTGCATATCAGTATCTTTGAGATGTGGTACGTAATGAACAGTGCAGCCTATGTAATGAACGATCGTGTAAAAACAACCCGTCATGAACTGACGATAGAATTTTACCGTAAAAGCATCCATTTACTCATCGGATTGGTTCCCCTGGCCGCGTCATACCGATTTGAGTTGACGGTAGCCTTTCTTATATCCGGTACGTTATTGTACACCCTGGCGGAGATGATGCGTTTATCCGGAAGGGAAGTGTATATTATCAGCGGTGTTACCCGGGCCGCCTCCCGCAGCCGGGACAGGGACCGCTTTGTTCTTGGCCCCGTAACCTTAGGCTTGGGTGCTCTTCTGGCTTTAATGCTGTATCCGGAGCGGGCCGCGTTTATCGGTATCTACGCCCTGGCCTTCGGCGACGGAATTTCCAGCATTGCCGGAAAGCTGTTGGGCAAAGTGGAGATACCTTTCACCGGCGGGAAGACCCTAGTCGGCAGCGGAGCCTGTTTCCTGATAGTATATCTGGCTGCCTATATCCTTTACGGTGATCTTCTGATATCTCTGGGAATCGCGGCGGTGGCCACCTTTCTTGAAGCCCTGCCTTCAACGGATTTTGATAACATCCTTATCCCTGTGGGTACGGGGTTCGCTGCAGAGTATCTCTTCGTTAGGTTCCTTTAAGATACTATTTCCATAGATAGATCTGGTGAATTTTCTTGGCGTAGAGAAGGATGCCGACACAAAAGAAGATAAAAGCCGGTATAGCAATAAGCAAGCCTTGTTGAAAAAAGAGAATTTCCCGTCCGGATATCGTCAGAGCCGCCCCTAACGTAGTGAGCAGAAGCGCTTTTTCACCGGTTTTTCCCAGGGCGATGATGTAGTTTACTACCGCGATAATTTCCAGAATAATCATTCCCGTTTGAATTTCCGAATGAAGACCCACACGGAGGATAAAATTATCTTCCCTGATACTGCTGTCTATAGGAAGAATGAGGGAAAAAAGGAAGGCGAGAAAGAAGCAGATTCCTAAGGTGATTGAAAGCCTCTGAGAAGGAAGTCCGGCGGCGAACAAACCGGCGGACATAAAACAAAAAATACCGGAAAAGCGGAACAGATAGACGATCCTGGTAAGGGTGATGGACCAGGAAAGAGGTCCCTGGTAAAAGCGAATAACAAGCCCGCCGGGTTTTAATATATCCAGGGATGTGAGAACAAGAAAAACGATAAACAAGGTAATCTCCGCCGAGAGAGTTTTTCGGAAGGAGAGGTATATTAAAAGAGCGGCCACCGAGGAAACCAGGGATAATGCCAGAGGGGGAAGCACCGCGGGCATACTTCCCGGAAGTATACCCTTGAGATATATATAGGTTAACCCGATACAGGCTGCGAGAACAACCAGGGCGGAAATGAAAAGGCCAAGGATAAGAAAAGTGTTTCTGGTTTCCAGAGTCATGCTTTAATTAATAGGATACTTTTTTAAAAAGGTCAAAGGCTAAGAAATATGTAAAGGGATCACAGATGCTTTAGTAACCTTCCAAATTGTTCGATACTATTGAAAGGGAGGAGATTCGATGAAACGACTCTATCTGTGTGTTCTCTTATTCCTGGCTCTGGCTGTGTATCTTCCTGCCGGTGACAGTGCGTCTTTTGTTAATCTCGGGTTCTCTGGGGACTCCCGATATTTCTGCTTCGGTCAGTATGGCCTTACCGCCGACGAAACGAAACCCTATGCCGATCTCTTTCTCGTTGACGTGAAAAAAAATACTTTTGTTCGAAATGGAACGGTTTCCCGGGTGTTCGATACGCCTATCGAAGCAGGTCAGGATGGGTTCGGCGCTTTTCTGAAGCTCTTCATGCAGGAAACCGGGCTTCTGAAGGAATATAACATTGATTTTTTAACTACCGGGCGCCTGGTTTATATTCTGATCAACGGAGCTGAACCGAAGGCCACTTTGGAATTCCGGGATTTTGAACGGGAAAAGAGGTTTGTGGTAACCCTTCATCAGGATAAGTTCGGTGAAGGAGCCGATGTCAGCGCGTCATTTTTTATAGCTCTCAAGGTAACCGATAAAAACGGACAAGCGCGGGATTATACCATCGGTCTGCCGAGTTATAAACGACCGGGTGTTCTTCGTTACAGGATTAACAAGGTGTTTTTCTCACCGGATGAAACCTCTTTAGTCTTTGTGGTTGAAAAGGAAACCTTGGACGGTGATGGAGTGAATATTCGTTACATGGTTGAGACAATACCGATCCAGTAGCGGATGACCGCTTCTCACCCTGAGCGCACTCTAGTCTATCTTGGTATCCTCTGCACTTTCCTGTTTCATGCCTGCGGCGGAGCCGGCCTCTCTGAGACAGAGGATGAGCCGATTCCTTCTCACCGGTGGTATCTTCTGGAAGAAGGGCTTCCTGTTTCTCTGGACGAAGAGGCTCTTTTACCCCTCTTGAAAGACCCCGTTCCTGAGATACCCTGGACTTCACAAGTTCGTCCTGCGGGATTCCTTCAGGTGAAAGACCGGGTTTTCGCGGGTATAAACCGTTACGGGCTGTTGGAGCTGCGCGAAGATCCTGAAGCGGGTGTAGGTTATAACGCTTATTTTGATCGAACATTGTTTGATCATCGAACCCTCGGTGCGTTGCTTCTTCTGGAAGGACATCCGGTTGTTCATGTTTATGTCAATCAAATTCTAGGATTGGACGATCCCTTGAAAGATAAGGAAAACCTCTACTTTCTCACCGAGGATCGGTACGAGGCCTTCCCCCTGGGGGGTATTTTTGAATCCGGCCAATTAACGGATATCCTCCCGAAAAAGCAGGAATGGTTTCTCGCTTGGCGGGGCACGGGTTCTCTTCGCGGCCGGGTGGAATATGAAAAACGTGCTTCTTTGGGAATGCCGGGTGAAGCCATATCGCCGGGAACCTTCCGCCAGGGGTATCCTTTCCTGCCATTGGAAGAAGGGCCGGCTCTTTATCAAAAGGTTTATGAGCTATTGAAAAAACACTACGCGCCGACCCGAGTGGTTCTTCAGATTACCGAAAAGGACGCTTCCGGGGCCGAAGAATACCGGGGAATCAGGTATTTTCGTGCCGGACAGCTTGAGACGGTTCAGGAAAAGGACGCTGTTTTTTTTGTTTTTGAAGCGGTTCGGGACCGGGAACGATGTTATGTTCTTTTCGGTGAAGAGAATAAAATATTCTACGGCGATGCCGGCGGCATGGCTGTTCTGAACCTGCCGAAGATCTGTGAAAGGCTGCAGTTCTATGGTCTTTGGCCCCTGGGTGACAGCCTGGTGGTATCCTGGGAACAGAGAGATTTTGTCTTTACCGGAAGAAGCGGTTTCTTGTATCTAAGGGTTCCGGCTTTTTCTCAGGCCGAATCGGCGGACAACCCTGAAGGGATGTGATATACTGTGATGAGAATGAAACGGCTGGTGACTTTTTTCGCTATCCTGTTTTTCTCTCTGGGTATCCTTTCCGCCGTGGAGGTAGAACCGCCGGTTTTCCGTGGGGGTATGCTTTACCTGGGAACAGATTCCGAAGATCCTGAAAAAGCTCCCAGCCCGCTTCTTACCGCAGCCGGCGTTTCTCTGCCCCTCCGTTTTTCGGAACACCTTTGGCTGGAACCGGCCCTGACGGTTCACGGTACCTGGTATGGTATTCCCGATGCCCTGGGCTATCCCGTACCGGTAATTAACGAGTGGCGGGAGTCCTGGGTGCTGTCTCTGCTTATCGACCCCGCTCTGATGATGGCCTGGCCTGTTTCTGATGACCTGTCTCTCGGTTTTTCCGCGGCGCCGGGGTTTCTTTTTCGATTTCCTCTGATCGCCACGGGATACCGATCCTTCGATAATGCGGCGGCCTTGAGCTATTTCTTCGGTCAGGGCCGTTTTTTCTTTCCGAAAACAGGGGTGTTATGTTCCTGGAGGGTCTCGGAGAATCTTCTTCTTCGTTTTCAGACCGATGTGTGGTTTCCCCTGTTTCATGCCTGGGACAGAACCTCCGGCCCGTTTTACGATCAGTTAATGGTTTGTCTTTGGATAGGCTTCTCGCAAACCGCCCCAGTTAAATAAACTGAGACAGTTCCTGTTCCTTTTTAACCCCTTGATGTATGGAGATCAAAAGAGTATTAAAAGCTGCCATAACCAGGTCCAGGGTAACGCTGAAGCTGACGAGAATCGGTAACAGGGGTTTAAGGATTAAATAGCCGTCTTCTATTCCTCGACCGTAAAGGGAACAAAGGACTGAAAGGGCGACAAAAACACCAATTCTGGGAAAGGTTCCCAGGGTAAAGGATATGAGAAAAGAAAAAAAGGTGACCCAGGCGACCCCCGCCAGGTTGATTCCCAGGCTGGAATAGGATTTCAAGATTACAATGAAGGATACCGCCGTTACCATGGCGGTACCGGCTTTCCCGAAGAGGGCGTGAAAAGGCAGGGAAAAAGCTCCCACATGCCGGGGAAACCCTAAATTTTCTTTTCCGTGGCGGATCAGCAGGGGGAGAGAGAAGAAAAGATCACCGGAGAAGAAACCGGTAAGAATCGGAGCGATCATCCCATAGAGGTAAACATAAAAGTTTCTTTTTCCCGCCAGGAAATACATCAGCAAAGGAAGAATAATGCCCAGGATCACCGCGGTGTTGATACTTAAAAGAATGATAACCTGTTTAAACAACACCAGTTCGGCGGTCATACGGAGGCCGCAGACAAACCATGCCGCCAAGGCGATGAAACCTATTCCCAGGATTTCCGTTAAAAAGATATTTATCTGGTAAAAGATTCTGTTGAGGGAATTGAAAAACTGAATCACCGGCTTTGTCGTGACGGTATCAAAGCTGAAGTGTATTCCCAGAAGGAAAGCCAGGAAAAACAGGGGAAGGAGAATCTGACCGCCGGTGGTAAAAACATGGAAAAAGTTTTCCGGGAAAATGAACCGTAATACATCCATCAGGGTCGGTATGGCATAACTTTCCGCTTTTTCCGCGATGATGGGAATTCTGGCGGGTTTCAGCAATAAAACCGACAGGCTTCCCAGAAGAGAAAATAACAGCGAGGCCAGGGGCAGGTAAAGGAAGGTTCTTCCCAGGATCGGAAGGGTGATTTTCGCCTGGCGAAGTTCGTACATGGCCATGGCCAGAGAGAAGAACATCAGGGGGAAGAAGATGTACCTGCCGATTCTGATAACAATGTCGGAGCTGTTCTGAAGTACTTCCACCACCACCGGATCGTTAGGATCGATCAGAAGACCCAGTCCCACTCCCAGAACTGATCCGATGAAGAGTTTAATCCATATTTTCATAGAGGAAGCTCCGTGTAGCTAAAGATGAAGGGGAAAAGGTCATCGTTTTCTGCTCCCGAAAGGCAGGACGGATAGCAATCCTTGGCCTGAACCGAAACGCCGCCAGCGGCTATGGTAATTTTTCTGCCGGTTCGTGATTCCTGCCACAATATGCTGGGCATATTCTTCTACTGCCAGGTCCTGCCCCTGGAATCCCTGAAGCAGATAGGGTTCTTCCGATTCCAGGGTGAAGAGGGCGTCCAGGAAGGCCGTTAAAGCTTTGCGGATAGAAGCGTCCAGGGGGTGTTCATCCCCAACCGGCGCCGGGGTGAGGACGCAGTGGATATAACTATCGGTGTATCGGGAGACCGCCTTCATGGTTTCCTTCATCAGGAAAAAAGATCCTTTGAGATAGTCATCAATGGCGGATTCAATGGAACGGGCGGAAAGATCCTCGAAGGGTTCCTTCAAACCGGGGGGACTGAAGACCAGGACGGCGTCGTCAAAGGTTTTCAGTGTACGGATCCCTTCGGTAAGCAAAGCCTGGGTGGAAATAGGAGATCGGGGATTCCAACGATAATAAGGGGTCTCTTTTTCCGCCGGCACCCCTAAAAAAACATCGTATCCTTCGGATTGTAATCCTTGCATGATTAATTCGGAAAGGAGAGGGCTGCCCGCGATGAATGCTTTCTTTCCCATATGTTTCGGTATACTATAGCTAAACTTGAAACCGGGTCAAGGCCGGCTTTACTTTCAGAAGGGCCGCGGGGTATATATATGATTAATCTTAGGCTCCATCGCCGGTTTTGCCGGTGGAAGATGAGAAAAAAAAGCCTGGACGGGTTCTGAGGGATGCTCCGAAAGAAAACCCGGGAAGGAAGGGAAATCGGTGAAGCTGGCACTGGGACAGATCAATACGGTAATCGGTGATTTTCATGGAAACACGGAAAAGATTCTCCTCACATCCCGGGAGGCGAGGCTCCGGGGGGCGGATCTGGTGGTGTTTCCCGAACTCTGTATCTGCGGGTATCCGCCCATGGACCTGCTGGATTACCGGGACTTTATCGACCACAATATGCGGAGCCTCCGGCATATCGCTGAAGAGCTTCCGGAAGGTATCACGGCGGTGGTGGGGCATGTGAGTCGAAACACCACCGAATCCGGGAAACCTTTAAGGAACGCCGCGTCGGTGGTGTCCGGCGGAAAGGTCCTTCATACCCAGTATAAAACCTTTCTTCCCACCTACGATGTTTTCGACGAGGCCCGTTATTTTGAACCCGCCGAAATGTATGGAACCTTTTCCGTACAAGGGGTTACCGTGGGAATCGCCGTCTGTGAGGATATATGGCGGGAAAAGGAAACCGGCGAAGGCTCGTCGGGAGTGAGCCCGGTGGACCGGCTGGTCGTCCAGGGTGCGGAACTGCTGGTGGTGCCTTCGGCTTCGCCGTTTTACAGCGGAAAAACCGCTATACGCCGGGACATTGTGGCCGATATTGTTTCCCGCCATAGGATTCCCGTGGCTTATATCAATATGGCCGGCGGAAACGACAGTATTATCTTTGACGGTAATTCCTTTCTCATGACCCCCTTGGGGGGCTATGGAAAGGCGGCGTCTTTCAGGGAAGACCTGCTGATCCTGGATCCCTTTGAAGCCCTGGAGTCGGAACCCTTGGTACCGGAAGACAAGGCGGCTGAATGGGCCACCGCCCTGGCCTTCGGGCTGTCGGAATATACCCGTCGCTGTGGTTTTCAAAGGGTTCATCTCGGCCTGTCCGGGGGTATCGATTCGGCCGTGGTGGCCTGTATTGCCGTGGATGCCTTGGGACCGGAAGCCGTGACAGCCCTGGCCATGCCCTCCCGGTATTCCTCCCGGGAAAGCCTGGAAGACGCCAGGGAACTGGCCGGTTTCCTGGGTATTCGCTTGGAAATTCTTCCCATCGAAGGTATGTTTTCCGCCGGTCTTACAACCCTTTCGACTCTTTTTGCCGGGCTGGAAAGCGATGTAACGGAAGAGAATCTTCAGGCTCGAATTCGGGGTATGCTCCTTATGGCTTTTTCCAATAAATTTTCTTCTCTGTTGCTGGAAACCGGTAATAAGTCGGAACTGGCCACGGGGTATTGTACCCTCTACGGCGACATGTGCGGCGGCCTTGCCCCTATCGGTGATCTTTTCAAAACGGAGGTATACGCCCTGGCAAGGTTCTACAACCGTTTTGAACGGCGGATTCCCGGGCGAATCATAACGAAACCCCCTTCGGCGGAACTCCGGCCCGACCAAAAGGATGAGGATTCCCTCCCCCCTTACGAGATTTTAGATGCCCTTTTAGAAGAGTACCTGATGAAAAATACACCGGCGGAGGATCTGGAGGCTCAAGGTTTTCCGGTTGAGACGATACGGCAGGTCCTGCGCCTGGTGGCCCGGTCGGAGTACAAACGGCTTCAAGCGCCTCCGGTTTTGAAAGTATCTCCCCGGGCTTTCGGCAGCGGCAGGCGTATTCCTGTGGCCCGATGGATCTACGAAGTGTAAAACAAATGTAAAGTGCCTTGATTTCATTACCCCGGAAGGTTATGCTGAAAGGTGAAATGAGTGAGCGCTCATTTCGTATCTTCAACAAGGACCCTCATGGTCCGCTGGTTAGCCGATATGGGTATCAAAAGAGTCTTGCGTTCTCTCCTCACCATGCTGTCGTTGGCAGTCATCCTTCTTCTGGTTTTCTTTTTTATCCGCCGTCAGGGAAAGGAAGAAGAACCCCTTGACTATTCACCGGTAGTTGCTTCCTACCCTGTGTTAGGAGTGGTGGAGGAATCTTTGCATTATCCGGGAACCCTGATGCCGGAAAAAACCATCGTAGTGGTTCCCAAGGTCTCCGGGAAGGTCGAGCGGGTCTATGTGGAAAAAGGTAGGTATGTTCACCAGGACGAACTGCTGGTGGATATTGATTCCAGGATTGTGGAATTGCAGATGGAACAAGCCTATGCGGCCTATCAGGCGGCGGACGCCCAGTATCGGCAGGCTGTCGGAGGGGTCCGGGACGAGGAACTCCGGAATACGGAAGCCCTGGTGGCTCAGGCGGAGAAGGATGTGGAACTGGCCAGAACAAACCTGGATCGTATCCGAAGGCTCTATGAAAGCGGAGCGGCTACCAGGCAGGAATATGAATCCGCGGAAAACCGCATCCAGAACGCCGAGGTTCAATTGGAAAACGCCAAGCGTTCCCTCACCATGATGCGGCAGGGAGCCCTGGACACGGAATTGGATATGGCCAGGAGTAATATGGCCGCCATGAGGGCACAGTATGAGCTGGCCAAGATACAGTACGAGAACGCCCGGGTTTCCGCCCCGGTCTCGGGCATTGTGGCGGATGTGATGATCGACGCGGGGAACATGGTAGGTTCCGGAACTCCGGTGGCGGCTATTATAGTAGATGATCCAATTTACGTGGAAATTCAGGTTCCGGAGAAGTATTACGGTAGAATACGACCGAACCTGGAAGACATTACGGTGCGGGTTTCCCCCATTGCCTATCCGGACCACCAGCCTTTTCCCGGGACAATTACTTCCATCAGTCCGGTTATTGATCCCCAGACCCGAACCTTTTCTCTTGAGGCTGCGGTGGAAAATCAGGGCATGGTCCTGCGTCCCGGTATGTATGTCAATGTAGAAGTTGTCATCAGCAGCCGGGCAGACGGTATTCTCCTGCCGGTCGGAGCCGTGGTAAGCAGAAAAGGCGGCGATATGGTGTTCCTGGTGGTAGAGGGGAACTCCCAGCATGCGGAAATGCGCCCCGTGGTAAAGGGTTTGGAAGCCCGGGGTATGGTGGAGATTAAAGAGGGAATCAACCCCGAAGACCTGATTATCGTGGAGGGTAATGCCTTCCTTGAAGACGGGCAGGCTGTTCGGGTTGTAAAAGAGTAATGAAACTTCCTTCCCTGGCGGTAAAACATCCGATTACCATCATCATGGTGTTCTGCGCCATGTTTATCCTCGGCATGGTTTCCATGGGCCGTTTGGGACAGGAGATGTTTCCCGATGTGACTCTTCCGGCGGTTTCGGTGGTTACCGTTTACCCGGGGGTGGGACCGGTGGACGTGGAATCGGGAGTAACCAAACCGGTGGAAAACGCCGTGTCCACCATCAACGGAGTTACCGATGTGTCTTCCACCTCCAGCGAAGGGGTATCCATTGTAACGGTCTACTTCAGCTGGTCCACCGATATGAATTCCCTGGTTCCCGAAGTACGGGAACAACTGACGGAAGTGGAGAATCTGTTACCGGAAGGGGCGGAGCGGCCGAGGATCTATCGAATGAGCGCCGATAGCCTGCCTACCATGACCTTCAATATTTCCACGCAGACCACGGGAATCGATACCCGGGAGCTGGCGGAAGATGTCATTGCTCCCGCTTTGGAAAAAATCGAAGGAGTTGCCCAGGCCGCCGTATACGGAGGCTTGAAAAGAGCGGTAATCTGTAAACTCAACCTGGATACCCTGAGCCAGCTGGAAATACCCCTTATGCAGGTGCTGCAGGTGTTCCAGGGGGAGAATATCAGCCTTCCCGGCGGCACCGTCCACACGGGGGGCCGTTCCATGATCCTCAGGACCGTGGGAGAGTTCGCCTCGGTGGATGATATAGGGTATGTCCTGGTGGGATATCGCGACAGGCGTCCGATTTTTATGAACGATATCGCGGATATTCAGCTGGATTATCTCCCCCAGGAAGAATTTGTCCGGGCCGCAGGCGTTCCCGGGGTGATGGTTTCAGTCCGAAAACAGCCCGGATACAATACGGTGACGGTCAACCAGAGTATTCTCTCGGCCCTGGAAGACCTGAAAACCGAATTGCCGCCGTCTATCCATATAGGTGTGCAGAGTGATCAATCCGTATCGGTTCTGCAGTCTATCGGCGGCGTAGTCAAGGCGGCCTGGCAGGGCGGTCTCCTGGCTATCCTGGTGTTGCTTCTTTTTTTGCGCAACCTTCGTTCAACCTTGATTATATCTATTGTGATCCCCGTTTCCGTCGTGGCTACCCTTGCCTTTATGGATTTCGCCGGCCTTACGTTGAATATCGCCTCTCTCATGGGTATTACCCTGGGGGTGGGAATGTTCGTGGATAACGCCATAGTGGTTCTGGAAGCCAATTACCGGAAGCAGTTATCCGGCAGGAATCCGGAACAGGCGGCGGAAGAAGGCACCGCCGAAGTGGGAAGGGCTATTACCGCTTCAACCCTCACTACGGTGGCTGTCTTCGTTCCCATGGTTTTTATCGAAGGGATGGCTGGGATCATCTTTAAGGAAATCGCTCTGACCATCTGTTTCGCCCTGTTTATTTCCCTGGCGGTGGCCCTGACGTTGATCCCGGTTTTCTGTATGAAGGTTCTGAAGATAGACAAAAACGCGGTGATTCATCGTGCCCCTTCGGAGGATATCCACATTGAACCGTCCCTGGCGGATGTCAAGGTCGACTCGGGGCATCCCCTGGTAGACGGAATCAGCCGGCGAATACAGAAGGGTCTTCAGGCTCTGGACGACGCTTACGGCAGGGCTCTTGCCTGGGCTTTAAGGCACACCCGCGGAGTCGTAGCCTCCGCCGTTATCCTGCTGATCCTCAGTATCGGCTCGGTCCTTCTGCTGGGGATGGAATTCCTGCCGGAAACCGACGAGGCGGCCATTCAGGTCGCCTTGGAAACCCGGATCGGATCGAGCTATAAAGCCACGGACGAAAAGGTGCTTCAGGCGGAAGAGATCATCAAGAACATCCTCAAGAAAGATCTGGTGTCCATGACCTCAAGAATCGGCGAAGGCGGTGGATTGATGGGAGAATCGGGAAGCAATCTGGCGGTGATCAATCTCGCTTTAGTGGAAAAGGACGATCGCCAGATGAGCGTGTGGGAGGTGATGAACCGCATCGACCGGGAATTCAAAATCAATCTCTTGGATGTAAAATACGAAATCATTGTTGAGGGTTTAGCGTCTCTCTTTTCTTCCGCCACGGGAGAATCAAGTCCGGTGGTCCTGGAGTTCTCAGGGGATGATATCCAGGCTCTGGAAAAAGTTTCCGCCCAGGCACTGGAGGTGGTAAGCGCCGTCCCGGGGCTTCGGAATGTCCGAACGTCCCATTCCGCCGGAAAACCGGAAATCCAGTTCAGGATTAAACGGAAAGAGGCCTTGAGCCTGGGAATAAGCCCCCGGGAGATTGCCGCCACTATAAGAACGGCCTACAAGGGAACCACGGTCACTCGATACAGCACCTTTGAAAAAGACTATGACGTGCTGGTGATGCTTCGGGAAGAGGACCGAAATAACCTGGACCGTTTCGGTACTCTCTTTTTTGTTAACCCCGGGGGGTCCCGAATTCCCGTGGAGAACCTGGTGGAAATTGTCGAGGATACCGGTCCTCTGTCCATCCGGCGGGAAGATAAAACGAGAATTATCAAGGTTACCGCCTCTTTGACGGGGGACCGGCCGTTAAGCCGGGTCATGGAGGATATCAAGGCCGCCATGGAACTGTCGGGGCCTGTACCCTTCGGAGTGACTCTGCGGTACACCGGTTCCAACCAGGAAATGGAGGAATCCTTTCGAAGTTTATTTATGGCTCTTTTACTGGCGGTAGCTCTGGTATACATGGTTATGGCTTCCCAGTTCGAATCGCTGCTTCACCCTCTCATTATTATGTTCTCCGTTCCTTTCGCCGCCATCGGCCTGGTGGCGGGGCTCCTGATAACGGGAACCACCTTCAGCATTCTGGCTTTTCTGGGGGCTATCCTGCTGGTGGGCATCGTGGTAAATAACGCCATCGTTCTGGTGGATTACATCAATCAGCTTCGGGGTGTCGGCGTTTCTCTGGAGATGGCGATTATAAAGGGGGGTAAAACCAGATTAAAACCCATCCTGATGACCAGTCTTACCACCATTCTCGGGTTACTCCCCATGGCCTTGGGATTGGGGACGGGTTCGGAGCTCCGAGCTCCCATGGGAAGAGCGGTGGTGGGCGGTTTGACAACGTCAACCCTGGTTACCTTGATTCTTATTCCGGTGCTTTACTGGATGGTGGAATCACGGAGGGAAAAGCGAAAGCCGGCAAAGAAAAGAAAGAAAAAAAGGAACCCTTACTCTATCCCTTCTAAACGGGCTAGTACATCCCTCAATCGAGCGGCTTCCTCGTAATTTTCTTCTTCCACCGCTTTTTGCAGATCCTGCTCCAGCTGCATTTTTTCCAACTGGTTATCCGTCAGCCGGGTTTCCTTGCTTTCTTCAGTGATGGAAGTTAAGGGAATACCGGCCTCATCCACCACCGCATCGGCGATATAGATCGAGCACTTGGATCGAACCGCCAGGGCTATGGCATCGGAAGGGCGGGAATCGATCATCAGGGTTTTTTCATCCTGTTTCATGGTTAACTGAGCGTAGAAAATACCGTCCTTCAGGGCGACAATCTCCACTTTTTCTATTTTCGCGTTCAGCATCCCCATGATGGAGAGAAGAAGATCATGAGTATTCGGCCGGGGCATGGGGACATTGCCCAAACCGATGAGGATGGATTGGGCTTCGAGCTGGCCGATAAAAATAGGAACCGCTACCTCGGCGTTTACCGGGCGGATCAATACGGCGTTTCCCTGATCGGTCCTGGCGACGGTCCAGATCTCCGCTTCAATTAACATACTCAAACCTCCCACCCTTTAAGATAGATAATCGGCGGCGAATTATCAACAACCGGTCTTCTGATCCAGCATTTTTATAATCATTTCCCCAGCTCGCTGACATAGTGCGGGTAATTCCGCTTCTTCTTCCGGAGTGAATCGTGAAAGCACATGGGATGAAACCGATATGCTCCGAGGTCTGCCGATCCCCAGACGCAGCCGCTGAAAGGAACCCCTTCCCAATGCGCCTTGTATAGACTTGAGTCCCTTGTGTCCGGCCGTGCCGCCGCCTTCTTTCAGGTTCAGAGCGCCGAAGGGTAGCTCCAGGTCATCATGAACCACCAGCAGTTCTTCCGGGGGGATTTTTAAAAAAGAAAGAAGCGACTGAACGCTTTTTCCGCTGTCGTTCATCCAGGCCAGGGGTTTTTGAAGAATAATTTTTCTTCCTTTTCGATACATGGTCGCCCAATGGCTGTGGAATTTTTCCGTCCACACAAGGTCCATTCCGGCGGTCATGCTGCTGCAGACCATCCAGCCGAGATTGTGCCTGGTGTGTTCATATTGTTTGCCTGGATTGCCCAGGAAGGCTATCACCGAGATCATAGGTGTAATGTACTATCTAAGGGGTCATGAAACAATATTGGCGGCTCTTTCTTTTTGTGTTACAATGCGCTCCATGACGGAATACCTCTTTCGGTCTGAACGGCAGAGAGACGACAGCCCTTCTTCGATTCTGGTGGTGGACGATGAAGAAGTTATCTGCCGAATGCTGGGAGCACTCTTAGAAAAGAAAGGATACCGTGTTCGGACCGCCTCCGATTTTTCCACCGCCTTAGGCTACCTGGGCACTGAACAATTCGATCTGGTCATCACCGACCTCTATTTTCCCGGCGGCGACGGAATCGACATTATTCGAAGGGTAAAAACCGATGATCCGGATATTCCGGTTATCGCCCTGACGGGCAGCCCTGAGCAGCAGGCAATTATTGATGTGTTTCGCAACCAGGCGGATGATATTCTTATCAAGCCGGTGGGAAAGGACGAGCTTTATTTCCGGGTGTCCGGCACCCTGGAAAAACGTTTTTTGAGGTTGCGGGAAAAGGAGATGAAGCGGGAACTGGAAACCCGCGAGCAGCTTTTCAGATCCTTTATGGATCATCTTCCTTTACATATCTTTATCAACGAC
>JAFGDJ010000252.1 GCA_016932135.1 Spirochaetales bacterium | reverse complement strand
TTTCTGCTGCCATATAGAATTGTCAATGTCGCGTCTTCGGTTCCGTCGGCGATCGCCCTGGCCAGGGAATAGAAGGGCGTAATCCCGCTCCCTCCGGCCAGGCCGACGATATGTGCCGCATCGCGGATGGGTTCATACACAAACTCACCGAGAGGTGCGGAAGCTTCGATGACGGTTCCGACGCGCCAGTTATCGAATATGAAGTTTGAAGCGAATCCGTCGTCCGTCCGTTTGATGGTAATCGTGTATGAACCCTCAAGGGCCTCAGCCGGGGCCGAGCGTATCGAATAGGGACGGCTCAACACGGATTCGCCGATGTGCAGTTTTATACTGAGATACTGACCCGCACGGAAGTAAGCCAGGGTTTTGGTATCGGAGTCCGGAGCGGCTTTCAGGATATAACTTCTTGCGTTTTCTCCATGGTCCTGCATTTCAGAAATGACCAGATGCTGGACCCCGGGGTGGAGCGCCTTCGCTACGCGGTTGGCGTTATATTCGCTCACGGGTAACTCGGCTCGCGCCGCCTCAATAGTACGCCTGCGGTTCGGGACAATCATATCGAATTTGGTAATTTCCAGGCGTTCAAGGTATGTAGTGATTTCTTTACTCATTTTTTACTACCTCCTGCAATTTCGCCCATCATTTGTTTGGCCGCCAGGTCTCCGGACGTGTAGGTCGGCAGGAAGCCGGAAAGACGCACTCCATGACTGCCGACAAATCTCAAGCCCGGAACCGTCTGTTCCATGCCGTCGGAGAACATCCGGCCCATCATACCGTCCCACCGGTCGGCAAAATAACCGTAAATCGCTCCCTGGGGCGATCCAAGGTAACGGGCATAGGTAACGGGTGTGGCGATAACGATTTCTTCAATGGAGTTCCTGATATTGATCCCCATCGCCTTTTCATATCGTTCAATCAGGCCCAGGGAGTATTTACGTTTTTCGTCGGTGTAGTTTTCCGGGGTCACATCCCCCCAGGCTTCATCGGTGAACAGACAGGTGATGCCGAAATGTGTGGTGCCCTCGGGACTGGCTTCCGGATTTACTATATTCAGGCAGGTGGCTGCAAAATTGTCGTTCGTTTCCCGGGAAAAACAGTTCCGGTACATCGACGAGCTGTCGGCGGAGGTGCTGACGAATACCGCGTAATCCTTGATACCCAGTTCTTCCGGGGATTTGTCCAGCCCCATCAGGATCGTGAAGCCCCTGCCGCCGAAGGAACGGGCATTTGCCTTTTTCAGTTCATATTCTGGAACCAGGGAGGGATCGTCGAGGAGTTTACTGTATACAACATTGGGAAACACATTGGAGATGACGGCTCCTGTTTTCACGGTCTCACCATCCGCGGTAACGACACCGGAGATACAACCATTCTTCGTGGTGATCTTCGTCACTTCCCGGTTGTACCAGAAATCACAGCCGAGTTGACGGGCCCGCTTTTCAATAGCCACCGAGATCTCATGGGAACGCTTCCTGGGCATATATGCGCCGTTAGTGATGTAACCGTCCAGCATCTTCAAATACCGAACAGCGTCCAGGGTATTTAAATCCGCACCCTGGTACGGCCAGTATGCGCTCAAAATATCGATACAGTCCTTCGGCAGTTCAATGGCCTTCCATACATCCATGACGGTGGCACCGGAAAGGCGGGCAAAATTGCCGTATTCTGATCGCATGACGGCCGGATCGGGCTTGCCCCGGCTCATGCCGATATATGCCAATCCTTTGTCAATCTCGACACATACATCGAAAAGCCGGTTCAGGGCGGGTGTACAGCCGGGACATTTCGACTCCATATAGGAAAGGAATTTCTCCCGTCCGTGAGGGACGGTGGCATCGAGTTCGATGCCTTTGTCACCGGCAACCACTATTCGGTATGCATCGGGTATGGACAACCATTCCAGCTCAATTCCCAATTCATCGAACAGCCTTCCCAGATCCCCGCGCGCCGGTCCCTCACCAAAATCCGTAAGTTCATGGAGTGAAGCCTCGAACTCGAAACGCCCGCGCCGGAAACTGGTGGCACATCCTCCGGGCAGGTTGTGCTTTTCGATAACAAGCGTCTTGAGCCCCATCTGTGAGGCCCGGCATGCGGCCATCAGTCCGCCGTTGCCCGCGCCGACTACAACAAGGTCGTATTTCATAACCAAAATTGCACCTCCTTAATGTACAATTCCTTATGGATACCCCTAAAAACTTGGTTCCTTAAAATTCATCCTTTTAACAGGAATCTCCGGATGTAATCGGTCTGGGTGTGAATGAAATCGGCTCCCGGCTCAACCAGCACTGTTTGTGCACGAATGCCGCAAATAAAGAAAACAATATGCCAGGCTATATTTTCCGGATTGCCGTCGATAAATACTCCCTCTCCCTGGCCAAGCCGGATAATGGACGTCAGCCTTTTTACGGTTGACCACACCCTGGAGGTGTTGATCTTTCTGCCGACTTCATCTAACAGGGCATACTGATTTGCTGCCACCTCCAGGGCGCTTCCGGGAGACAGCAGGAATCGATCATGCTTCTGAATATAGGCATCCAGCAATTGCAGGGCTGATTTTCCTTCGGCAAGGGCTGCACTGAATTCTTCATCCGCCGTTTGTTGTTCATCTAAAAGAAGACATGCCATCATTTCGCCCGTCGATTTAAAATGGCGATACAAACCACCGCGACTTAAAGATGTTGCTTCACATACATCCTTCATCGTAACGGCCGAGTAGCCCTTTTGGATGAACAGTTCCGCCGCTTTTTCCAGGATCAGATTCCTGGTATTGTCGCCTTTGGACGGCATAGTCATGCTCCCTTGATTCCTGTTTGACATTTGCGACACGCGTGTCGCTTTTTAAAAAGTATATACCCGGTCCTGAAACTTGTAAAGGAAAAATTACAGGGTTTGCAGAAACCGCCGCACCTGTCGTTGATTTCCTGCGGGTACCCTTCCATAGCCCTAGACGGAGATTCTTTCGTCGTCGGTCCGAGCCATATCTTCGCCGACTGAAGCGACAAGAGAATACCCGGCACGGCTACGCAATCCCTAGTTGCTTCCCGGACTTGAAGACTGATCACTAATGATGATACGATTCCTAGGAAATACGGATATGTATAAACCTAGGGAAGATCCAATTCATGCCCTCTTTAGCTTGGTACTTTCCTTTTCATTGGTTCTTCAATGTAGCCCGTTAATTTTATGACATTCTGTATTGTAAACGTACTCAGGGACAGAAGACGATGACTGTGAATTCCTTTAAAGACAAGGTTGTGATAGTAACGGGGGGCGCTTCGGGGATCGGGAGAGCCATTTGCCGCTATGGAGCTGAACGGGGTGCTCATGTGATTCTTGCGGACAAGGACTTCGAAGCGGCCCGGGAGACCGGAAGCTCTCTTCAATCTTCCGGCGGTTCCGTAAAGACGATCCGAGCCGATGTTTCGGACATCCGTGATGTGGAAGCTCTTGTGCTGGGAACCTTCAGGGAATGTGGCCGGATAGACTATCTTTTCAACAACGCTGGAATAGGAATCAACGGCGAATTCCAGGATATGACCCTGGAGCACTGGGAACAGATTATAGGTGTCAATTTCTGGGGTGTGGTGTACGGCTGCCGCTTTGCCTATCCCATCATGATGAAGCAGGGGTTCGGACAGATCGTGAATACGGCTTCTCTGGCCGGTCTCATTCCCGGCGGATTGGCGTCGAGTTACACAGCCGGCAAACACGCGGTGGTGGGGTTCTCCCTGAGTCTGAGGGCGGAGGCACGGCAGTACGGGATTAAAATAAACGCTTTATGCCCCGGTTATTTTCGGACAAATATACAGAATTCCACCCTGTATGTTTCAGATTATATGAAAGCTCCCGGCAATATAGAGATGGAAGCGAATATGAAGTTCCCCGCCGTTGAAGATTGTATTCAGAAGATGATGAAGGGGGTGGTGAAAAACCGGGGGATTATCATGTCTCCGAGAAGGCATAAGGTTTATTGGCTGCTCCACAGGATTTCTCCCGAGTTTATTCCAAACATGTTTCATCGAATAATCCTGAGGATGAAGAAAAACGCGTCGGTGTCGTAAGAGGGAGTTTTGTCATGGCTCTTGACGGGAAAAAAGAAGATCTTCTCGGACATTATACAGTAAATAAACTGTCCCCTTTCCGAAGAATTACCATCGACAGCCTTGACGTTCTGACTCCGGTTCACAACATGCTGGCATTATTGGAGGTCGATATTACCGAGGCGAGAGAAAAGATCCGGAAGGGGATTCGGGAAGGTAAACCCCTGTCGTTGCAGGCTTTCATCATCAAGTCCATCGCTTCGGCTGTCGAAGCGAACAAAGAAATGAATTCCTTCCTGTTAAAAAATCGAATCTATACCTTCGATGACGTGGATATCAATATACCCCTGGAATTGAACCGGCAGGGTGAAATGTTTCCCGGGCAGGTGGTTATCCGAAGAGCCTCCGAAAAATCGGTGGAAGACATCTACCGGGAAATCGAGGAAGCCAAGCACCGGTTCACCCGTCAGGCGGTAACAGGTACAGAGGATGAGTGGGCATTAAGGCTGATGAAACTTCTCTTTATTTTCCCAGCCTTCTTCAGGAAACTCATACTCAGGAAAATAATCAACAACCCGCGCCTGGTTAAAGAGAAACACGGTACCATCCATTTTACCTCTGTCGCCGGATTCGGGCAAACGCCCGGCTTTGTTGTTCCCTGTATCGGCAGCTTCCGGGCGGTGGATTTTACCCTGGGAAGCATCGTGAAAAAACCCATGAAGGTGGGAGGCGATATTACCCTGCGGGAAGTCCTGACCATGACCGTGATGTTCAATCACGATATCGTTGACGGAGCTCCGGCGGCCAGGTTCACAAATCGTCTGAGAAGCATCTTTGAAAAGGCGGAAGAAATGTAAGGAAGGTAAGTATGAATGTAAAATTCGCCCACGTAAATATCGTCGCCAGAGATTGGCGGAAACTGGCCGACTTCTATATCGACGTGTTCGGATGCCGGGAAAAACCGCCTGAGCGGGATTTGAAAGGCCGGTGGCTGGACGATGCCGTGTCGCTGAAGGGTGCCCATATTACGGGAATCCATCTGTATCTGCCGGGGTTTTCCGCGGACGGACCTACACTGGAAATTTTCCGGTATGATGATTATGAAAAGCAGGATGTGAAGGCAGCAAATCATGAGGGATTCGGACATATTGCCTTTGCCGTTGATGATGTCGATGCCTGTGTCAGGAACATCCTGGACCATGGCGGAGGGATGGCAGGCACTATGGTGAAAACGAACATTACCGGGGTAGGCTCTATCCATTTTGCCTATGCCCGGGACCCGGAAGGAAATATCATCGAGATACAGAAATGGGGGTAATATGGATTCAATGAAATATCGATATCATCATCTGGGGATTCCTGCCAGGACACCCGTGGAGGGAGAGGTGTACCTGAAAGAATACAAGGTTTACCATTGCGGATATGAAACGAGCGAATTCGGGATAGAGTGGATGAGGTATGAAGACGATTGCCCCTTGCCGGAGATTGTAAAGACCATTCCCCACGTGGCCTTTGAAGTGGATGACATGTATGAAGCCCTTAAGGGACGGAAAGTCATCATCGAGCCGAACAGCCCTTCGGAAGGGACTATTGTCGCGTTTATTGAGGAAAACGGGGCTCCCATAGAGTTTATACAAACCAGGAAATGAAGCCTTCCCGTGGCATGAGGAAGAGAAACATGCAGGTTCAATTGTATTATTTTTCCGGAACGGGTAATTCCCTTTCTATGGCGAGGGAAATCGGCAAAAGGCTGCCCGGAAGCGTCCTCGTTCCTATCGTCGGAGCCCTGAAAAAGAATGATATCAAGACAACCGCCGAGACGGTGGGTATCGTGTTCCCCATTCATAATCTGTCGACGCCAAAGATCGTGGACAGATTTCTTTCCCGGGCGGACCTGTCTTCCGCCCGGTACATCTTCGCCGTGGCCACCCGTTTCTGTTCCGACAGGGTCTTTCTGAAGATGGACAGGATGCTGAAGAAGCAGGGCAAGAAGATAAATGCCTGGTTTTCCCAGGAAATGGTCTGCAATTATCTCCCCCTGTTCCGGATTCCCCCGGAGGAAGCCATCAACCGGATGGAGCTGAATCTTCCAGGGGAACTGGACCGCCTGACGGACATTGTTTCAGCCGCCCGGGTCCATCGGCCCAGGGACAGCTTCCCCCTCTTTCTCATAAGCCGATTCATTTTCTTCCCCGTCTCGGTGTTTATCGACCGATGCCGTTTTCCCGGCATGGCTCGGTCTTTTTACGCCGACGAAGCCTGTACCGGCTGCGGGGTCTGCCAAGGGGTATGCCTGGCGGACAGGATCCGGGTAGTATCCGGGAGACCGGTATGGGATCTGAGTAAAGAATGCCTGTACTGTTTCGCCTGCCTCCATTACTGCCCGGCCGGGGCGATTCAACTGAAAGGGAGAAAGACCGCGGGCAAGGGGAGGTATCATCATACCGCGGTGAGGGTTGCGGATATAGCCGATCAGAAGAGGGTAGAGGGGTAGTCTGCGGCTGTTTCCGGTCTAAGCCTTAGTTTCT
>JAFGDJ010000046.1 GCA_016932135.1 Spirochaetales bacterium | reverse complement strand
CCGTCGGTTCCCTGGTCATGGGTTTTCAGCCGGTGGGCCAGAACCAGGGGAGCTAGGTCGATAACATCCTGGTCTATCACATAATCCCGCTGCCTCACGAAAGCCAGGGCTCGGGCCGCCTGCAGAAGCATCAGGCTTCCCCGGGGCGACACCCCCAGGCGCACACCGCTGTGTTCCCGGGTCCGGGCCCCCAGGGCGGTGATGGCCCTGATGAGTTTCTCGTGACAGAACACTCTCCCTGCGGACTGCCGTAATGCAAGGATCTCCTTTTTACCGCACACCGGCCGGATACTCGGCATGATCGTGCGGGACGGATCTCCCGAAACCACCAGGTATTCCGCCTCCGGGTCCGGATACCCCATGGCCAGGCGCATCATGAACCGGTCCACCTGGGCCAGCGGAAGGGGGTAGGTTCCTTCTATATCCACCGGGTTTTCCGTGGCGATAACGAAGAAAAGGGGGTCCATGGCATGGGTCTTGTTGCCGATGGTCACCTGGTTTTCGGCCATCACCTCCAGCAGGGCGGACTGTACCTTGGGGCTGGTACGGTTGATCTCGTCCGCCAGAACGATATTGGAGAACACCGGGCCGGGCCGGAAGGAAAACCGCCCCGATTCGGGATTGAAGACATCCACGCCGGTGATGTCGTAGGGCAGCAGGTCCGGGGTAAACTGAATCCGGCTGAACCGCGCGCTGTTTTCCTTTCCCCCGGCGGAAAGAAGCCGGGCCAGGGTTTTCGCCACGGTGGTTTTTCCCAAGCCGGGGACATCCTCGATAAGCACATGCCCCCCCGCCGCCAGGCAGGCGGCCAGGTATTCCAGGAAATGCCTCTTGCCAAGAATGACCGTCTCCAGCCCCTGAAGGAGAGCCTGAAGCAGATCCATGCTTCGCTGAAAAGCCGCTTCCGAAGGTTCTTTTCCACTCATCGATGAAGAGTGTACCATTATTCTCGACGGGAGTAAACGAGGAAACTTTCTCGTCAAAGGGAACGCAGAAAGGAGCTGAAGTCTTCTGCTGCCGATGCTGTTTCTACAACGTCCCCTCCCCGAAGGTAATACAGGTACGCCCGGGTCCTCCGGCCGGTCATGGCCTCCGCTGCCCGGACATAGAGGGCTAACTGAAGATCATAGTGTCCCTTCAGAATGTGTTTATCCGACTTGAAATCCACGATGATATTTTCACCGGGGGTCTCAATAAAAAGATCGGGCTGGGCGCTGATATACAGGGCCCCTGCGGAACCTTCGCAGCGGTACATCAAAAGGCGTTCCGAATGAAACACCGCCCCCTTCGGGAGCCCGGCGAGGAAGGGGCTATCCAGAAAACCTCGAGCCAGGGCTTCGGCCTCCGAGCGGACCAGCTGCAAATCCCCCTTCGGCAGGGCAGACAGGCCAGGCGGGGGTTCGGGAGGCGGACCGCCGGAGCCGGTAAGGGCGTGTTCTATAAAGGCGTGACACCAGGTGCCGAATTCCGCAGCCAGAGAACCATCGGAGAGGACTTCGTCGCAGCCCACCGGCGGCAGGGTTCGGCTTTGCACCCGGCCCAGGGTCTCGGCATACAGCCGGTTGAGCTCCGAAGCCGGCCATTCGTCCCGGCGGGCCGCATACTCCGGCACCTCCGCCCGCCGGTAATTTTCGGCGGCGGCGGCAAGGGAGCGGATCTTCCGGCGGACCGCGGCAGAGCGAAGATCTTCCTCGGTGATGTCGGGAATTTCCCGGACCGCCATGTCCGAAGGCTTGGAGAACAGGGGTTCCTTCGGGTCGAACCCCGCCGCGGCCAGCAGCATGTTCAGCATCACCCCTTCTTTGCTCCTGTTGTTACTGTTGTGACAGCCGGAAAAAAACAGGTGGTTCCGCGCCCGGGTGGCCGCCACGTAGAGGAGGCGCTTCAGTTCCGCCAGGTCCCGGGCTTTTTCTTCTTCCCTCACGCTGTCGTAGATATAGTTTTTCTTGACCGTTCCGCCATCCAGGGTACGAAAGGCCGGCCCATGAATATCGGAGAGATAGTAGGGCTTGCCGTCGTCACCGGATTTACCGGCGTTCCCCATGTTGGCAATAATCACTACCGGGAACTGCAGCCCCTTGGACTTGTGTATAGTCATCAGCTGAACACCCCGGGTCGAGCCCCGTAAAAGGCTGAGTTCCGGCATTTTTTCGTAATTCCCCAGCTTCGGCCTCATCCGGTCGAGAAAGGCAGCCAGGCTTACCCCCTTTCGGTCGGCGGCGTAGGCGAGCTCACGGAGGTACTCGAAATACTCCAGGTAGCCGTGATACGCCGGCCGGCGCAGGATGATATACCGGTAACCCCGGTCGAACCAGAGGTAGTAGAGCAGGGACACGATGCTGTGCCGGTCGGCCCGCTGCCGGAGTTCGCCGATCATCTCTCCGGCGGCGGCATAGCGGGCCGCGTCGTCCGGTGAAAGGCCGGTGACCTCTTCGCCGGTAAAGGCCCGGCCTGCCGTGAGCAGTACCCGGGCAAACCCGGCATCGGATAGGTTTGCGAAGGGAGAGCGGAGAAAAGCCGCCAGGGCCAGCCGGTCCTCGGGATACACGGCACATTCCAAGGCCGCGTAGAGATCGTTTACCGGGGCTTCCAGGAAGAGGGCTCGGACATCCTGAGTCTCGTAGGGAACCCCCAGCCGGCGGAACATCCTTTCGTAGCGAATCTGGCCCCCGGTGGAACGCATCAGCACGGCGAAATCACCGTACTCCGCCGGACGGACCGCCCCGTCTTCCGATACCTTAAGATCGCCCCTTTTTACGCGCTCGCGGATAAAGGAAGCCAGGTAGAAAGCTTCAGCATCGTCGGAGTCTAAAAACCCCTCACCACTCTCGCCGGACTCCCCGGACCAGGGCTTGTAAAACAGGCTGATCACCGGGCTGTCCGGCAGTTCCCTTTGCCGGGAGGCCAGGGGGGCAAATTCAGCTTCGTAGGGTTCCGTCGCCCCATCCATGACCCGGGTAAAGATCCGGTTGAAAAAATCGATCAACGCCGGTTCGCTCCGGTAGTTGGTGGATAGCTCAATGCCGCCGGTATCGTCCGGGGCCAGCTCTTTCGACAGGTCCTTGATGACGCTGACATCGGCTCCGCGAAACCGGTAGATGGACTGCTTTTCGTCCCCCACGAAGAAAAGTTTGTCTTCTTCCAAATCTTCGGGCCGGGGGATCCCTTCCCCTTCCCGGCCGTTTTTCTCGGCCAGAAGATAGAGAAGGTCCTTCTGCAGCCGGTTGTTGTCCTGAAACTCGTCGATCATGATGTAGCGGAAGGTGTTTTTGTAGTGCCGCCGGATCTCATGGTTGTGCAGCAGGATATCCCGGGCCATGTCGGCCACATCTCGGAAGGTCAGCACACCGGTTTCTCTCTTCCGCCGCAGGAATCGGTCCTGAAACTGACCGCAGAGGGCAAAAAGGGCTTCCATATCTCCCCAGCCGGAGAGGGTATGGGCCAGGCTCACCAGGTCCGACAGGATGTCCCTGAAACGGTCCGCCAGCTCTTTAAAGATCAGCGCCGTATCGTCTTTCGTATTACCGAGGCTCTTGCTGAGTTTCACCGCGGCGGCTTCTTCGATCAAGGCAGAAAAGTGTTCATCGGAAACAAGGCGCTGCAGCCGATCGGAGAAACCGGCAAGAGCACCCTGTGCCCCGGTAATTGCCGCGAACCGGGTGCTTCTCAGGGCGAGGATGTCGGTTTCCACACCGTGAAGGTCTGTAAGAACGGTATCCAGAGTTTGGAGGAAAAAGCGGCGCTGGGCGGCGGCCAGAGTGTTAAAGTCGTGCTCCTCCGCCAGGGAAAAGTACTCTCTGGCCAGGGAGGCGAAGAGATCTTTCCAGACCTTTTCGAAACCGAACCGTAGAACAGCCTTCTGCAAAGTTGTGTTGTTCCGGTTATCCAGGATAAAATCCACCGCTTCCTTCTCGGCAAAGGCAGTCTCTTCTTCGGTATCCTGGACAAAGTTTCCCGGCATGCCGTACCGGCCCGGATCGTTTCGGACGATCCTTGAGCAGAAACTGTCTATGGTGGATATCTGGGCGTTCTCGAAGGTTTCCAGGGCCCGCCGGACGGCTTCATTATCCTGTTCCTCCGCTAAAAGCCGGTGGATCCGTTCGTACATCTCGGCAGCGGCCTTTTTGGTAAAGGTCAGGGTGAGGATATTCTCCACCCCGGCCTTGCCCTCCCGGAGAAGCCGCAGGTACCGCAGGGCAAGAACGCTGGTTTTGCCGGAACCCGCCCCGGCGGTGACCACCACGTTCCGATCCCGGTGTATCGCCTTTTCCTGATCGACGTTGAGCTTCATACCCTACACACCGCCTTCTTCGCCGGTATCGAATCGCACCACATACTTCTCCCGGCAGACCATCCGGTAATCGCAGCCCTGGCAGGTCCCTTCTTCGGGAAAGGAATAATCGCCCCGCCGCAAGGTGTCGGCCATCTCCGCGGCCCTAAAGGGAACCCCGGCGGTCCATCGGGCAAAGGTATCCGGATCGACCCACCCCTTGTTCAGGGGATCCAACACCCGGGTATATGTACCCTTGGTTATATCGTAATACAGCGCCCGGACGGGTTGCCTGCCCTCCTGCCCGGCCAGGTAGGCGTAGGCGGGAAGTTGGATGGATGTCGGTTCACCCTCGACGGGAAAATCGGCCTTCACGCTGCGGACCTTCGTCTTGTAGTCTATCAGCACCGTATCGTCCCCACAGACCGACAGCCGGTCGACAAACCCCTTCAGCAGCACCGCCTTGTCGGCCAGGGGCAGACGAAGCTTTTTTTCCAGCCAAAGGGGCTCGTAGGAGGGGAATTCCTTCTCTTCGGTTTCAAGAAAGGCGGCGCAGAACTCTTCCGTCTCCCGAAGCAGGGCCCGCCAGACCGGATCGATAAAAGCCCGGCCTTCCTTCTCCCATTGATCGGCGGTACGCCGGATGACCTGGGTCATGAACTTCCGGTATTCATCTATCCTGCCGGGCTGAAACCCTTTCCCTTCCGTGCGGAGGTGTTCCATAAAAAAACACAGCACCTGGTGAAAAAAAGTCCCCCGCTCCATGCGGTCGGGATACTGCGGACCGGGGATATTGTCTTCCACCCGCAGGAGGTAGGTTAAGAGGTACTGGAATCGGCAGCCGGTAAAGCTGTCCATGGCCGTGGGGGAAAGAACGATCCGGCCGTTTTCGTCGGTCACTTCGGTCAGCAGGTCAGCTGCTAGATCCGGGACTTCCTGAAAGCTGAAACTCGAGGCGGCCGGGTGAAAAGCGACGGCAATCCGTTCAAACCCTTCCACGAAGCACCGAGAAAACCTGGTCGGCAGGTCTTCATCCCCCGCCCAGTAAGCCTCCTCGGCGGCACGGAAACTCTTTCCCGAGACATTGAAGCCGGGGCCACCGCGGTCGAGGAGCAGCGACGGCGTCAGCCCGGGGCCTTCAAAACCCCGGGCGGAGGAGGAAACATACACATCCATGCCCGAAGCCATGTAGAGGGAAAGGAAGGCGTCGGTAAAATCCCGGTCGGAAAGGGAGCAGGCGATCCGCTGGTCCTCCCGCAGGAAGGCCGGCACGCTGCTGATGTGCCGGATCCGTCCCTGGTTTGCCCCGACGACAAAATGCACCGGCGGCATGATACCGGCGGTAACCCCGTAGGGAAATACCCGCACACCGGCACCGGCGCCCCGAGGAACGTACACCCGGCCGGAAAGATAGGCCAGGTACAGCCGGAAGGGTTTCACCTCCGGACGAGCCGCCAGGAGTCCTTCAGTCTTCACCAGGTCTCCCAGGCTGTCCAGGGTGTAGCGGAACACCTGCCGGTGTTCTTCACTCCAGAGGTCGGCATCCAGGAACCGGTCGATAAACCCGTATATTCGGGTCCTCAAGGAGGCGAAGGTTTCAGCGCCCGACAGGCTCCGAACCCCCCGCTGCAGCGCCTCCAGGTAGTTCCACAGACCGGTGAGGCCGGTGGCGGTGAGCTTATCCTTCCAGAGATTTACATCGCCGTAGTTTTTCAGCACCGAATGTTCCCGGCCGAAGCGGACCAAGGCCGGACCGGCATCCCGGTTTTTCCAGGGATAGGCCCGGTCGAGGAAGAGACCTTCCAGGGCTTCCAGCTCCAGGGAGCCGGAGAGTGCTTCAGATAGAAGAGAAAAGAAGACAGCCGGGCGGTAAGAGGTAAGCTCCTTGCCCATCCGGATATCCAGGGGAATGCCGTAGAGCCGGGCTTCTTCCTCCAGGTAACGCCACTCCTCGGAGTCGGAGAGGGTAATGACGATATCCCGGGGGTTCATACCCCCGTCCAGGTACCCGGCAATCTTCCGCAGCACCCAGTCCATCTCTTCCAGGGTAGTTTCAAACCTGAGAACCTCCGCCCGGGATTCCTCTTTCGCCGCTGTCACTGTTCGAAAGGGAGGTTCTGCGAGGGATGAAGCGTAGTCGCTGTAGTCTTCGATAACCTCGGGGAAACAGATTAGGTAGGAAGCCCCGTCTTCCCTCAGACAAGGATCCTGCCAGGAGGGTTCGAAAAAGCCGCCGGCCTTTAGGAACTGCCGGTAGGATTCTTCCAGGGTTACGAGGTCGTCGTACACCCGCCCCAGGTCAACACCGACGGCCTCCGCCGCCCGCCTGGTCATCCTTAAACCCGGCAGCAGGGTGCTGAGCCAGGAAGTAAAGGACGGGGCGTTCCAGGCAAAGGCTTGAGGAAGAAGGGATTCCACCGACACCCTGCCTTCGGCCGCTTTCTGCAGAAAATCCGCGGCAAAAAAAAGCCTGAAAGCCCGGTTGGCCGGGCGGGCGGTATGTTCCGCCGGGGTAAGGTGTTCCTTGAAACTGTCCCAGGAGATAAAACGGTCGACTTCTATCGCCTCAGGCCCTCCGGCCTCCAGCACCCGGCGCTGCCAGAAGTGAGCCGCCACTTCCGAGGGGAACACCAGTACCGCTTCACCGGCGGCGGCGGTTTCTAAAATGACTTTTTCAAAGGATTTCACGAAAGGCATTGTATACCGGCGGCGACTGTTTTTCTACCCGGAAGACTGTATGAGTAGTCTCGACTGGCACCTTTTAACCCTTGGACCGGAAGATCGGTAATAATTGGATTAACGCGAAAGGTTTCTCACACTTTTCGAAAGCCGGCTTTTGATCTTCTTATATGAAAGGGGAGGCCCCGTGTTGATATTCCGATCTTCGATAAAAAGAGCGTCGGATATTCCCCATTCGGCAAAGGTATCCCGATCAAGCGTGTTAATAAGACGAAACACCACCCGATCGCCAAATTCGGCCGCAGCCTTTCTGGCACGTTCTGCAACCATATTCTGGACTGAACAGTAGCCGTTGATAAAAGCGGTGACCGTTATCTTCCCGGGATTTTCTCCCGCCCTGGGCTTCTTTTTTTCCTCCGGCCATCTCGGAGGAACAGCATCGGAAGAAAAGGGTTTCCAAACAAGCTCCTGGATCCCCTTCCTGTCTGCTCTTCCGTATCCATGCTTTCGGAACCAGGAAGCCTTCATCCAGAAGGGTAACGTTATTCCCCAGGCTGCCATCCCCTTCGCTCCCCTGGACCGGACGTCCTCTTCCGCCGCCTTCAGCAGAGCAGTTCCCATCCCCTTCTTCTGAAAATTGCCTCGGCCTTTCTTATGACCATGAACCCAGATACATTTGATGAAGTACAGTCCTTCACCTTCGGCGAAGGAATACTCGATGGGGACGTACTGTATCATCCCTCCCACAACGCCGTTATCATCCGTCGCCAGTTTCACTCCCAGTCCTCGACTTTTCATGTGATTATACCATTCGAGCCGGTGATCTCCGGCTTCCTTTATCTCCTCCGACCAGTCATCCAGGCAGACAAAAAAAAGCTCTTCCTTCGGTTTATCCAGATTGATAATTTCCATCATCAGGCCTCCTCGATAGTCATATCAAAAATTGATTTTGACAGATCAGTCAGCTCCCTGTTCCAAGCCGAAAATTCCCGTTTCAACTCCGGACCGGACCAGCCGGCCGGAAGAAATATATCCGGAAGCAGTGGATCCCTGAACAAAATCTCAACTATCTCTCCGCCGCGGAGCATTTTTTCTATGAAAGCTTCTTCCGGTGAAAAATCCCGAAACCGTTTCCTGCTTTCCTCAATAATGCTCAGCCCCTGTCGACATAAAGCATTTACTTCCGGCAGGTTCCACAGAGCGGATATTTCCTCCTCATCGGGGGTCGAAAAAAATTCAAACTGTAGGGCACAGCAGTATGTGCTTGAAAACACCTTTTCCAGATGATTTTCCAGATGCTCTTCCTTGTGCCGCGGTCGAATCCAGAATCCCGGGTTGTAGGATACGAAACGGTAAAGGGAAAGTTTTTTACGTATATAATGCCTATCCTGTTTCTTGATATCCGGAACAGAAAAGGATACACCCCACCATTTCCCGTCCCATTCACTCCAATCAAGATCCCGAAAACCCTGGGCCACATTGTTTCTAAGCTTCAAGGCCTTCTCTGAAAACCGATACCAGGATGTTCTTCCTGTTCTTTCCGGTACCAGCAAACCTCGTGCGGTCATGCGGGAAAGATTCGTCCGCACCTGAGATTCTCCGACGTCAAAGTAGGAACAGAGACGCAGAAGTTCCTTTACGGAAAAGGCGCTCCTGGACGAAGAAGCCATAATACCAAAAAGTAACTCACTTCCTTTCAAAGTAAACCCTTAATATCTCATTTATATTATTATAATGAATTAATTGTAATGTTTTGTCAATAGGACTTTTTGACTCATTCCCGTCGCTCTATCGACCGACGGTTTACGCCCCGGAACCCGAGGGATTTTCCACCCGTAAGGATTTCCGACCGGTATCTTGAAATCCCGAAAACGTAAACACCGCGACCTTCCTTTTCCTTCCCTGGTTATATTGGCGCCTTGGCGAGAGTCTTTATGCGGCTTGACATTCCGGATTAAAATGCCATAATATAGCTCTGCTTTAGGGGGTGTAGCTCAGTTGGCTAGAGCGCGTGAATGGCATTCACGAGGTCGCGGGTTCGATTCCCACCACCTCCATTTCAACAAAAGATATGTCGGGTGATAGCAATAAAGAAAGTAATACCTTCTCAGGCGAGATGGACCCCGAGATTGCCGAACTAATGGGTCTTGAGGGTTCCGGGGAAGACGGAACTCCCGATTTTGGCGATCTCTTTGAAGAAGGGGGCCAAAAGGCCGAAGAAAAGGAACCGGAAGATCTTTCCAAAGCAACCTTTCCTGTTATAACCCGGTTTTCCACGGAAAAAGAACAAGCCTTTCTGAAAAATCCTGACTATTATAAACTTGCTTTAAGCGGTGAAGGTGAAGCCGCCCAGAGGCTTCACAGCCTTATGTCCAGCTTTCTTAAGGCCGAAGACCCCAAGGACAAATCCATGTACCGCGGAAAAATCGTTTCCGCGTACTGGAATCTCCTGGAGAGTATCGTACCGAAAATAGCGTCTCATCTGCCGGAACCGAAAAAGATGATGCTTCGCTTCGGCCTGCTACTTCCCTCCATTCTCTCCCCGGAACAGCGGTCCCTGATTTCAAAAATAATTTTGGAAAACGAAACGGGAGAACCGGTCTATTACACCGATGAATGGTTCGACAAGATCGCCCGGGGGCTGGTCAACCCTTCGGCCCAGGACGAGGTAAAAGCTTCAAAGAGCAACGACAGCCAGAGGATCCTTGGGCTGATAGAAAAAGCCCGGGGACAGCGAGACTTCCAGATCAATGTCATCCGGAACAAGATGCTGGAATTATCCGGCTGCGAAGAAGAACTTTTTTCGGGGGCCCGGGAACTGGCCAACCACGCAGTACGGAAGGAATACGATATAAAAGAAGGCTACACCCCTGCCCAGCGGGAAATTATCAAAAACCTGAACAGCCTTCTCCGGCAGATAAGCAATTACGATCGGGAGATATCCGGTATGTACCGGGACCTGGAACGGGCGGAAGAAAACTTAGCCGGTCTGAAAGAAAAAGCGGAAGACTTAGGGGGCGAATCCCTGGTGGACAGTAAAACCATTCTGTCGGAATTTAACACCTTCCGACAGATGGCCAAAATGTGCGTAGGCCGCCAGGGGAACCACATGCCGGTACTGATGAAGCAGTATTTCCGGCCCAACCTCCGAGACATCGGCACAAGAGAAAATATTATACAAATTATGGCGGAAATTGAACGGCTCGATTCCGTCGTGTTCTGCCGTACCTTTAAACGGGAAACCAGCCGCATTGTCCCCCACATTATTCTGATTCCCTGTTACGGCGACCGGGGTATTTGCTGGGAACCCTTCGAGCGTTTCAACCGGGCTACCAGCCGCGGGCGTATCGCTATTCCCATGTTCCCCAAGGATCTTAAAGAAGCGGTTATCACGGCCTTAGGAGACCTGCGCTGGCAGGTAGCAAAAGAAAAGGCCCAGCATTACTGGATGGAAGAAGGTTTAACGGGGCATTACTACCAGTGGTTCAGCGAGAGGAAGCTGAAAGGGGATGTAAAAGAACGGTTTGTTCAGGATTACATTCTCTGGATCATGAAAGAGAGCGAGGGTACCCAAAAGCTGGAAAGGGAAGTTCGGGCGATTTTCTGGCGGTTCATGCCCTTCCCCGACGACTTAAGGGAACGACTGAAAAACCGCGGCTTTGTCTACGCGGAACTCTTTAAAAAGGATATCAACCGCTCGATGTCCGACGGTTATTGATCCTCTCGCCCAGAAGCATCGACAGGGCCAGCAGAATTCCCGCCACCACCACCGAAGAATCGGCCACGTTGAAGGTGGGCCAGCGTTCCAAACCAAAGATACCGAAGAATTTGACATCGATAAAGTCTACCACCCCTAGAGGACGGAAGATACGGTCGATAATGTTACCCACTCCACCGCCTAAAACGGCGGCCAGGCACCAGCGCTGGAAAGGGGTTATTTCATCCGTTTTAAAGTAGTACACCACCAGAAATATCATAACCAGCAGGGGAAACACGATAAAAAGTACCGACCGCAGGGTATCGGGGAGGGTCGATCCGATACTGAAGGCGATGGCCAGGTTCCTGGTATGGATGATCCTGAGAAGCCCGTCGAAAAAGCTATGCCCCACCGTGTGGTAGGGAATGTGCCGAACCACCAGAGCCTTGGTGATCTGGTCGGCCGCTAAAATGAAGGCCGTTAAGAGAAAGGGTGTCCACAACCGCTGTTTTGTCTCCGTCATAACCGTTCCTAAAGTCCCGAAGGAATATCGATAAAGACCGTTGCAAGGCCCGTATCGGCGGCGAGTTTTTCAGCCAGAGCCCGGACTCCCCAGACCTCGGTGTTGTAATGCCCGCCGGCAATCATGTTTATACCCTCTTCCAGACAAAGATGATAGACCGAATGGGTCTGTTCCCCGGTAATATACAGATCCAGGTGTTCCTCGATGGCCTGGTGAACATCGTAGGCCGCGCCGCCGGATACGATTCCCACGGTCCGGATTTCCTTCGGGCCGAAGGGAAGAATGCTTAAAACTGTTTCCGGGGTAATTCCGCATAGGCGGACAATTTCTTTTAATTCCAGAGGCCGGGGAAAGGTTCCTTTGAAACCTATCTTGATTCCCCGGTATTCCCCAAAGGGTTTAATCTCGACCAACCCCAGGGCCTTCGCCAGGGAGGCGTTGTTCCCGTATTCCGGATGCTGATCCAGGGGCAGATGAGCAGCCAGCAAAGCCATCCGGTTCTCTAAAAGAAACTTCAACCGCTGATAATGGCTGCCGGAAACCCGGACAGGTTTCCCCCAGAAGAGCCCGTGGTGTACAAAAAGGACATCACACCCCTCCTTGGCAGCCCGCTGGAAGAACTCCATACAGGCATCCACGGCAAAGGCTACCTTGGTTATCTCCTGGTCCGGCACGCCTACTTGTAAACCGTTCATGGAAGCATCGGCTCCGGAGAAATCATGAAGAGATAAGAGCTCTTCAAAATAATCTGTCAGTTCCTGTAATATCATAAACTAAGAGTATATATCCCCGGAACTTTTTTTTAAAGAGCCCGGCACCTTGACAGCCCGAAGGTGAGCAAACCATTATTTGAAGGCAAGGAGTGCCTAAATGAAACCGCGGAAGATACGAAAATTGTCCTTGGAAGAACTCACCTTTACCGTGAATCCGTCAGACCTGCAACGGTATAAGAAAGCGAGATCCCCCCTCCGCGTCATAGGCCAGCCAAGAGCCTTGAAAGCCCTGGAAATGGGTATTCGCATCCCCGGAAGGGGTTACAACATTTTTGTCGCCGGTCGGTCGGGAACGGGGAGAAAAACCGCCGTTCAACAGGTCCTTAAGGAATACACCGGGGAGCATCAACCGGTAAAGGATATCGCCCTGGTGTTTAATTTTCAGGATCCGGACCGGGCCGGGGTGCTGTACCTGGGTCCGGGGAAAGCCAGGCAGTTGAAAACGGAACTCCATAGGGTCATCGAAACAATGAAAAGGGTGATAAAGGACAAGCTGGACGGCGAACCCTACAAAGGACAGAAAAACGCCCTTTTAACCGAGGCGGAACAGGAAGAGAACAGGAAGATCGGAGAATTCGAGGAATACCTGGCTCAGCGGCAAATGCTCATGGCACAAATGGATGCCGATGACTCAAATACTACCGACCTGGTTCCCCTGGTGGACGGCCAGGCCGTTTCCTTCGACGAACTGCAGGAACGGATTAAAACCGGCGATTTTTCCCGGGACCAATGGAACCGTCTTCGAGAAATCTATTACCGCTGCATGGACGAGATGCGCCTTCTTTTCAGCCGACTCCGGGAGAAACGAACAGCGGTGGAGGAACAGGTCATCCTGCTCCAGAAGGAGATCCTGAAAGAAGACGTGGAACAGGAAATCACTCCCCTCAGGTCTCTCTGCCCCGAAGAGGAAGTGCAAACATATCTTTCGGACCTGCAAGGGGATATCCTGGAGCATCTGTATCTCTTCACCGCCGAAGACCCCCCGGTGGACGATGTGGGCAACCGGTCCTTCATCCGTTACGGCGTTAACATCCTGGTGGACCATACCAATACCAAGAAAAGACCGATTGTCCATGAAACCCGGCCGGACACGGAGAGCCTTCTCGGGTCGGTGGAATACCGAATGTCCAGGGAAACAGAAGGGAGAACCAACTTTATGATGATCCGCCCGGGATCGCTGATCCGTTCATCCGGGGGGTTCCTGCTTCTGGAGGCGGAACAGATCCTTCGGGACGAAGAAACCTGGCAGACCCTGAAACAGGTTTTGAGGAAGGGAACCGTGGAGATCTATCCTCCGAAAAGCAGCCTCAACCTTCCCTTGCCGGCTCCCCGGTGCGAGCCGATCCACATCAACACAAAGGTTATTCTGTTAGGCGGAGAAGGGCTGTACGATGCCCTGTATAACACCGATCCGGATATCCATAAACTTTTTAAAATCGTCGCCGAGTTTAGCGATACGATGCCCCGAAACAGCGGTTCCATGAAAGAATATCTGTCATACCTCCGGGAAGTGGTGGAAAAAGAAAACCTCAAAAACCTCACGGAAGAGGCAGCGGCTCGAATCATCACCTACGGGTGCGAACTGGCGGAAGACCGGGAACGACTGACCTGCCGCTTCGTCCGGATCTTTGATCTGCTCATCGAGGCGAATTACTGGGCCGGGTTCGAAAAGAAAGAAGAGATCGATCTGCCGTCGGTGGAACGAGCCCTGGACGAGCACCGTTATCTGTTCAATCTTCCCGAGGAAGAACTGTTCCGGCAGATCTCGGAAGATACGCTTCTCATTCGACCCGCGGGAAAAGCCCTGGGAAGAGTGCACGCCCTGGCGGTCCGGGACCGGGGAAGCTACGGTTTCGGCATTCCCATGGTTGTTTCCTGTTCCGTGTCTCCCGGAAAACAGGGAATCGTTAATATCGAGCGGGAATCGGGATTGTCGGGAAGCCTTCATGACAAGGGGCTGTTTATCCTGGAGGGTTTGCTCAGGTCTCGCTATGCCCTTACCTTTCCTCTGTCCCTTCATAGCAGCCTGTGCTTCGAACAATCCTACGGAGGAATTGACGGAGATTCAGCCTCAGCGGCGGAAGCCTGCGCTCTGCTTTCCGCCCTGGGGGGGATCCCGGTTCGACAGGATATCGCCGTTACCGGCAGCATCAATCAACGAGGAGACCTTCAGCCGGTGGGGGGCATCAGCCGAAAGGTGCAGGGCTTTTTCAACGCCTGTCACCTTCAGGGCCTTTCGGGCGCCGTGGTCATCCCCGCCGGCAACGTGAGGCACCTTTTTCTGGACAAGCCGGTGCTGGAAGCCGTCAGGCAAGAAAAATTTCACGTCTATACCGCGGAAAATCTCGATCAGGTTGTCGAACTCCTGTCGGAGATGGAAGCGGGAACAAGGGATTCCCAAGGGGCTTACCCTGAAGAAACCTTGAACTATCTGGTGGAAAAACGCTTGAAAAGCATGGCGGAACAGGTAAAAGGATACTCCCGATGACTACCTCGGTTTGATGAAACTCCCTTGACACCGGAAAAAATTGAATATTATAATTGCTATACAGATAAACGGAAAAAAGGTGGTACCCTCCCATGCCCCAGGTGGATGTAGCCCAGGTAAAGAAAGCAGCCCATAACGCCGTGCCTCTGGTCATTAAGACCTTTACGCTCCCCCACGACACGGAAGAATATTTGGAAGAAATTCTCCGGATTTACCTGGAGGAATTCGGGCAGGGTGAAATTAAAGACCGTATCGCCTACTGCATGAAAGAACTGGCGGTGAACGCAAAAAAAGCCAACACCAAGCGGGTCTATTTCCAGGAAAAAGGTCTGGACCTGAATAACCCGGAAGATTACAACAACGGCATGTCCAATTTCAAACAGGAAACCCTGGACAACATCCAGTACTGGCTGGAAAAACAGAAAGACGCCGGTCTATATATCAAGGTTGTTTTTCATACCAAGGGAAAAACCTTTACCTTAAGCATTCGGAATAACGTGGAAATTTCCCGGAAGGAACAGATGCGGGTATACGACCGTATCGCCCGCTCCCGGGCCTTCGAATCCATGGAAGAAGCCCTTTCCTCGGTGCTGGACGACTCGGAAGGCGCCGGCCTGGGTATCGTTATCCTGGTACTGATGCTGAAAAAGATGGGACTGGATGAGGATTCCTTTGATATTGACGTGGAAGAAGGGGAGACCGTAGCCAAACTTACCATTCCCTTTTCCAAAATTCATGTGGAAAACCTGGATGAACTTTCCAAGGAAATAGTGGATCAGATCCACGAGCTTCCCCAGTTTCCGGAAAATATTGTCACCCTGCAGCGGCTCATCGGCGACCCCGACTCGGAAATAACCGAGATAGCCCGGCAGATCAGTACCGACCCCTCTTTAACGGCGGACCTGCTGCGAACAGTCAACTCAGCCCAGTTCATGCTGCCGAAACGGGTGGACAATATCGTGGAAGCGGTAAAGTTGGTAGGTTTGCGAGGAATCAAAAATCTGCTGTACTCCTGCGGCACCCAGAAAATTCTTGACGGCGAACAAAAATGGCTCTGGAACCATTCCTACCGCACCGCCTTCTACGCCTACAGCCTGGCGAGGAACTTCAAACGAAAGAAAGACCTCCTGGACGACGCCTATGT
>JAFGDJ010000251.1 GCA_016932135.1 Spirochaetales bacterium | reverse complement strand
ATCGGCATACCACTGCCTCATGATTCCGTTGGTATAACGGATCGTCAGATCGGTATCCAGAACACTGATACCGTCCTGGATACTCTCAAATATGCTCTTAAGAAAAATGTCCTTTTCCCGGAGCATGACCGAATATTGGGTCTTTTCATCCAGGACATCCATTTTATGAAGGGCGTAAGAGAGTTCCGCTGCAACTTCACCGAAGAGACCTTGCTCGTCCGGATCGCCAGAAAGGTGCGAAGGAAGAGTAACCAGGATACAGCCGTATAACCGTCCGGCATACTGAAGTCGGGTTACCATTCCGGTGCTGCCGGCGCCGCCGAATCCTTGTTCGCACAAGGCTGACCGAACAGAACATTCCGGGCATTGGAGACCCCCGCTGTCCATGATGACCACACGCCCCGTCTCCAGGGCTTCTTCGATGCAGGGCGGAATCGTGCCCGACAGAAGCCGCTCCATGATGACGGCGGTGTAACCGTCGGAATCCCCATGATAGAAAGGTCCGCTGGGGACACCCTTATCCATGAGAATAATGGACGCCCTGTCATAGCCGCTGGTCTCCAGGAGGATCCTGCAAGCCTTTTGTAAAAGGGCTTCTCGATCAGACTCTTTCGTAATGATCTGATTTATATTCCGTATGGAAAGCAGGATACGATGGACATGCTGAAGACGTTCTTCCCTTCGTTCCATCTCCCAGTAAGCTTCTTCGGCTTCCTTCTTGTGTTTTTTCACGTCCTGGTTGGCTTCGAAGAGTTTCAAAGCCATCTTTATCGAAGCATCCAGCACGGTAAAGCCGGTGTTTTTAACGATGTATCCGTAGGAGGTAATCTTCTCCGTTTTCGCGACAATTTCCGGTTCCGTGTGGCTCGACAGGAAAACCACCGGCTTTTCATGCCGGTTGAGAATACCTTCGGCGGCGACAGTACCGTCCATGCGGTTTTTTCCCAGGTCGATGTCCATGAGAATCAGGTCGATGTCCGGATTCTCATCAACTGTTTTTACCGCCTCCTCACCGGAATAGGCATGGTGAACGGTGTATCCCCGGTTCCTCAGCTGAAGCGCCTCGGCCATGGCGATAACGGCTTCGTCCTCCACGAGTAGAATTGTCCGGGACCCCTTTTGTATGACTTTCTGTTCCATCCTTAGGAAAATTATATAAAAAAAATTCGGGAATCGCTACTGAAAAGAAAAAACCATGAAGTTGGGCTGATATCCCTCCGCCCAGTGAAACGGAAGACTTATCCTCTTATGCCGGCATGGTGGTACAATTCCCGGTGAACCTCTTTCAGAATCTCCCGGTCCATCTTTCCCACCTTCCGGTCGTAGGTAAGAAACCCGTTGATCTCTATTTCCACGTCCGTGGTCTGGGTATAGACCGCCGCGGCTAATCCCTTGGGGATAAGGGGGATGATCTGCTTTCGCAACAGGTTTTGATAGGCTGCCGACAGGGCCTGGGAGCTTTTATAATGTCGGTAGCTGAATTTCTTCGATTCCTTCCACAGATGTCCGGGGACCGACAGGGTGTAACCGCCGAACTCGGTAAGAGCGAACACCCGCTCGTCGGATCTGCCGGTCCGGGGTTGGACGAAGTAGACATGCCGGCTGCGAACATCTCCGCCTCCCCGGTCGTACCAGCCCGAGGCGTGATCGATGAGCCGGGTCGGGTCATACCGTTTTACCCCTTCCGCCGTCTGTCGGGCATGGAACTGCCCCCAGTTCTCGTTGAAGGGCACCCAACAGGCGATACAGGCGAAGTGCCTCAAGGCGTCTATCATCCCCTTGAGCTCAACGCGGAACTCTTCCCGGTTTTCCTCCTGTCCCCGGCCGAAGCGTTCCAGCCGCCGGGTGTCGTCCCGGTGGAGCCCCAAGAGCATGGGAAAGAGCGCCCGAAGACCCGCCCGGGGTTTTCCCCCGTTGGGCATATCCTGCCAGACGATCATACCTAAGCGGTCGCAGTGATAGTACCACCGGGCCGGTTCCACCTTCACGTGCTTGCGGATCATGTTGCAGCCGATACCCCTGGTATACTCGATGTCGTACAACATGGCCGCTTCCGTCGGCGGGGTGTACAGCCCGTCGGGGAAGTACCCCTGGTCCAGGGGACCGTAGAGAAAGAGGGGCTTCCCGTTCAGGGCGTACCTCGGGTGCCCGGCGGTGTCTCGTATCGTTGAAAAGGAACGCAGGGCGGCATAGCTTTCCACCCGGTCGATAACCTTGCCGTCCAGCAGCAGGCGGACCTTTAAGGAGTACAAAAAAGGATCTTCGGGGCTCCAGGGCCTGGGATCGGAAACGGTACAGGTTACCGCCCTGCCTGCCTGCCCCCGGCCGGAGGCGGCCGGGTGTCCCTGCGCCGTGACGTCGACTTCCACGACACAGCTGTCGGCCTTTCCCCGCACCTCGGTTTCCACATCCACCTTTCCCGATACCGGGTCGCCGGTGATCTTCAAGGCGGCTATACTCACTTCCGGCACCGGCTCCAGCCAGACAGTCTGCCAGATCCCCGACACGGCGGTGTACCAGATACCCTCAGGCTTGAGGCATTGCTTGCCCCTCTGCTGGAGCCCCGCGTCCGTGGGGTCCTTTGCCGCTACGGTCAGTTCGTTTTCCCCGGCCTTCAGCAAGCCGGAGACATCCAGGGTAAAGGGAAGATACCCGCCCCGGTGTCTGCCTCCTTCCCGGCCGTTGATAAAGACCCGGCATTCGTAGTCCACCGCGCCGAAGTGGAGCAGAACCCTCATGGCGTTCCATTCCGGCGGCAGGGCAAGAGTCCGGCGGTACCAGAGAACCTCATCCGGCTTTAAAGGACGCCGAACCCCCGAAAGGGTCGACTCCACCGGGTATGGCACCAGGATTTCTCCTTCCCAGGTTCCGGGAGGTTCCCAGGCGTCGATCCGGAAGGTTCTATTGTCATCAGGCCGGTCCTCCTGGGACGGTGTTCCTCCGTCCCCCGGAACAATGGCGTAATCCCACAGGCCGTTGAGATTGAGCCACCCCTCTCTACGCATCTGCGGCCGGGGATACTCCGGCAGGGGTATGGGCGTATCGGGGGTCCAGGGAGTTACAAGATTTTTATCGTTCATACGGCCACCTTCACGCCTTCCTCCGCCGGAGAAAATAGAGGGGAAGGAGCGAGAAGAGGGTTATCACCGATCCCACCTGGAAGATGATGGGCACCGGTACGAAACCTTCGGTCAGGCCGGTGGTGGGAATCCCGAAGTTCCGGATCAGAGCCGACCCCACCGCCGGGCCGATGACCATGGGAAGGGCTATCCAGAAGATCATCCGGACTCCCAGGAACTTCCCCCGGTTTTCCTCGGGTAAAAGGTCCTTCAGCCAGGCCACGGCGGCGATTCCGGAAGCCACGAAAAAAGCCTGCCACAACAGCCCGGTAACGACCAGCAGCGGCAGGGAGCGGGCCAGGGAAAGAAGGATGCCCCCGAGGCTGCTTATCAGGATTGCGGCGGTTATCAGGGCCTTCTTGCCGCGGCGGTCCGCCAGGATGCCGAAGGGCAGAGCCAGGACCGCGCTGCCGAGCATCACCGCTCCTCCGATAATGCTGAACTGGGTCTTGCTGACCCCGACGAAGTTCTCCAGGTAGACGATGAGATACGGCAGGGAGACCTGCATGCCGATATTGCTGATCATGATGAAAAGCAGCAGGATAAAAAGGTCCCGGTTATGCCGCAGGGTATCCAGGCGGAAAAGTTCTCCGAACTCTGCCGCGAAGGAGCGGCTCGGCAGGGCGCTTTCCGGCGGCAGCGGATCCTTCAGGAGGCTTCCCGCCACCAGCCCCACCAGCATAACCACGCCACCCAGGCTGTAAAAAAAGATGAAGTAACCAAGGGAATCGATGAGTATCCCCGCCGCCACCATGGAGACGATCTGGGCCAGGAACATGCTGAGGTTCAGGACCCCTTCCACCCGGCCTCGGTTACCGCTGTCGGCGATATCGGCGGTCCAGGCGCTGAAGGCAGCGTCGTTGGCCGTGGAGCCGAAGAAAGTCATCACCGAATCGGCGATAACCACCATGATAACGGCGATGCTGACGGTTTTGATGAAGGAAACCATGGGGAACAACACCGTGGAAAGCCCCCAGAGGAGGTAGCCGATGAGGATGTAGGGCTTCCTCCGTCCCCACCTGGACCGGGTTCGGTCACTCAGGGTTCCCATGATCAGGGTGGTCAGGGTTGCCGTTATGGCACTGGCCGCCACCATCCAGGCAATGGGCCGGGGGTCCGTGGTAATCGTGTCGAAGACAAAGGTATTGAACCAGGCGTTTTCCACGGCCCAGGCAATCTGTCCGGTCAACGCCAGGGCGGCCATGATAATCCAGGTGCGCCCTTCGATGGACCGGGTCGGCATTTTTTCCATAACTTTTCTCCTCATGGTGATAGAACTGTTGCTCGATTGTACACTGAAATTTTCCCGGGGGCTACTTGAAAATTCCTGCGGAGCGTGACTTGTTTGCT
>JAFGDJ010000250.1 GCA_016932135.1 Spirochaetales bacterium | reverse complement strand
GGGGCTGCGGAGCAGTTTGAAGAGCTTTTTCAGCGATTTTTCCGTGAAAGGTGAATAAACCGGAGGTTCTCCGGGTATATACCACAGAAAGCGATTTCGAGGAGTGATTATACAATGAACGTATCGAGAGAAATGGTTCTGGCTTTGATCCCTGTGATAGTGCTGAATTACGGCCTGGCGGCTTACTGTATCATCGACATGGTAAAACGGGGCCGGCCGAGGTACCTGCCGAAAGCCGCGTGGATTCCTATTGTCCTGTTCGTGCAGATCTTCGGCTCCGTGGCCTACCTGCTGCTGGGGAGGAACCATGACACTGCTTAAGGTCGGCAATCTGAGCAAGACCTACCGGGGAGAGAAGAAAGCATCCCTCGAGGGCCTCGATCTGGATATTCAGGAGCACCAGGTCTTCGGCTTCCTGGGCCCCAACGGGGCGGGAAAAACCACCACCATAAAAATTCTCACGGGTCTCATGAGTCCTTCGGCGGGGGACATTTTCCTGCGGGGGGAGAAGATGAACCACCGGGATAAGAAGCTCCGAAGCCGTCTGGGGTACCTGGGTCAGGAACCCCGGTACTATCCCTGGATGACCGGGGAGGAGCTGCTGATCATGGTGGCCGGACTCTTCGGTCAGCCGCCGGAGCAGGGCAAAAAGAGGGCGGCGGAACTCCTGGAACTCACCGGTTTGACCGAAGCCCGGAAGAAGCGGGTGGGAGCCTATTCCGGGGGAATGGTGCAGCGGCTGGGAATCGCCCAGGCCCTGGTCAACCGGCCGGAGATTCTCTTCCTGGACGAGCCGGTCTCCGCCCTGGACCCCCTGGGACGGAAAGAGGTGCTGGATCTCATCGGCCGCCTGAAGGAGACTACCACGGTGTTCATGTCCACCCATATATTGGCGGACGTGGAACGGGTGTGCGACCGGGTGGGAATCCTCAAAGAGGGTTCCCTCATCGCCCTGGAAACCACCGAGAGCCTGAAGGAAAAATACTCCCCCCGGCGGAAGGAGCTGGTCTTCGACTCCGGTGAAGGGTGCCGGGAGGTATCCTCCTGGCTTAGAACCCGGGGCGTCCCGGTCCTGGAAGACTGTAACGGCACCGCCGCCCTTTCCCTGGGAGATGACGACTACCTCCGAATCGGCGGAGACCTGCTGGCCTTTCTGGCGTCCGGAAACATCGGGCTCCAGAGCCTCACCGATTCAACCGCCGGCCTGGAGGAAATCTTCATTAACCTCGTAGGAGCTGACCATGGCTAATTCTTCTTTTCTGATACTCCTGACCAAGGAATTCCGGGAACTGGCCCGGAGCAAAAAACTCCTCATCGGCCTGGCGGTGTTCCTCTTTTTCAGCCTGGCTTCCCCCCTGACGGCCCGGTATATGAATGAGATCATCGGCCTGGTGGGGAATCAGCAGGGGATCACCTTCAACCTGCCCGAACCGGTCTATACCGATTCCCTGGCTCAGCTGGTGAAGAACCTCAGCCAGATCGGCCTGTTCGTGATGATCTTCCTGGTTATGGGTCTGGTGGTGCAGGAGAAGGAGCGGGGCACCGCCGCGTTCCTGATGGTCAAGCCCGTATCCCGCGCCGCCTTTATCCTGGCCAAGTTCGTCACCCTCACCCTCTTCAGCGCCCTGCTGATGCTGGTTTCCACGGCCGTCTGCGGTCTGTATACCGGTATTCTCTTCGGGGTATACCCCTGGAAGGAACTCTTCGGCATCGCCCTGACCCTTTTTCTCTATATGACGGTGATCCTGTCCGTTACCCTGCTGATGAGCACCGTGAGCCGGTCCCAGGCCGCCGCGGGGATTTTCTCTCTCGGGGTGTGGCTGCTCCTGTCGCTCCTGTCCCAGTGGGGCAGGGTGGGACGTTTTTTCACCGGTGCCCTGGTGGGGGAATCCTCGGCCATCATGTTCGGTATGTCCGTGGACTGGCGTCCCTATGCCGGGGCCGTGGGGCTTACCGCCGCTGCCCTGGTCTCCGCGGTGGCGGTCTTCCGGAGATGGGAGGCCTGACCTATTATTGAAACTCCTTCGGAATCGGTGCTATCATACCGGAACCACAGAGGTTGAAGGAGAAAAACAATGAACACACAGGGAATACAAGCCGCGGCGACGTCAGTCAGAACCCTTTCCATGGACGCGGTGCAGAAGGCTAATTCGGGACACCCGGGGCTGCCCATGGGCTGCGCCGAACTGGGAGTGCTGCTCTACGGCGAGATCATGAAACACCAGCCGTCCGACCCGGGGTGGATCGACCGGGACCGCTTCGTCCTGTCCGCCGGCCACGGGTCCATACTGCTGTATTCTCTGCTGTTCCTTTCGGGATACGACCTAACCCTGGAGGACCTGAAAAACTTCCGGCAGCTGGGCTCCAAAACCGCCGGACACCCGGAGTACGGCCTTATCCCCGGCATCGAAACCACCACGGGACCCCTGGGGGCGGGCTTTAGCAACGCCGTGGGCATGGCCATGGCCGAGCAGATGTTGGCTGCCCGGTTCAACACCGCCGGCAGGACGATAATAGACCATTACACCTGGGCCCTGGCCGGGGACGGCTGCATGATGGAGGGTATCACCGCCGAGGCGGCCTCTCTGGCCGGCCACCTGAAGCTGGGCAAGCTCATCGTTTTCTACGATTCCAATCGTATCTCCATCGAGGGCTCCACCGACCTGGCCTTTACCGAATACGTGGAAGGCCGATTTGAAGCTTACGGCTGGCAGACCCTCTCCTGCGACGCCTACGATCTTCCGGCCCTCATGTACATGGTGAAACAGGCAAAGGCCGACACCGAGCGGCCTACCCTGATCAAGGTGAACTCGGTCATCGGCCAGGGTTCCCCCAACAAGGCCGGCAGCCACTCCGTTCACGGGGCGCCCCTGGGGGAGGATGAGGTAAAGGCCACCCGGAAGGCCCTGGGAATGCCCGAGGACGAGGCTTTCTGCATCGCCCCCGGAACGGAAGACTACTTCGCCGAGCGCCGGAAGACCCTGGCAAAAACATACGAAGCCTGGCAGGCCGAGTACGCCGCCTGGCGGAAGGCCGACCCCGCCTCCGCGGCTTTACTGGACCGCTTTCTGGACGGTAAAGCTGATTTCTCCACCCTGAAGATGCCCGCCTTTGAAACGGGATCGTCCCTGGCCACCCGGGCGGCCTCCGGTAAAGTTCTTCAGGCCCTGTCGGCCGCCCTTCCCAATCTGGTGGGTGGTTCGGCGGACCTGGCTCCCTCCAACAATACCTTCGTGTCCGGAGCCGGAGAGTTTTCCGCCCAGGACCGAACCGGCAGGAACCTTCACTTCGGGGTGCGGGAACACGCCATGGGGGGAATTCTCAACGGCCTGGCCCTCCATGGGGGTCTTCGGGTGTACGGCGGTACCTTCCTGGTGTTCTCCGACTACATGCGCCCCGCCGTCCGACTGGCCGCCCTGATGGGTCTGCCGGTGGTGTATGTCTTTACCCATGATTCGATCTTTGTCGGGGAAGACGGCCCGACCCATCAGCCCATCGAGCATGTTACCGCTTTGAGGATTATTCCCAACCTTCAGGTTTTACGACCCGCCGATGCGGAAGAGACCGCCGAGGCATGGAAGATGGCCCTGGAGCGGACCGACGGTCCCACGGCCCTGATTCTCACCCGGCAGAACCTGCCGGTTTCCGAAAAAGCCGACCCCGCCTGGAAGGAGACCCTGCGGAAAGGGGCCTATGTTCTCCGGGATTGTGACGGCACCCCCGACGTAGTGGCGGTGGCTTCGGGTTCGGAAGTGGCCTTGGCCCTGGCGGCGACGGAAAAGGCTGAAGGCCGGAAGGTTCGAGTGGTATCGGTTCTGTCCCGGGAGCTTTTCTTCAGACAGGACAAGGCGTTCTGTGACAAACTGCTTCCCCCGGGAGTCCCGGTGGTGGCAGCCGAAGCCGGGGTTACCCTGGGCTGGGAAGGGGTAACCGGCCGTCGGGAGAACATCCTGGGGATCGACCGGTTTGGAGAATCGGGCCCCGGCGCTCAGGTGGCCGAACACCTGGGTCTTACCGTGGATGCCCTGGCGGCCCTGCTGAAAACGGTTCGATAAATCTTTCGGTTACTCCGCTGCCGCGGGTTCAGCCGCGGCGGCGGAGGGTTCCGGCTGTTCGTAGTATATCTCTATGGTCTCCCGTTCCGTTCGATGCCGCAGTTTGATGAACAGGGTGGAGGTATCGGGGTCGTAGTACCATCCGCTGTAGTAGTACTGAAAAATCGGGTCGCCCTTCCAGTCGATTCCTAAAAGCCGCATCCGTGAAAACGGGGGAATACCGTGGAGGGCGATGTAATGGGTTTCTCCCCGGGGGTAGGTAAAACTGATGGAATACATATTCTGCCCCGGGGTCACCGCGACGGTTTCCGCTGAGCTGAAAGACCAGGAGCCGTTGCCGAAGTAATCCGCCAAAGAGCGTTCCCGGGGATAGTAAGGATTTTCCTTCAGATAAAGATAGATCTTTTCCGGCGGCAGAACACCGGTTTCCCGGCGAACAGAAAGGCCGTCATGGGTAAGGCTCTCGGGGAGAAACCCGTTTTGCTCAGCCAGGGACAGGGCGGCGGTTATCAGGCTTCTTCCCAGGGACAAAAAGGTTTCGCTTTTCACTTCCTCCCCCGCTGTCCTGAGAAGGTACCCCGCGTAGACCGAAGATTCGATGTCCAGCAGATCCTTGTCCCCGGTGGAAAGATACACGCCGGAATCCAGCACCACCAAGGCAGGAATAATCCTGTTGTTTATAATGTTTTCCAGCAACTTTTCCGTGTCTTCATTTTCAAAACGGAGGATAAAGTCGATCATTCCGAGAGCCGCCGCCACCGATAGATCCTCATGATCCTGTTCCCGGAGGATTTTCCGGGCTTCTTCTTTCAGGTCCTTGTTCGCGGAAGACTCAATGATATTCCCCAGGTCTTTTTGCAGAAAGATATCTGCATTTCCTTCCCGGGCGGAATTCAGCAGGGTTTGATAGCGAAGAGACCGATTATCCTTCCTTAAAAAAAGATCCACCCGGTTTATAATGTCGCCGAGAAAAGGAGAGGACCGCCGGGTCAAGGCATCCTTGTGATCCGCCGAGGCGATAGTCATATCTTCCTGTACCCGGGATAGTCTGTTGGTTCCCGCCGCTTCGGACAAGAGGATCACGGCGATATCCTCGGAAAAGACTTCGGAACCCTGGCCGTCCTGCCAGGTACCCCGGGACCGGGAAAAGCGGGCGGTTTCCCAGCCTTTCGCGGCTTCCGACAGATAAGAGCCTACCGCCGCGGTGTATTCTTCTTCGGTGGGGAAATTTGCCTTTCCGGCAAACCAGAAGGTAAAGGGGTCCTCGATTCCCGGGGGAGCCGAACGGAAGGTCAATTCTGAAAAACCGTTTCTGCCCGACTCCAGGGTAAAATAGCCTTCGTCCTGATAGTTGATCCCTTCCTGCAGGGAGGCAAAGAAGGTATTTTCCAGCAAATCGTCCGTCACGGCCAGCACCGGCAGGCCGCTGCCTCGTTTCAGGCTTATGCCCGGCAGGGGCGTCACGGGAAGATGTATCCGGGTGATGGAATCGATCATGGAAGCCGCGGGGAGAATCCGTAATCCCTGGTCTTCCAGAAAAAACCGAATAGACGTGCCCTTCCCTAAATCAATATCGATACCGTCAGAATAGGGGGTAAAATCCAGGGCATAGGCTTTGTGTACCAGACCGTCTCGGGTTTCGATGAGTACCGGGTTCGCGTCGTCGAAGGAGAAGGCGAACCCGAAGGTTTCTATCTGAAGATCCGACAGGCCCCGTTTACCGGTTATGGCGGTCTGGGTTTTCTCACCGGTAACGGTTAAATTGCCTATGATTCGGGTAAAGCTTTCATCGGTGGAATACTGAAAATGAAGAAGCACACCAATGATAGCGATATAGATCAGGGGTATGAGGATATAGTGTTTTCCAATCTTTGTTTTCATCGGCTGGATTCTATCAATTAGCCGGGCTCTTTTCAACCTTGTACAAGAAGCTGCCGGCGGGGTATAGTGGCCGGATAGCATGAGTGTGAGGGATCAGTGTGAG
>JAFGDJ010000249.1 GCA_016932135.1 Spirochaetales bacterium | reverse complement strand
CCCGGAGAACGATCCTTTCGCTTTTATTCAGGAAAGGGTTCTCAAGCATACCGATTTTAACGGCACCGCCCGGGAGTTTGAGGAATTAACCGAAGCTTTTAAAACCCTTTCAGGCTCCCTGGCAGTAATTTTCAATGAGGTATCGTTAGATCAGGATTTCACCATCTCCCGGGCTATCGCCGGTTTGAAACAACACTGGGTAAAGGTTTCGGAAATTTTAGGTATTCCTCTTTTAAACACCTCCTACAACATAGACCCGAACATCATGAAAGCCTTTAGGCAGGACGGTCTGGTGGAATTCGATTCTCTCTTTGATCTCAGTGGACACCAGGTTCCCAAAGGTGTCTGCAACTTTCTTTCACACCTTTTTTCTATCGGAAAAGTGTTTGTTCTCGGATTAAAGATCGATGAACGGCTCTTGGGAGATCTGATTTTTCTTCAGCAAAAAGGCCAGGATCTTCAAAATCGTCCCATGATCGAGCTTTTTGGTCGTCATGTGGCTCTTTTTCTCCTGCAATACCGGCAGCGCCAGTCGGGTTTCTTTCAAGTCCTTTTCGATCGGATGGATTCAGAACAGGCGGGGCAGTCACTGGTTTCATCCTTTTACAAGGCCACGGAGAGGCTTCCCGATCTGGTGTATCAGCTGAACCCGGAGGGCCGGTTTGTCTTCGTCAATCATGCCGTTGAACGCTACGGGTACCTGCGGGACGAGCTTATCGGCCGGAGTATTCTTGATATTGTGCATCCCGACGACCGGGAACGGACCCACTGGAGTCTGAAGGAACGGAGAACCGGCGAGAGAAAAACCGTGGATGTAGAGGTTCGTTTCATCACCGGAGAAAACAACACGGTTTTTTTCTCCGTCACGGAAAAAGAGCCGGTGGTAAGGCTCTACGCCGAGGGTCTGTATGATACGACGGAAGATAAAAACGAGTTCCTCGGGACCTTAGGGATCTGCCGGGATATTTCCGCCGAACGGGATCTGGAAGTAAGGCTGAACGACCAGTCGGAAGTTTTCCGCATCATCGCGGAGCATACCGACGACGCCGTCTGGCTGGAACAAATCAACCCCCCGAGGATTTTTTATTCCAATGCTGCCGCCCGTGCATTAGTCGGCCGGGTGAAAGACGATGTCGAGAGGAATGTTACCTCCTATATCGACCTGGTGCATCAGGATGACCTCCCGCGGGTAGAGGAGTATATCAGCACCCTGGATTCTCTTATAATTCCTTCGGAGATCGAATTCCGTATTATGAAAGACCCGGCGACCCGCTGGATCCGTCTCCGTTTCTTCCCGGTGTATTATCATGATCGAGTCACCAATAAGAGAGTGGGTATGGCTTCGGACATTACCCGGTTCAGGCTCTACCAGGAAGATCTGGTGAAAGAGATTGAACGGGAAAAGGCCTACAGGAAGGAACTGAACCACCGGGTGAAGAACAACCTCGCCATGATCGAAAGCTTAGTCTTTCTTGAACAGGCAACTCTGTCTGAAGAGGAGGAAAAGACAAAGAATCTCCTGACAGATATCCGCGGACGGATTCGTTCCATCGGTCTGGTTCATCAGATGCTCTACGAAATGTCCCGACAGGGGATGATCGAGATCCAGGAATACCTCCGCAATCTTGCTGCGTCCATCGTGCACGGGGGCGGGCCGGCCAGGAATGTTCCATCTTTAGCGTTCCATTTTTCCGGTGAATACTGGATGCCGGTGGAGGAAGTTATTCCCCTGGGAATGATAACCAACGAATTGATTACCAACGCCCTCAAATACGCCTTTTCAAATATGCAGGCGGGGGTTATTACCGTCAGTTTCCGGGAGGAATCGGAAGATGTCTTTCTTCTTGCCGTGGAGGACAATGGTCTGGCCTTACCCGGAGAAGCGGAAAAGAAAGCCTCTTCCGGTATCGGGAGAGTCTTGATCGATGCCTTGGTTCAGCAGCTTCAGGGGGAGCACCGGGTCGTTACCACCGGCGGCGAGAAGTCCTTTCAGGTGCGCTTTGTGTCCCGGTCTATCCGGCATCACCTCTCGGGTGATTGAAAGGAGAGGCGGCGGGCTTTTTATCCTTTTTATAGAGACCCTCCCGGAGTACCGATATATAGAACCTCCAGTTATCCATGTAACCCTTCTTAACCTTTTGAATATCCGGTTCGAGTTTTAATTCGTCGAGAAAATCCTTGCGGGTTTTTAACAGCAGCCAGATGAGAAGGTCGATAACCCTGTCTTTTTCATAGGCCAGGGTGTCGGCATCGGAATCTCCGAAGATATCGAGGAACTGGGTGTGGAAGAAGGTGTTTATGGTATTGGCCAGGGAGTCGTCTTCCAGGGCGTAGGTTTTCGTAATAATGGCGACGAACTCCGGATGCTCGACATAGAAATCGATGGCGTAGCCGGAGACTAAATAAATCCTCTCCAGAATATCTCCGGAGAGGATTATAGATTCCTCTTTTATCCTGCGGCGCAGATAATCATAGAGCCGCTCATAGGTGTATTCGACAATGAAGAGAAACAACTCTTTCTTGGAGGAAACATATTCATACAGGCCGCCCTTGGAGATACCGATACGCCTGATGATACTGTCGGTGGTGGCTTTTTCATAGCCGTGTTCACCGAACTCCCGAATGCAGGCATCGATGATAGCTTCCCGTTTTTCCTTTCCGAGGTTCTGAAAGGTTCTCTTCATCCGGCCGTCCAGGTTCTTAGGATATTCCCTTGAAGGACTTCTTAACGGTATCCGAATTTTCCACCTTTGTCAAAAGCGATACAAGAACGGTGAAAATGACGGAAACCGGTAAAGCGATTACCAAGGGATCCACCGAGGTCCACACGCCTCCCAACAGGGTTGTTTTCCCCGTCAGAGCTTTACACACTCCGAAAACCGCGGCTTCGCTGCCGTGAAGAAACAGGAAGCAGAAGGCCGAGACCACCACACCCGCCAGGATACCCGCCACGGCGCCCTTTCGGGTAAGGCGTTTCCAGTAAAGAGCGGCCACATAGGGCGCCAGGAAGCTGGATGCCATGAGCCCGAAGAATATTGCCGTGGCCCGGGCTATGATCCCCGCTTCCATGACAATGCTCAGCAGTACCGTAGCCAGAATGCCGATGATGATGCCTCCCCGGGTGATCAGCACTTCCCGGGTTTTCTCATTTTTGCGAACCCGGCCTAAGGAATAAAAATCTCTGCCGATGGATGTGCCGATGGTATGGAACTGGCTGCTCAAGGTGGACATGCCGGCTGAGAGAATGACCAGCATAAAAATATAGCCGAACCAGGAGGGCATGGCTGATCCGATAAACAGGGGAATGATCTTGTCGGAGTTTCCTTCCGCCATTTGTATGGCTATTTTCCCGCTGGTGTTGATAAAATATACGTTCGACAAGGCTCCTACTACAAAGGAGGTCCCCACGGTCATCATGATGAACACCGCTCCGATAAAAACGGCCCGGTTTAATTCCTGGTCACTGCGAACCGTCATGAACCGGACAACCAGCTGCGGCTGGGCCAAGACGCCGATACCCACCCCCAGGACCAGGGAAGAGTAGACGATCCACCAGAGGTGAGACCCCGCAGCCGGTCCCGCCGTCCAACCCTGGTGACCCATGGCCTTGAGGTTTTCCGGTACCAGGTGGGCCAGTTCGGTAAGACTCTGGTGGGCCGTGGTAACGCCCCCTAGGGTCGTGTAAATAAAAATCAGCAGTACCGCCATACCGGCGAACATGAGGCTTCCCTGCAGGGCGTCGGTGTACATAACCCCTTTCAAGCCTCCCATGATCACGTAGGCCGAAACAAGGACCGAAAAAATGACCACGGAATAGAGGTAGGGTACCCCCAGAAGACCTTCCAGGATTCTCGATACGCCGATAAGCACCGCCGCCGTATACAGGGGCATGACAAGAAAAATGATCAGCCCCATAAAGCGCTGAATAAAGGGAGAATCGAGCCGGCGCCCCAGCAGTTCGGGAAAGGTGTGGGCGTTGAGATTCAGCCCCATACGGCGGGTCCGCTTACCAAAGACGATAAAGGCTATCAGCACACCTACCCCGATATTGCAGACGGTGAGCCATAGAAGACTCATGCCGAAGAGGGCGGCGGAACCTCCGAAGCCTACGATAGCCGAGGTGGAGATGAAGGTGGCGCCGTAGGACATGGCCATGACAAAGGGATGAATCCGCCGGCCCCCCAGCATGTAATCGGTGGTGTTTTTTGTTTTTCGAAAACCCCGATACCCCATGAAAGCCACAAGGGACAGGTAGAGGACAATGATAACCACCAGGTAAAATAGGTTCATACCATACCTCCGTCTACTTCTTCTTCTAATTCGGTTTCCTCTTCCATCCAGAATTTTTCAGTTTCCAGTTCTTCTTCCGACAGATCGCCGTCTTTGTTCCACTTGATAAAGCCGTACACCGCCCCGAAGAGGGTCAGGGCGATTACCAGAATATAGGCGAGAAGAACGGAAACATCGGGAATACCCAGCATGGGCTTTCCTCCTTTTTTACCGACTGATTGGTCGGTACTTTTTATGAATACCCCACCGGGGGTTTTAAAAGAACTTTCTTCATTTCGGGTGCTTGACAGCAGCGGTAAGGGTAGGCTACTGTAGGGTCACCGACTGGTTGGTCGGTTCAGCCTACTGTATCCGGAGAACAGCCGCTGGTCAATCTCTTTTTTATTTTTTTCATTGATCCTGCGGGTTGAGGTGGAAGGCAAGGTAACATATACTGCCGGGGGAGCTGATTATGATAGATGTGTATCACGCCAAAGACATTGAAACTATGGACGCCGAAGCCCTGAAGGCCCTTCAGTTACTTCGATTCAAGAAGGCCGTGGCCCGGGCCCTGGAGACTCCTTTTTATAAAACCCGGCTGTCCGCCGTGGGTATTAGCGGACCGGAGGACCTGAAAACCCTGGAAGATATCAAGCGGATCCCCTTTACCACCAAGGACGATCTCCGGGAAGCCTATCCTTACGGTCTGTTGTCCTGCCCCTTAAGCGATGTGGTGCGGATGCACGCTTCCAGCGGTACCACAGGCATCCCCACGGTGATCTACCAGACCGCCGCGGACCTGGATCGCTGGACCGACCTGACCACCCGATCCCTGGTAGCCGTGGGCTGTCACAAGGGAGATGTGTTTCAGAATATGATGACCTACGGCCTGTTCACCGGCGGTCTCGGGCTGCATTACGGGGCCGAGCATCTGGGGATGTTGGTGATACCTTCCTCCAGCGGGAACACCCGGCGGCAGTTCCAGCTGATGAAGGATTTTGGAACCACAGTGGTTCATGCCACCCCCAGTTATATGCTCCATCTTCATTCCTGCATGGAAGAGCATGGGTACAAACCCTCGGATTTCGCTTTGAAGAAAGCCCTGGTGGGAGCGGAACCTCATTCGGAGGAAATCCGCCAGAAAATCCAGGAGCTCTTCGGCATCGATGTGTATAATTCCTACGGGCTCTCCGAGATGAACGGTCCCAGTGTGGCCTTTGAGTGCGACCGCAAGGCGGGGATGCACCTCTGGGAAGATTCCTACTACATGGAAATTGTGGATGAACATACCTTGCAGGAGGTGCCGGAAGGGGAGACCGGGGAGCTGGTCCTGTCCATCCTCATCCGAACGGCCACGCCGATTCTCCGGTACCGGACCAGGGACTTAACCGCTATTATTCCCGGCCGCTGTGCCTGCGGACGGACATCCCGGAGAATCTGCCGTATCAAGGGCCGTACCGACGATATGCTGATTATCAACGGCGTGAATGTCTTTCCGTCGCAGATCGAAGAAGTCATCATGAAGATGCCGGAAATCGGGACCAACTACAGGATAGTCGTGCGGAAAGACGGCACCCTGGATAAGCTGATCGTTCAAACCGAGGTGGGGCCTGAGATCTTTTCCGATGATGCCCGGGATATGAACGCCCTGAAGAATCGTATCATTGAAAATCTCCGGGCATCCATAACTATCAACCCGGTGGTGGAACTTCACGAGCCCGGTGTGCTCCCGGTGCAGGAAGGAAAAGCCATCCGGGTGGTGGACGAGAGGGAGAAAAAAAGGTGATCTGGAACAAGGAAATTGAATCTTCAAGCCGCGAGGCTATGCGGACTCTGCAGCTGGAAAGGCTGAAGGAACTGCTGCACCGGGTGTATGCCCGGGTCCCCTTTTACAGGAAGAAATTCGATGAGGCGGGGGTGAAGCCGGAAGACCTGGTAACCTTGACGGATCTATCGAAATTCCCCTTTACCACCAAGGGCGAAATGCGGGAAACCTTTCCTTACGGTCTTTTTTCCTGCCCCCTGGAAGATATCGTGGAAATCCACACCTCCTCCGGGACCACCGGTACGCCGGTGGTGGCGGGGTATACCGAAGCGGACCGGACCCTCTGGGCCGAGGTTATGGCCCGCTGCCTGGCCATGGCGGGAACGGGCAGGGAAGACATCATTCAGAACGCCTACGGCTACGGCCTGTTCACCGGGGGCCTGGGGGTTCATCACGGAGCGGGTCCTCTGGGCGCGGCGGTGATTCCCATATCTTCGGGAAACACCCAGCGGCAGCTGGAGTACATGCGAGACTTTAAGCCCACGGTGTTGACCTGTACCCCCTCCTATTCCCTGTTCATGGCCGAGGTGGCCGGGGAAATGGGGATGGATTTCCGATCCTTCGACCTGAAGGCGGGAATTTTCGGGGCCGAACCCTGGTCGGACAACATGCGGGTGGAAATCGAGAAAAAACTCAATCTGAAGGCCTACGATATTTACGGCCTCACGGAGATCATCGGGCCCGGGGTTTCCTGTGAATGCGAAGCCCAGAACGGGCTGCATGTAAACGAGGATTTTTTCTACCCGGAGATTATCGATCCGGACACGGGGGAAGTCTTGCCGGAGGGAGAAAAGGGGGAACTGGTTTTTACCACCCTCTCCAGGCAGGGAACCCCGATTATCCGCTACCGCACCAGGGATATCACCTGGCTCTTCAGGGACCGCTGCCCCTGCGGAAGAACCACCGTGAAGATGCACCGCCTCTTAGGCAGGAACGACGACATGATGATCTTACGGGGAGTCAACGTCTTCCCCTCGCAGATTGAAAATATCCTCATGAAGATCGAAAACACCGAACCCCACTACCAGATTATTATCGACCGGGAGGCTTCACATCTGGATAACGTGGAACTGCAGGTCGAGGTGGAGGAGAGTTTCTTTTCCGACGAGACAAAGGACCTGGAAAGCATTCGTGACAGAATCTCTCTGGAAATGAAGCAGCAGCTGGGAATTTCTCTGAATATCCGGCTGGTGGAGCCAAAGACCATCGAGCGAAGCATGGGAAAGGCCAAGCGGGTCATCGATAAAAGAGATCTACCCAAGGGGGGACAAGGATGAAGGTAAAACAGATTTCGGTTTTTCTGGAGAATACCACCGGGCGCCTGGCGGAGGTGACAAAGACCCTGGCCGACGCGGGTATAGACCTGCGGGCCATCTCCATCGCCGACACGGCGGATTTCGGCATTTTGCGAATGATCGTGGACAAGCCCGACGAGGCTATGCGGGTACTCAAAGAAGCCGAGTTTACCGCAAAACTTACCGAAGTGATAGGTATTATGCTGGACGACAAACCCGGCGGCTTGTCCAGGGTGATGGAAATATTTCATCGCGACGGAGTGAATATCGAGTATCTCTATTCCTCTCTGATCAGCGAAAAGGAAAGCGTGGTTATCATCTTCAAGGTGGAGGATATCGATCACGGCCTGGATATTGTCATGAAAGCCGGACTGAAGGCCATAGCGAAGTTTTAGCCGCCGGATGAACAGCAGGCAGCGGCCTGGGACCGAATCTCTTCCGGCGTCGGGTGATCACGCGTATGCCGAACTCTGCGAACCCTCGCAAGCCCGTTGTCGACCCGCGACCTGCGATTCTTGCTCCGCAGCGGTGAAATTTCGCCCTCGATTGCCGTTTCAGGTTCGCCTTTATAAGATAGCTTTTCCTGTCACTTAACCGAGACGGTTTTTTAACGGTAAGTGAAAATTTTGATTTTCCATATATATTAAATTATGATCCTAGAGTGGGATTAAAATTCGGTATCACCGTCATTTCTCTCAGTCTCCTCCTGTTTCCCCTGTCTGCCCAGGATATGGCGGTACCCTTCGACATCCTGACTGATATAGGGTCCCAGGCTATTACTTTTCTCAAGGACTCGGACGATTTCATCTGGATAGGTACCCTGGCTGACGGGGTGTACCGGTACGACGGCCGGCAGCTGAAGCATTATTCCGTTACATCAGGCCTTGTAGCGGGCAGTAATGTACCGGCGGTAGAAGAGGACAGTAACGGAAACCTCTGGTTCGCTGCCAGCGGTGCGGGGATCTCGAAATATGACAAGGAGCACAACACGGTTACCTTCTACCTCCGGCCTGGCGGGGGAGTCAGCGGAAAGACGATATTCTGGGGAGGGAAAAACACACTGGTAGAGGATACCGGGGGAATAATGTGGGTCGGCACTATGGGAGAAGGGGTGTACGGCATCGACACATCCACGGGCGACATCACGCATTTCGGGTATGCGGCGGAGGACGAAGGGAGCCTTCTCAGCGACTATATCCGGGCTCTGTATATAGATTCCCTGGATCGGCTGTGGATCGGGACCGAAGAGGGCCTGTCTGTCTATGACAGGGGCGGATTCATCCATTACCGGCCCGGCGGGGATTCAGGAAGGACCCTGAGCGGCCCCATCATCATGTCGATCCTGGAAGACTCATCGGGAAACATGTGGGTCGGTACGGAAAGCAGCGGTCTGAACCGGATCGATGTTCAGACCGGCGACATCGAGGTCTTCAGCCACGATCCGGACGACGGCGAGTCTATCGGATCGAACCGGGTAACCTATATGTACGAGGATACATTGAAGAGGATCTGGTGTTCACATGAGAACTTCCTGAGTATCTTCTACCCGGAAACCGGAAAATTCATGATCCTGGATCAGGACATAACTGAGTGTTTCGAAGAAGGGAATACTCAGTGGGCTCTCTTCGACGACGGAAAACTCGGGGTGTACGAGGCGGACCGGCCCAGGTTCCGAACCTATACCGTGGAGTCGGACAGGGAGAATGGCCTGGTCTCGGATATCGTCGTCTCTATTTTCGAGGATTCAAGGAAGGACCTCTGGATAACATCCCTGGGGGGATTGCACAGGTTCGATCGTGAAACGGGAAGGTTTACAGTGTTCCTGCATGAACCGGGCAACCCGGAAACCCTTCCATCGACAGTCGATTATTCTCCCGGCATCTTCGAAGACTCGGATGGAATTTTCTGGATCGGAAATGCTTCCCCGGGGAGTCTCTCGATCCTGGATCGGGACACGGGCAAGGTGCTGACATCCTTTCTCCATGATCCGGAGGACCCTTACAGTATGCCCGACTGCGGACAGGTCAACGTTATTATCGAAGACTCAGATGACCGAAATATCTTCTGGATCGCCTCATCGGGAGGATTCATCGAATTTCACAAGGATACAGGTAGATTTCTTCAGCATACCGCCAACGACTGCTGGGATATCTACCAGGACGAAAACGGCATAGTCTGGGCGGCAACCTGGGGAAAGGGTCTTCTCCGGTACGACCCCGGGACCGGGAACCTGTCGTATATCGAACATGATCCCGGGAATCCTGCGAGTCCCTCCGCCAACATCATGACCGCCATTATCGAGACTTCCGACGGCAGGATCTGGATAGGTGCCGAGAACGGACTGAACCTCCTGGATGAGGTCGACGGCACCTGTGTTTCCTACACCGAGGAGAACGGTTTCCCGATGAAGGCGATCCACTCGGTGGGTGAGGATGCTTCCGGCATTCTCTGGCTCGGTACGGCGGACGGCCTGGTCAGGTTCGATCCCGTGAATCTTGAGATGCGGGTTTACCGGAAGGAGGACGGCTTCAAATCGAACATGTTCTATGCCGGTAACGGAATCCTCGGATCGGACGGCAGGATGTGGTTCGGCGGGACCATGGGGATGGTGAGTTTCTACCCGGATGAAATGAAGATGAACCCTTTTATGCCGCCGGTACGGCTGACCAGCATCAAGCAGGGGGGGATAGAGCTCAATCTTCCCTCCGCGCCAGAGCGCCTGGAGGAACTCGTCCTCGACTGGAGAAACAATTTTTTCGAATTCGAGCTGGCCGCGCCGAGTTATCGACTTCCCGATAAAAACCAGTTTGCCTATATGCTGGAAGGGGTAGATCAGGACTGGTTTTACTCCGGCACCATGAATTTCGGGCGGTATGCCGGTCTGGAACCGGGGAACTATGTGCTTCGGATGAAAGCGGCGAACAATGACGGCCTCTGGAACGAGTCGGACAGGAGCGTGCGTGTGGCGGTTACTCCTCCCTTCTGGAAGGCTTGGTGGTTCTTCATGCTGGTCATCATCTTCTGCTTGGGCATGGTGCTGCTTGTGATCTCCTATGTCCTTCGGCTGCGGCGTGAGATCATCGCGAGAAAAAGGACCGAGGATAAGCTGTCCGGGGCTTATGAAGATCTGAAACGGCTGGACGTTCTCAAGGACGAGTTCCTGGCCAATACATCCCACGAGCTCAGGACACCCCTCCACGGGATTATCGGGCTTGCCGAATCCCTCCTGGACGGGGCCGGGGGGCAGATTGATGACCGTCTTGCTCGCAACGTCTCGCTCATCATGGCATCGGCGAGACGATTGACGAATCTCGTAAACGATATCCTGGACTTTTCAAAACTTCGGCACAGGGATATCCGGCTCAAGATCACCACCGTAGACATGCATTCCCTGTCTGATATGATTGCAGACATTTCCGGTATGCTGATAGGTAAAAAGCCCCTGACAATCAGGAATGAGATATCCGGGGATGCCCGTTTCGTACTGGCAGATCCTGACCGGGTGCAGCAGGTCCTGTACAACCTCCTTTCCAATGCCATTAAGTTCACCGCCGAGGGAACGATACGGATCTATTCACGACGTGAAGGGAGCCTGGTCGTGATTTCCGTGGAAGATACGGGTATAGGCATTCCGCCGGAGAAACAGGAGTGCATTTTCGAATCCTTCGAACAGGCCGACGGATCCATCGAACGGGAATACGGGGGAACAGGCCTGGGTCTGGCGGTTAGCCGGCAGCTCGTAGAACTCCACGGAGGACACCTGGGCGTCAGGTCCGTTCCGGGAGAAGGCAGCTGTTTCTTTTTCAGCCTGCCGGCAGCCGAAGAGGTCGATACCGGGACAGAATACCGTCCAGCTATTGCCGGCCCTCCGGTATTTGCTGTCGGTGATGGTCTGCAGGAACTCGGGACGATCCAGGCCGACGAAGGTAACGGAGACGAAATTCCGCGGATTCTGATCGTGGACGATGAACCGGTCAACCTGCAGCTACTGAGCAATCAGCTGTCATTGCGGAATTTCGAGGTAACCCAGGCATACAACGGTGAAGAGGCGCTGAAGGAGATCGACCGGAGATTCGAGGAAGACAGACCCTTCGAGATGGTGCTTCTCGACGTGATGATGCCGAGGATGTCCGGATATGAAGTCTGCAGGAGGGTCAGGGAAAAATATCCCGGCGACAGGCTTCCCATCATTATGCTTACGGCCCGGAACAGGGTTGAGGACCTGATTGTGGGACTCAAGAGCGGCGCGAACGACTATATTACAAAACCCTTTTCCCGGGAGGAACTTCTGGCCCGGATCGAAAACCAGAAGGAACTTTACGACCTAGTGAAGGCGAACCGTAAGGCGATGATGCTCGTAGAGAAATCTCTGGATGAAAAGGAGATCCTGATTAAGGAAATTCACCACCGGGTAAAGAACAACCTGGCGGTTATTATTGCCCTTTTAAACCTCCAGTCAGTCAGATACAGTGAAGATATCAGGGCAAAATTCGTGGAAATTATCAATCGCATTCATGCCATCGGACTGGTCCATGAAAAACTGTATGAAAGCCCGGATATGGCGGAAATCGATATCAGGGATTATCTCCTGGATCTGATATTGGATATCAGTTCGACTTTGAACGCGGGAGAAATCACGGTCGAGGATAACATTCAACCACTGAAGTTTTCCCTTCAGACAATGATACCCCTGGCTCTTATAGTGACGGAACTTCTAACCAACTCCATCAAGTACGGCACCCATAACGGTTCCGATCTCAACGTCTACATTACACTGCAGCAGAGCGACAGTAAAATAAGTTTCGTCTACCGGGACAACGGGCCGGGTTATCCCGAGGGTTTTGACATCATGAGTACGGATACCCTGGGAATGAAGATAATCCTCTCCCTGAGTGACCAACTGGAAGGGTCCTTCAGAATACTGGATTCCCCGGGGGCGGGGGTTGAACTGGTTTTCAGCCCCTGAAATCGCGGGTTGGTTGTTTCTATACGCCAATAGAATAAAAGTGGCATCCCTTCGCGAGGGTATCCAGCGGTTCGGCAAGCGGGTTTATAAGTGTGGCGACTATCTCCAGGGCGTCGCACGGATCCGCTGTACCAACTCCGATTGAAGATATAACTACTAGCGACCCTTTTTCATACAAGGGTTTCTATTTCTGTCCTTTACACCCTCGCAAGCCCGTTGTCGACCCGCGACCTGCGATTCTTGCTCCGCAGCGGTGAAATTTCGCCCTCGATTGCCGTTTCAGGCTTGCGCCTGGGAGACAGCTTTTTCTGGAACTTACTGATCTTTCTCGAAAGCCGACGTGCCGAAGCAGTCCACGTAGGAACCGTCGGGAAACTCCAGGCGCTCCCCGAAGGCAAGGGTGCCGCTTTCCATGGATGCGTCGAAGGTCCCGCTACTGAATCCGGCATAGAGATTCCGATCCTCCGCTTCGTACCGGCCGTTCACGTATCCGGAGAACCCGGAATCCCCTAATTCCAGCAGGCCCGAATCCCAATCGAGGTAATCCTGGTCGACGGTCAGGAAATCATACACCTCCAGATTGCCGCCGGAGTTGTACCGGAGAAAACACTCGTTCCGGAAGACCGTCCCCACGGGAAAAACATTTGTATCGGTAGAGGACGAGACCGTACTTTCGATATCCCAGGAGCCCGACAGAGTGAGGGTCGACGGATCCACCGGAAAAATGCTGTATTGCAGGTTGAGCAGATCGAGGCCTGACCAGTCTTCCTCATAGGGAATGATGACATAGATCGTCGAATCTTCATGGATCTCCATCTGCAGGCTTTCCCACTGCTTGTTCAAGGTTTCGAGATGGAAGCCCAGCAGGTGGGTCACCGCCTACCCCACCAGTTCCGGAGCCAGGGCCAGGCTTATCTCGATGACCGCGTCCTTTATCCCGGCGGCGGCGGAACCCAGTCCCAGGGAGACGCAGGAGAACAGGATCGAGGCCTCGGACTTCTTGGCGTTGAACCAGTTCATGAGATACTTGTCGGAAAACTCCCGGGGGGTGGTCTTGAGGACCGCCTCGCCGTTGTAGACGATGTCTATACTGTCGTATACGTACTCTTTGACTTCCTTGCTGATCTTCGTCAATCCGTAGGTGTTCCAGGACAGTACACCTACCGTAACGACACCAACTACTACAACAGGCACCAGCGGCAAGATCCTGTCCCCGGTCATGGAAGCGGAAGACGATCCGTCGGAATTCAGGAGGGAAGCGATCTCACTGGCATCCCCCTTCAGGAAAAATGATTCGTACCGGCCCTCCGGATCGTAGCCCCGGAGGATCGATTCGCCGTACTCCTCCCGGTAGCTGATGATGTATCCGTCGATTTCACGACCGTTTTCGTTCTGAAGAGTTATAGCATAGGTGGCATCCATGCCGGTAATGACTACGGTTCCATCATCGGTCTGGACAAAGACGTCGTCACTGCCGCCGGTAAATTCAACGGTGGCGGAATAGATGATCTCGGCGCATCTGAACAGATCGCAGCTCTGCAAAAAGAAGGCCGTAAGAAGAATAATTGGGATGACACGCAGTAAGGGGTATTTCATTGATGAACCTCAAGGATGTTGATAAAAGAAGACAGGAAACTACAGGTTCATTCCATCGGCATGTCAAGATTTCGCCCCTTCAGCCCTTGCCTGGTATGGGGTAACCCCTTGATACAAAACTGCTTTATTGGAAATACGCGATTTTACCGGGTCTATCTGCGGTCCTGCCATGATGCCGATGGCGACGGTATCGGAGACCTCAAGGGCCTTGGCCGAAAGGAGCTGTTTCTGAGGGTCGGATCAGGTAATATCGTCGGAGGACTCAGGTTTACTGAGGACCCTTCATTATCTCATAGTAGTTGACGGCATAGGACCGAATTTCTTCCGCCGCGACCCCGCATCTTTCCAGCAGGCTCCGGTAGATGGAAATTATTGAAGCACGGTCGGTAACCTGGATATTCTCATTGGGCGGGACAACGATGAAATCCTCCGTTCCGATAGTCCGAATATCCAGCCCCAGGAGTATCGACGTAGTAACAGCTGAAAAAAGGTCGTCCAATTGCTCTTCCGAGAAACGATGGTACTCGGAAAAAGCAATAGTGTTCAGTACATGAAGGATAGCCTGAACCAGCGATTCCTGTGGAAGCTTTACCCTTGAGGAAGAATCGATCACTCCCCGGATAAAAAGCTTGTGGCCTATAATATTGTATAGATTCACCGCCGTCGGATAATTTTTATTTATTACACCTACCCCCAGCTTGTCCACCAGAGGAATAATGGTCCCTTCATGGACCTCGGCATTCTTCTCCAGTAAAAAGGAAACAATGGTTCCACCCTCGTCTTTCACCGCTTTTTGCACCGCCAGGTCGAGGGGGCTTTCCCCGGCGTTATTCACCGCGTTTATATCCAGACCGGCGGCGATGAGTGAATCAATCGTTCCGGTGTTGCTGCCGTTGAGAACAGCAAAATGAATAAGATTGTTCCCTTTTTCTGTCAGCACATAGGGATCGACGCCCAGAGACAACAGTTCGCCGAAAAGGATACCGCCGCTCAGGACGGAGTAATGCATCAGCGTGTAATTCCGATCATCCGTCAGGGTATAGTCCGCGCCGTGATCCAGAAGCCAGCGGGCCCCCTGCTCATTTTTCTTGTACAGGGCATACATCAAGGGTGTCACTCCGGAGGAACCCCGGACGTCTATGCCCGGAGCTTTTTCCAGCAGTAAGCCCATGATCCGCCCGTCGTCCTTCTCTCCGGCGGCGATGTGAAGTATTGTCGTAACGCTCTTCATTACTTTCGGTCGAAAAGAGACATCAGCCCCCGCGTCGATAAGTTTCTTCAAAAAGGTGTCGGTATCCGTGTACGTCCGATCGTCGATCCCCCATGCTTCGGCGGTGGCATGGTTGACCCTGGCGTTAAAACCAACCAGCATCGACAGAGCGCTTGAGTCGTTATCGTTCACTATATTGACATCGATTCCGCTGTCGACGAGAAAATTCATGAATTGCAGCTCGGTACCGGGATAAAAAGTTTTTATATCCCGGTTCCTGTTAACGGAATCATATAACTTATCGATGGCGATCATCAACAAAGAATCCCCTCGGTAATTTCTCGCATCCAGGTAGCCCGGATCGCCCTCGATCAGGTCCCTGGCATAGGCGAAGTTATCCCTTTCCAGGTACGCGACAATATCTTTTCTTTCAGGGGCGGCTGTTGCCGATTCGGAATCCGACGTTCCGTAATATTTTTCAGCATATCGTTCCGCCATGGTGGAGATACAACCGCTCAGGAGGAGAAGGTGAATTATGCAGGTAAAAAAAACGATTCGGATGGGAGTCTTTTTCATAGACACCTCTGTAGTTTTTCAAGATGCCTTATTATGTGAGGACAGAATCTCCTTGTCAATGATAAAAAATCACCGGCCATTGGGGTTTCTGTCTCATCATTTGCACCGGAAAGGCAAGTTACAGGACCTTCTGTTATTCGTTTATTCAGGAACCACTGGGGAACTTTTTTTAAACCTCCCTGTCGTATATTGATTCCCCGTTATCGGT
>JAFGDJ010000248.1 GCA_016932135.1 Spirochaetales bacterium | reverse complement strand
GGAAAATTCGAGGCGGCGGGGAACGGAATCCTCTTTTTAGACGAAATCGGAGACATGAATATCGACCTTCAGGCAAAACTCCTCAGGGTTCTGGAGGAGCGGAGCTTTGAGAGAATCGGCGGCTTGGAAAGTATACCCCTAAAAGCCCGGATTATCTCCTCCACCAACGTGGACATCAAGGAAAAGATAGCTGAAAAAGCCTTCCGCCCCGATCTCTATTACCGGCTCAAAGGGGTGGAGATTATGATCCCCCCCCTACGGGAGAGAAAGGAAGATCTGGATATCCTGGCGGAATACTTTCTACAGCATTTCTCGGAAGAACACCACCGTCGGAACCTCTCATTTTCCACCGAAGCCCTCAGAGCGTTAAAACGCTACGAGTGGCCCGGTAATGTCAGGGAATTGAAACATATTATCGAATCGGTGGTTCTTTTAAGTGAAGATAATCAGCTCATCAGACCGGAAGATATTCCCACAGAGGACAACAAGAAAGAATCCTTAAGCCATATCCAGAAAATTGAGAAGAACGCCATACTGAATGCCCTGTACGACAATCATTTCAACCGATCCCTTACCGCCAAGTCGCTGGAAATCAGCCGAAAAACCTTGTACTCAAAGATGAAAAAGTATTCCATCGATTCCTGAAAAGGCATCCTTTTCCTCCAGCCCCTTTCCCCATAATTACTCAGATTGAGTAAAAGAGGAAACGGCAACCTTCGACATACCGGATCACCCCGGAGAAATCGCGGAACAATAATTATCTACCTTTTAATGAGTTACTTATTTCTAAATCAAAAAGGGACAGGTTGGCATACATATTGTTATTTCACCTTTACTACACGATATGGAGGTTTCTATGAAAAAAAGATCTATCCTTGTTCTCCTGGTTCTCACAGTATTCCTGTTTTCCGGTTTTCCTCTCTTCGCCGGAGGATCTCAGGATAAGGGAGAAGCTGAAGAGATGCGCTTCGCTTTCATGGTTCATGATCTGGGAAATCCCTTCTGGGCAACCCAGGCAAAGGGGGCCAGTGAAATGGCCGACGAACTGGGTGTGAAACTCACCGTTATCGATCTGCAGGTAGACCCGGCGAAAGAAATCAACACCTGGGAGAACCTGATCACCGGAGGAGTGGACGGAATCATCATTTCCTGCGTTGATGAAGTCGCCAGCATGGAGTACTGCAAAAAAGCCCAGGCGGCGGGTATCAAGGTTATGGCGGCCGTGCATCCCTTATCCGGAGCCGACGGTTCCCTGGGAAATGACGAGTACCACTACGGTTTTATCGAAGGAGCCGAGGCAGGCAAGTTCATCACCGAAAAACTCGGGGGAAAAGCCAAATTCGCTCTCCTGGCCGCCGACTGCACTCCCTTTGTTATTCCCCGAACCGACGGAATACGGGACGGCATTCTCTCCGAAGCACCCAAAGCGGAATGCGTGGGAAGGCAGGATGCTTTCCAGACCGACGTCGGAATGGCCGTTACCGAATCTCTGCTTCAAGCCCACCCGGACCTGGCTGTTATAGCCTGCCTGAACGACGACGGTGCCCTGGGGGCCTATGAAGCCATGACCGCCGCCGGGAAGGACCCGGCAGTCACCTGGATCAGCGGGACCGACGGTATTGCCCAGGCTCTGAAGCTTATCGCGGAAGGGGGCATGTACAAGGCCTCGGTGAGCATGGCGCCTTATGCGTCGGGAAGAACCGAAATGGAAGTCCTCTACAAGATGGTTACTGGAGCGCCGGTGGTTCCCCACCAGAAGATCGATAACGAGGTTATCACCATCGCTAATGTCGATAAGTTCTTGAACTAACCTGAAAAGCCCCTCTTGAAAAAATCGAGAGGGGCTTTTTTAAACCAAATCGGAGGGAACCATGGGGGAATCCTTTGCCCTGTCCGTTCGGGGAATCGTGAAACGGTACCCCGGGGTAACCGCCCTGGACAATATAGCCTTGGACATCAAAAAAGAAGAAATCCATGCCATCTGCGGCGAAAACGGAGCCGGAAAATCAACCCTTATCAAGATCCTTACCGGAGCAATCCAACCGGATGAAGGAATCCTGGAAATCGACGGTATCACTCGTAAAGGCTTCACCCCTCACGAAGCCATGTTCCACTATGGCATCGCCGCCATCTATCAGGAATTCAACCTGGTGCCCTACCTCAGTATTGCGGAGAACATATTTCTGGGAAACGAACTGAGACGCAAAAACGGGCTTCTAAACATCGCCGAGATGAATCGGAGGGCATCGGAATGCCTGGAGATGCTGGGAATAACCCTGGACCCCAGAGTAAAGGTGGAATATCTCACCGTGGCTTACCAGCAGATTGTGGAGATTGCCAAAGCCATTTCTCATAACGTGAAAATTCTTATCATGGACGAACCCTCCGCACCGCTTTCCACCCATGAGGTGGAAAAACTCTTCACCCTCATCAGGAATCTGAAAAGCCGCGGAGTGACCATTGTGTACATATCCCATCGGATGTCGGAGATCTTTGACATATCCGACCGGGTTACGGTATTCCGGGACGGTAAACTCATACAGACCTTTCCCACCAGGGAAACAGATAAAAAAACCCTTATCCGTTGCATGGTGGGTCGGGAGCTCCTGGAAACCTTTCCCGAACGGACCCATCTGCCGACGGAGACGGTACTTCAGGTGGAGCATCTTTCCCGGGATGCGATCCTGAAAGACATCTCCTTCTCCGTCCGGGCCGGGGAAATTCTGGGATTCGGAGGCCTGGTGGGTGCGGGACGCACCGAGCTTGTGCGGGCGGTCTTCGGAGCGGACCGCAGCGACAGTGGCACGGTGATGGTGAAGGGGAAACAGGTAAGCATAAAAAAGCCCGCCCAGGCGGTGAAATACGGCCTGGGGCTTATTCCGGAGGACCGGAAACGCCACGGCATCATTTCCGAACTGTCGGTGAAAGAAAACATATCCTACAGCGCTTTTCACAAGGTAAGCCGTTTCGGGCTGCTTCTTCCTTCCCTGATGAAGAAAGTGGCGGAAACCTATCGGAATCTCCTGAATATTGTCTGTCCCGGCATAGAAAAAAAGATCAAGGACTTAAGCGGAGGGAACCAGCAGAAGGTAGTGCTGGCCCGATGGCTGGCCACGGGTTGTGATATTCTCCTCTTCGACGAACCCACCCGGGGTATCGATGTGGGAGCGAAGCAGGAAATCTATCGGCTTATCAACTCCCTGGCCGCCGAGGGGAAAGCCCTCATCCTCATCTCATCCGAAATGCCCGAACTTCTGGGGATGTCGGATAGAATAATCGTCATGCACGAAGGGCAAATCGCCGGGGAGCTGTCCCGCCGGGAAGCTACCCAGGAAAAAATACTTCAATTAGCGTCGGGTGAATAACTATGATGAAAACATACATGAGTTCAATAAAAAAATACGCCATCGTCGGAGTACTGTT
>JAFGDJ010000045.1 GCA_016932135.1 Spirochaetales bacterium | reverse complement strand
GAAAAAATGAGAAATTTTAAGAAAATATGAAAAAATAATTGAGAAAGATAGAATTTTCTTTGAGCTTCCATTACCATGCTTTCATGAAACAACTTCTTCGATCCCTGGAGGATTATTTTTCCTGTACCATAACCTACCTTACCGAGGACGATCCTCTTTACGAACAGAAAATGACGACGATTATGGGGGAAGCTGATATTATCCCGGTATATACCCGGAATATGACTGAAATCTTCATATCTCCGGAAAGACTGCAGCACCTGGGCGCCCTTCTCTGGCGGTTTCCCGGCCGTCGGGAATTTCTACCCGGCGAGTTGGAACATCTTCTCCAGTGTTCCCGGATGATTGCCATGAAGCTGCTAAAAAAGAAACGAGATGAGGAAATTCATCTCTACCGCCAGGCGGTACAGCTTCTGGGAACCCGTTCGAAAGAAGGCCTGGTATTTCTGGGTGAGGATGGACAAATCCTGTATCAGAACACCCCGGCGAGGAACCGGCATGTGGCGGAGAGATACCGGGAATACAACATGCAGTTTGAGGGGCCTCGGGCACTGCAGAAAACGGAATATAGCGTTTCCCTTGAAGGTACCGTCCCGGTTCAACTGGATATAAAAAACCTGTATTCCGGCGACAGTTACCTCGGCCGGATTATCTTCACCCGTTCCGGACCTCCCGCCGATACGGGTGAAGAAAAAGACCGCCGGTATACCGGCGGGGGTTTTATCGGTATCCTCGGGAAAGACCCGATTCTCAAAAAAACCCTTCGGATAGCCGAACGGGCGGCGGAAACGGATACAACGGTGCTCCTGGAGGGGGAAAGCGGCACCGGGAAGGAGCAATTCGCCCGGGCGATTCATTCCCTCTCCGCAAGAAAGAACAAGCCTTTTGTGGCAATAAACTGCGCGGCCATTCCGGAACACCTTCTGGAAAGCGAACTCTTCGGTTACGAAGAAGGAGCCTTTACCGGCGCCTCCAGGGGGGGCAAACTGGGAAAAATCGAAGCCGCCGATTCCGGCACCGTGTTTCTCGATGAAATAGGAGACATGCCCCAAAACCTTCAGGCAAAGCTTCTTCGAGTTCTGCAGAGAAGGGAATTCGAACGGGTGGGCGGAACAACCCCCATTCGGGTAAACGTTCGTTTTATCAGCGCCACCCACCGGGATCTGAACGACCTGATGAGAGACGGCACTTTTCGCAGCGATCTGTTTTACCGGTTGAACGTCGTACCGATTCATATACCGGCTCTGCGAGAACACCGGGAAGATGTGGAAATTCTGCTGAATTATTACCTTAAAAAATATGCCCTGACCGCAGGCCAGGCTTTCAAGTATTTCTCCTTCCAGGCTATGAAAGCCCTTACAGCCTACGACTGGCCCGGGAATATCCGTGAACTGGAAAACGTGGTGCAGTACTGCCTGACTATGTCCGTGGGAAGTGTGATTGAAGCCGACGACTTGCCTCCGGGAATTGTATCCGAGTGGTCGGACCGCGAGGAGCAAAGGGTTCCCTCACAGAAAGAAACCGAGTCCCCGGAGGATCTTCTCCGCCGGCTACAGGGTAAACGAAAGGCCTTATCCGGGGAAATTAGAAAACTGCTTGATCTTTTCGGAGAAGATACGACGGGCAAACAACGGGCGGCGGAACATCTCAATATTAGCCTGGCAACCCTTTACAGACGCCTGAAGGAGGAGGGCCTGGTATGAAGGAGATAACAGCGGAAAGCGTTCTTTCTCTTTATTACGGAAGCCTGTTCACCGCCTGCGGCGGGGGCGAATATTCGGAACATCTGCCGACCATCGTGGAACGTCACCTGACCGAGCATGGCCCGGTAAAGCTTATCTCGCTGCAGGAGGCCCCGGAAGACGGACAGTATATATCCGTAGGGGTAATGGGGAGTCGATTGGAAGCCAGCCTTCAGACGGGGAAAGAAGGGCTGGAAGTTCTCAGGAGACTGCGGGAGAAACTCGATTCCCACTTCGAAGCCTTATTCTCGATAGAACTGTCAAGCCTGAACGTTCTTTTCCCGATCCTTGTGGCCGCTCTGGCGGAAATGCCCATCGTGGATGGAGACTGCATGGGCAGGGCTTTTCCCGAATTTCAAATGACCACGGCGCAAGCTATGAACGAGAAGGTTGTTCCCATGAGTATTCTTACCGCCGGGGGCAACTATTACCACTTTGAAAATATCGAAAATCTTATCTTTGAGGCAAAAGCCCGGGAAATTGTAAGCCATGAAGAGGGAATCGCTTATTTCGCGGGATTCCCCTTACGCGGGGAGAAATTGCGGAGAATTCTTCTGCCGGGAACCATGTCGTTTGTCGGAGCCGTGGGAGATTGTTTTATCGCCCCCGATTCCTACAGTAACCTCACGGAAGCCCTGACGGACGTGACGAAAAACAGTATGTACGGCCGGTCTATCGAACTCTTTATCGGCACAGTGGAGAACATTGAAGTATCGAGGGAAGGGGGGCGCACCTGGTCAAGGATAACCGTAAAAGGGTCCGGGGACTACAGAAAGAGCACCTTCCTTATTTTAGCCCAGAACGAGTGCCTCCTGGCGTATCGTGATAACAGCATCTCCGCCATGGTTCCCGACCTGATTACCCTGATAGACCTGCAAAACCTCAAACCCCTTTCCTTAAGCGCCCTGCATCGCAATATCATGATAGCCGTTCATGGTGTTCCGGCTCCGGTACGCCTGAAATCATCGGATATGCTGCAGGTCCTCGGTCCTGCCTGTTTCGGTTACAATGAAGAATACCTTCCCCTTGAAGGGATCCATTATTCCCGCTTTTTCCCTGAGGACGGCTGAGGATGAAAGAAAGCATGGACCTGATTGTCCGGATCGGTCTGAAGACCTGTGATTTCGCCTACGGGGTTCACAACGATTGGCTCATCAGACACACCGGCAGAACGGATCAGGATAATGAATCCGATGCAGAAAGAAGAATGACTCCCTCCGACGTATACCGGGAACTTATTTCCTTTCTCCGTCATGGAAAACAATTCGCCCTTCCTCCCGGGAAAATCGTTCTTGTCACCGACGCGGCCGAACGATTCATGGATTCGGTGTGCCGGGAACAAAAAAAAATCGGATATATCCGCCTGGCGCCGGACTCGTACAAACCGGAATCCATGACCCAGCTCCTGGAAAAAAACAACGGTCTACTTATCACGGAGAACATCGATCCAAAGGAACCCTTTGCACCAAAGCAGTGTAAAAGGGTGCTCGCAACCTTTTTCCAAGCCGGTGTTACCGATGTAGCTGTTCATTCCATGTATCAATTCGGTTTCAAGGGGGAAGAACAGCGAATCATCGAGGTCTGTGAAAAAACGGCCCCCGGGGCGTTTAGATATCACAGCCTGGAGACAAAGGAATACACATCCTTCCTCCTTACAGAGAACCGGCTGCTGATCAACCTGGTTATCCGCGGTTCTTTTCAAAAGGAGTTGGCGGAAGTGGAAAGGGCCTGCCGGGACGCGGGTATCGAGGTTCCCATGGTCGTACTGGACGGGTCGGGTTATTGCATCGACGGCGACACGGCCCTGCAGGATCCCTTGTCGGTCTGGCAGGGGGGATATGCCGCGGCCATGATGGGAGCGGCTATACAGTATGACGCGCCGGATGCCATCATCGTCGCTCCTTACGGGCACCTCCGGATGGAAGATAAAAAGAGCGGAGCCGTTATTATAGATCGGGTCAAAGATTGTAAACCCGTTACCTCCGGCAGGACAAAGCGCTTTTTCAATTTCCAGGTAGCCGGCCCTTTCCCAGGAGCCGTGGAGTTCCCCGAAATTCCGTACAGGCACCGGCTGCTGGAAGCAATTCACTCAATCAACACATCCCCGGGTCCTTTACCGGTTCTCGACATGACCGACGGAGACCTGGATCTGCAGGACCTGGATTACCCGGTATACAAGGTTGCAGATTTTGATTCTGCCCTTTTAACAGGGGCCCAGGCCGCCGAATTTCGCAAGTCTTTCTATTGCCTGGTGAGCCCTTCGGAAGAAAAGGCGGCCATGCAGGCCTTCCTGCGAAAGGAAGCAGCTCGGTGGCTTACGTCCGCCGGTTTCAGCCTCTCAGAGAGGAAAGAGGATTTTTCCTGGTCTTCCACACCCTATCTGAACACCAAGAAGGAACAATTAACCCTCACCCTCAGCGGTCGACTTTCCCCGGCAGAAAGAACCGATTAGGCCCTCCGGGTTCATCAAAACAAAGGTAGACAGGGAACCCTTTTTAAGTGTTGTATATCCTTATGCCCGGACATCACCTGGAAACCAGGACCATTCTTACTCTCGCGCTGCCGGCTTTCCTCACCCAGGCCTCCTACACCATCACCAACGTGGTGGACCTGATGATGATTGGCAGTCTTTCCCCCGCGGCCATCGCTGCCGTGGGGGTGGGAGGCATCCTCTTCTGGAATCTCATCGTCCTGACCGGAGGCCCGGTGATGGCGGCGGGGTACCTGTGCGCCCAGTCCTACGGTGCCGGGAAATTCGACGATTTCGCCCGCCGGGGGAGCATGGCTATCCTTATCAGTTTTCTCCTGGCCCTGCCCCTGGCCCTGGGAAACAAAGGCTTTGCCGTGCTGCTGTACAGAATCATGGGGACCGACGAAGAGGTGGTTCTCTTAGGCGCCCTGTACTTCCGCTACCGCCTCATCGGTCTGCCCATCGAACTGCTCAACAGCGGCCTGGAAGGAATGATCAAAGCCACCGGGGATACCCGGAGGCCGATGATTATTCGGTTCATCAGCCACTTGTCCAACGTATTTTTCAATTACCTGCTGATTTTCGGAAAACTGGGACTGCCCGCCCTGGGGGCTGAAGGCGCCGGCCTGGCCACCATGATCTCCTACTTTATAGCTTTTATCCTCTTCATCGCCCTTTCTCCCCGACTGCTGGCCAGGAAAATTCCCGTCCGGCTTCTTCAGAAACCCGACAGATTCAACGGCCGGCTGGTGGTAAAGGAGGGCGTGAAGATAACCGGAAACGAACTTTCAGGAAGCCTCTCTTTCTTTGTGTACACGGCTGTTGTGGCAAGCTTAGGGGCTACAGCCCTGGCGGCCAATGAAATCGGTCTGAATATCACCTCCACCGCCTTTATGCCCGCCATCGGCTTCGGCCAGGCCGCCCTGATCCTTATCGGCCAGCGGGTGGGCAAAGGAGAAACCGCCACGGCAAAAAAAACCGGGTGGGAAGTCCAGCTCTACTGCGCTGTCTTCATGGTCGCCATGGGGGTCCTGTTTTTTATCATTCCCGAGACCATAGGCAGATTCTACACCCGGGACCAGGAGGTGCTGGCCACCCTCACTCCCATGCTGCGGTTCGCCGCGTTTTTCCAGATCTTCGACGGGGGTCAGATTATCTTTTCCTTCTGCCTGCGGGCTACCGGCGACACCACCTTCCTTTTCCTGGCAAACCTCCTGGGGTCCTGGCTGCTCTTTATCCCGGGAGTCCTGCTGATCGTTCACATTCTCAAATTGAACGTCATCTGGGCCTGGGGGGGAATGTACTGCTTCATGCTTGCTTTGTTCATCATCTACGGTATCCGGTACATGACCATGAAATGGGACCGCATCAAGGCGAAGTAAAGGTGTCCTTGACCTCACGGCTCAGAACAGGTACCTTCTGACAATGGCAGTTTTACTTACACGATATATCTCCTTAGGCCTGCTGGTAGCGGTCCTGTTTTTCAATCTCTCTCAGCGGAAACACCTGGATCACGGGGAAAACAAACGATTTGCCAGCCTCTACGCGGCCGGCCCCTTTTTCATCATTTACGTGGCCACCCTCCTCGTGGAGCGTTACGGTCTGGGAACCTGGTTTTTTATCCCCGCCGGTATCGCCGCGATTTTTTATGTCTATCGTATGAGGAAAAAGATCTTTCTTTTTCGTCTTCGCTGCGCCTCCTGCAATACCCGGCTGCCGGTGGGGCGGCTTCTCTACTACGACAACAATCTCTGTGAAACCTGTGAAGCCCGGGTCCCGGAGGCGAAAACCGCCGGGGGGCATGTGATCAACGATGACGGCCTACCGGAGCACGCGGAAGGAACCGGTGAAGCCCTGGTTCCCGACGACGTGGAAAAAATTGACTGGCAAACCTGGCGGGCCAAGGAAGAAGCGGTGATCTGTTACGTTCGGGACAACGGGCGGGTGCTGCTGATGCATAAAAAAACCGGCTTAGGTAAGGGAAAGATCAACGCCCCGGGCGGCAGGATAGAAGAAGGAGAAACACCCCTCCAGGCCGCCGTCCGGGAGGTGGAGGAAGAGGTCCGGATTATCCCCTCGGACCTCCGAAAGGGAGCGGAACTTTTCTTTCAGTTCAAAACCGGGTATTCCCTCCACGGGCACGTGTTTTTCGCCCGGACCCATGAGGGAGAACCTAAGGAAACCCGGGAAGCCGATCCCTTCTGGGTGGACGAGGAAGCCATTCCCTATGACCGGATGTGGGCGGATGATCGGGTATGGCTCCCCAAGGCCCTGGAGGGAACCTATGTAAAGGGATATTTCATCTTTGACGGAAACGATATGGTAAGCTATCGTCTGGAGGAACAAAAAGAGGAAAAGGTATGAATCGAAGATCTGTACATAAGCGTCGTACCCTGGTGTTCCTGGCGGTTCTCTCCGCCATACTGACACCCCTGTACGTCCTGGCAGCTCCACAACAACACACAACACGGGAGGAACAACCCATGACCGAAGACTCAGCGGCAAACCTGGAAGACGGACTCTACGCGAAGATACAGACCGGCCGGGGAGATATTATCCTTATGCTGGAATATAAAAAGACCCCCATGACCGTGGCCAATTTTGTCGGCCTGGCCGAGGGCACCATAAACGGCGGCCGCGGAGCGGGAAAGCGCTTCTACGACGGCCTGACCTTTCACCGGGTCATCGCCGATTTTATGATCCAGGGGGGATGCCCCCGGGGAAACGGCACCGGCGGACCGGGCTACCAGTTTCCCGATGAATTTCGAAACGATCTGAAACATACAGGACCGGGAATCCTTTCCATGGCCAACTCCGGTCCGGGAACCAACGGCAGCCAGTTTTTCATTACCCACGTGGCCACCCCCTGGCTTGACGGCAAGCATACGGTCTTCGGTCATGTGGTGGAAGGACAGGACGTGGTAAACAAGATTCGTCAGGGTGACAAAATCATCACGGTAGAGATCCTCAGGGTCGGCCGGGAAGCCCAGGCCTTCACGGTCACCGATGAAGGCTTTCACCGGATGGTGGATGAAGCGAACGGGGGATCCGGCAAGACCTTGCGAGAGCAAAAGGAAAAGGACCTGGCCGAAGTTTCCCGGCGATGGCCCGACGCGGTAACCACGGATTCCGGGCTCCGGTACGTGGTGTTGAAAAAAGGCGCGGGGAGCGCCCGGCCCGCCATGGGAACCACCGTGACGGTTCATTACACCGGCAGCCTGCTGGACGGCACCAGGTTCGACAGTTCCGTGGACCGGGGGGAGCCCGCCAGGTTTCGGGTGGGCCAGGTCATCGCCGGCTGGAACGAAGCCCTGATGGATATGAAGGAAGGGGAAAAACGCCTGCTCATCATTCCGCCGGAGCTGGGATACGGCAGCCGGGGTTATCCCGGGGTCATTCCCCCGGAAAGTTTCCTCATATTTGAAGTGGAATTGCTGAGCTTTTAGTATATACAATTACGGGGTACCTAAGGATGGCTAAAACCCGCACGATGTACGAATGCACTTCCTGCGGTCATACCGAACCGAAATGGCTGGGCCGCTGCCCGGCCTGCGGCACCTGGAATTCTTTCATCCAGAGTACCGCCGAAGGGTCCTCGCCGGGAAAAAAGACCCCCGGCAAGAAGGCTTCTCCCCTGGTACCCCTGGCTTCCATAACCACGGCGGAAAACCCCCGAATAAGCACCGGCATGGCCGAGCTGGACCGGACCTTAGGCGGGGGAATCGTCCCCGGATCATCCGTGCTGATCGGCGGGGAGCCGGGAATCGGTAAATCAACCTTGATGATACAGCTGGCCTGCGGCTTCAGGCGTGACGCCCCGGTGCTGTATATCTCCGGCGAAGAATCAGCTCATCAGGTAAAGGCCCGGGCCGACCGTTTGGGCATCAGCGGCGGTTCGGTGGACATCTTCTGCGAAACCGACATAGACGCTATTCAAAAAGCCCTGGACAAACGCAACCCCCTGATGGTCATCGTGGATTCCATCCAGACCCTCCGGTCGGAGGAACTGGGCACCGTGGCGGGAACGGTAAACCAGATCAAGTACTGCACCCACGAGCTCATCTCCTGGGTCCGGGAACGGGGCTCGGCGGTTTTCCTGGTAGCCCACGTCACCAAGGAAGGCACCATCGCCGGACCCAAGGTGGTGGAACACATGGTGGACACGGTGCTGTATTTCGAACAGACGGGATCGGAGATCCGCCTGATCCGGTCGGCGAAAAACCGCTTCGGTTCCATCGACGAAATCGGCTTGTTTACCATGAACGAGACGGGCTTACACCAGGTAACCGATCCCAGCGCCCTCTTTACCGTCCAGCGGGACGGCCCTCTCCCTCCGGGGATAACGGTAGCTGCGGTGTACGAAGGTTCCCGCTCTCTGCTGGTGGAAATCCAGGCCCTGGTGGTTCCCGCTAAGGGGGGGATATCCCGGGTTTTTTCCGACAAGATCGACTCCCGGCGGGTATCCCGGATAGCGGCGGTGCTGGAAAAACACCTCTCCCTCTCCTTCGCCGACCGGGATATCTACGTCAACGTGGCCGGAGGCATCCGGCTGGATGAAACCGGCATCGACCTGCCTTTAGCCTTTGCCCTTTACTCGGCCCGGACCGACCTCCCCGTTCCCGACAACACAGTCTTCGCCGGAGAAATCAGCCTGGCCGGGGAGATACGATCGGTCGGCCATATCGACCGGAGATTCAAAGCCTTTAACGACGCGGGAAAAGGGATGTTCCTCGGGCCTCCCTTGCGAGGTACCGGTTTCAAATCCGACACCGGTTACAAAGCCGCGGCATCCATCCGGGAAGGTATCGGAAGGGTATTTAAAAAGCCGTGAGTTATGAGTCATGGGTGTTGAGGGAGAACGGTACTCAGGACTCACTTCTCACTACTAGGTCAACAGCGCCGTTAAATACGGCAGGGCCAGGAAGGTGCCGATGGAGCTGCCGATACTGGAAAGGAAAAATACCACCAGAATGTGGGTGAAGCGGTTTCGGTAAAACCCCTTGAGACTCAGCATATCCTCGTGAAGATTTTCAAAATCCTTTACCCGGGGCTTCCTGACCAGGGATTCCAGGAGACCGCTGACTATGCCCACGCCGATAGTAGGGTTCATGGAGGTAAAGGGAGCCGCAAGAAACGAAACGATCACCGTCAGGGGGTGAGCCAGGGCCAGGAGAGCCCCCAAAGCCGCCAGGGACCCGTTGGCTAAAATCCATACCAGGAGCATTCGGGCACTCTGCTGGAATCCCGAACGGACAAACCCCAGCACCAGCAGGGTCACCACCGCCGCGGGAATAATCCAGGGGAGGATCTTTTTCCAGTTTCCCTTTTTCGGCACCGTCTCCAGGTCGGAAAGTTCCGTGCCGGCTTCTCCCTTTTCAAACCGGTGAAGCCACTGGACGATTCCTCCGGCATGACCGGCGCCGATGACGACCAGTACCTTTTTTTCCTTGGTTTGAAAAATTTTGGAGGCCAGATACCGGTCCCTCTCGTCGATAAGGACCTCCTTCACCGACGGCAGGAATTCGGCCAATTCCTCCATCATATCCTGCAGGGCGCTTTTCTTCTTTAACGCTTCAATTTCCTCTTCCGGGAGTTTCTCCTTGCTGAAAATGGAGCTGAAAAGAACCGCCAGCATTTTATTCTTCTGGAAGAACCCCGCTCTGGCCCAGGCCCGCCGGAGGGTCACCTGCACCTCCCGGTCGGCAAAGGTATAGGGAATGGAAAGCCTATCCGCCGCTTCCACGGCTTTTTTCATTTCATCCCCGGGAACGATGCCGAAGCCGGCGCCGATTCTTCTTTGAAAAGACGACAACACCAGGTTCGCCAGGAGCAGAAACCCCTGGCCTCGTTTGAGAATCTGATCGATCTTCAGGTTTTCCCACTGCTGCCCCTCGGTGATGGTCTTATAGCGGGCCGCGTCGATTTCCACGCACACCCGGTCGGGTCGTTCCTCTTCTATAAGACGCTCCACCTGTTCGACGCTTTCCCTGGATACATGGGCGGTGCCGAGGAGCACAATCTCCCGGTCGGCCACCTGTAGGCGGGTAATGGAATCATCCTGTTGTGTCTGTTCTTCCATGATGTCTGATCCTTCGTTAAAATATATCGGATATCCTCACCCGTTCGGCTTTGGCCAGCCGGGTCTCGATCAGTCCGTATTCTTTTCTTTCCTCTACCTGGAGGAAATAGTGTAATGCCGTTGTTTCCGATCCGGAAATGAGAAAATACTGGGCCAGGTAAAAAAGAGCCTGTACCGCTTCGGGGCTGCGGCCCCCCTGCTGAACCATATGAACGGCCCTGGCCTCATAACCGGGTTCCAGGAATACCCGGCTCACTTGGTACAGAAGGGAATCCCGGGGCATGCCGCTGAGCTGTTCCTCAAAGTAACTCTTTGCGTCGGCGCCCCTTCTCAGGCGGCAGAGACCGGCTAAAAGGAGGAATTCCCACCGATCCCGGGCATAGGGATAGGCCTTTACAAACAAATCCTCCGCTTCCTCCCAGCGTTGTTCCATGAACAACAGCAGGGCCGCCGGCTCGTAGGCAAAGTAATACTTCGGCCGCTTTTCCAGGACCACCAGGTAATCCTCCAGAGCTCCGGAGAGCCTGTCCGTCTCATCCCTGACGCCGGCCCTTAGAATGTACGGATAAACCTGTTCGGGATCAAGCACAATCGCCCGGTCCAGGTCGGACAAAGCCTCTTCCAGGCGCCGGGACCTCAGGTACACCTTGGCCCGGTCGATATAATGCCAGGAGAAATCGCTGTCGTATTCCAGGGCTTTCGTGTAGTCCTCTTCCGCGCCGGAGAAATCATCCAAAGCGAGCTTTACCGCGGCCCGGTCCGCGTAAGCGAAGGAGAAGGTTTCGTCCAGTTCAAGGGCTTCGTCCAGATGCTCCAACGCCTGAACCAAATCACCCCGGCGGCGGTACAGTCCGGCCAGGGCGGCATGCAGCAAGGGGTCCCCGGGGTTCAACGCCAGGCCGGCTGAAAAGTACTCCTCCGCAGTGGCATAGTCTTTCCGTTCCATGGACAATTCCCCCAGCAGGGCATGAACGCCGGGAAAAGTCGGATCTGCTTCCAGCACCTTCAGAAGGGAGGTCTCCCGGCCTTCTGAGTCTTTCGTCAGGGCGCACAACAAGGCCCTGTTAAAATAGGCTCCGGGATTATCGGGATGTTCCTCCAGGATCTCAGATATAATCTTCTCCGCCTCTTCAAGCTTTCCCGCCGCCAGGAGCAGCTTCACATAGGCGTTTTTCGTTTCCGGGTCTTCGGGTTTCAGGCGGTTCAGGGTTTCAAAGGCTTCGATAGCCCCGGTAATATCACCGGTGACCACGTAGGATCCGATGGAGGTATACACCTCCTCTG
>JAFGDJ010000044.1 GCA_016932135.1 Spirochaetales bacterium | reverse complement strand
TTTGGGGAGAGAAGGATTTGAACCTTCGAAGGCTGAGCCAACAGATTTACAGTCTGCCCCCTTTGACCACTCGGGAATCTCCCCGTTTGCGAAAACGAGGATAACAAAAGTTATTATCTTCGTCAAGCCACCTCTCGGATTCGAACCGAGGACCCCGAGATTACAAGTCACGTGCTCTGGCCAGCTGAGCTAAGGTGGCATAAAAGTCACGAAAATATAATACAATACCGAAGGCGCGTCAATACGGAGGTGTTTTATAGTCCCAGGGGGCTTGCCCCCCCGGAAAGGTTAGTATTCGTGTTTCACTGCCGCCTAGGGCGAGGGTATGTTCATATTGCGCGCAAAGACCACCGCCCTCAACTACCACGGTCCAGCCGTCTTCCAGGGTTTTAACCGTTACATCTCCTAGGGTTACGATGGGTTCTATAGTAAAAACCAGCCCCGGCACCAGGGGTCTGCCGGTGCCTTTTTCTCCTTTGTTCAAAACCATGGGTTCTTCATGAAAGGATCTCCCGATACCATGGCCGACAAAGTTTTCCAATACCTGGCAGCCATAGCGAGCAACCGCTGTCTGTATGGCTTCGCCTATGTCCCCGAAACGTCCTCCGGCTTTCGCGGCTCTGCACCCTTCAGATGTGGCGTGCCAGGCGGCTTTGATAACCCGCCGGGCGTCAGGTCCTAGGTTTCCCACCCGGTAGGTCCAGGCGGCGTCTCCATGCCATCCCTCGAGTTGGGCTGTCAGGTCCACCGTAAGAATGTCACCTTCCATCAGAACCCGGTTATCCGGTATGCCATGGGCAGCCACATGGTTTACCGAGGTGCAGATACTTTCGGGAAAACCTTTGAATCCCAGAAAGGAACTAACCAGGCCTCTTTTCTTATATTCTTCTATACAGTACCGATTGATATCCCGGGTTGTTATTCCTGCCCGTATGAAGAAAGCCAAACTGTGAAGAATACCCGCAACGTTTATACAGGTTCGCTGGATACCTTTCACTTCCAGGGATGTTTTTAAGGGGATATAAGGTTCCATTACCCTAGCCCGGCGTGGATGTCCATGTAAGGATTCCCGTTACCGCCACCGAAAGAGAAAATGCCAGGACCGACAGGATAAAGGTCAGCAGAAAAAAAAGGATTCTGATCGGCAGAGGCTTGTTTTTTTCTCGTAGAAAACCAAACGAAAGGAATCCCAGACAAACCGCGAGAATCATGGCGGCGATCTTTTCAAAACGCAAGAGACGTTCCTGCGTGGCATCGAGAAAGGATTGGTAATTTCCCAGGATATACAGAGTAAGGCTGAGAAATACCAGAAAAGCGCACAAGGCTGCCGCTTTTTTCGTCCATTCTTCAAACAACTGATTGTTCATTTCTCTTGCAGGATATTCCTTTTCCCTTTACAATAATGCCCTTGTGAATCGAGGCACTATGACAGAGGATATCGTACACTTTATAAGAAGCAACAGTAACCCCTTATATCCTCTTCCTACAAACCTGAGCCCGGTAATAACCGTTCTTCCTTCTCTCCGAGCCCTGGTCTTTGACGTCTACGGTACCCTTTTTATATCGGAATCGGGGGATATAAATGTAGCGTCTCAGGATGAAGGACTTTTATTTCTTCGAGTACTGCAGCAGGCACACCTAGACCCACTTTCCGAACAGACCGGGTTCAGAGCCGGCAAGCTTTTGGTTTCCGGTATTCAGCGTTCCCATACTACCGACCGACAGAAGGGGATCCCCTACCCCGAAGTGGATATTATCGCTATCTGGAAAGACCTGCTGCTTTCCCTTGAAAAAGAGGGGTTGATTTCCCATCGAGGAGACGCCGGAACTGCCGAGCGCTGTGCTCTTTACTATGAAATCTTCTCAAACCCCGTCTTTCCCATGCCTTATCTTCAGGAAACCCTTTCCTTTCTCCGGGAAGCCGGGATCATCTTAGGAATAGTGTCTAATGCCCAGTTTTATACCCCCTTTCTTTTTCCCGCTTTTTTGGATTCCGACCTGGATGAACTGGGTTTTTACGAGGATCTCTGCCTTTGGTCTTATCGCTTCGGCCGGGCTAAGCCCGACCCTTTCCTTTTCGACACCCTGGTCTTGAAGCTGTCGGAGCGCTCCATCCTGCCGTCCGAAACCCTGTACATCGGTAACGACCTGCGAAAGGATATCTTACCGGCTAAGGAAAAAGGGTTTCTCACCGGCCTGTACGCAGGAGATATTCGTTCTCTTCGTGTTCCTGAAAAAGAATTGTGTTCTAGATCCCTATCATCTGATATACTTCTTACAGAGCTTCTACAGATAAAAGACATTTTACCGAAAAGCGAAAGCCGGCATTTTTAGGAGCAGGGCATGAAAAGAAGAGGTCTGTTTGTTTTTTTTCTTTTTATCATTCTCATCATCGGCGGTCTGGTTTTTTACATCGGCTGGATACAAATTCAGTTGGATGAACATTCCTATGCCGTGGTTTTTACAAAACTCAGGGGTTATGAAGATACGGTCATAGGTCCCGGAACGTTCACCTGGCGTTGGGAACGTCTTATTCCCACCAACACCAGGCTTCATATCTATACCCTTTCCCCACAGGAAGAACAGGTTTCTATTTCCGGTTCTCTCCCATCCGCCGATGTCTACGGTCGATATTTGGAGGGTTCCCCCGATTTTACCTATGATCTCTCCTTTTCGCTCTCCTTTCAGATACGTCCCGATGCCCTGCCCGCTTTGACCCGGGATAAGCATATTACCCCCGACACCCTGGGTTCATGGTACAAGCAGATCATCTCCCGATGCCAGTTGGAAGCTACAGCCCTTATTCAGAGGGAAATGCGGCAAGCCTCGGAGAACACCTCCTCCCCGGGGTTCAATACCACCCTGGGAAATGAGCTTTCCAGTGAACTTTCGAACCTATTCCCCGAATTGGAGTTTATCCAGGTGCAGATGCAAAAGATGCGCTTTCCCGATTTCGATCTGTATCGAAAAGGTAAGGAAATGTATATGGCTGTCATGACCGAGAAAGAAGCGGCGGAAGAGGAGGCTCTTCGCAGATCCTCATCTTTTGTGGTCAACGAGGAAGTGCGCCTGACCACCTTAAAGAAATACGGTGAACTGTTGACGGAGTATCCTATCCTCCTGGATTACATGAAAATCGGAGGCCATACCGATCTTCGGGACATCGATGTGGGAGAAATTATTTCTCAGGTGGAATAATCCCTCATGGAGTACTTTTGTAATTTCGAAAAGCTCGACTACATAAAAAACAGAAGCGCTTCCGGTGACTGTATTCTTTGCTCAATTTCCGCGGGAAAGTCCGGCACGGCGGATCTTTCGGTATACCGGGATGATACTTTCATTGTTTCTCTGAACCTCTATCCCTATAACCCGGGACACCTCATTCTTTTTCCCCTGCGGCATATCGAGGATCTTCGTGAGCTAACGCGCGAAGAACAGGATACCCTGCATCTCCTCACCAGTCGATTCCTGGATGTCCTGGACGCACTGTATTCTCCGGCAGGATATAATATCGGTTACAATATGGGAAAACCGGCCGGAGCTTCCATTTCTCATCTTCATCTTCATATTATTCCCCGGTATCCCGGTGAAATCGGTTTTGCCGATCTTATCGCCGGGAAGAGGATGCTGGTGGAACATCCCCTGGACACGCTTCGTCGTATTAAAGAAGAAGTAAAGAAACATCCCCTCTAGGTGCTGAGGGGATCCTAGAATCAGCCTTCTTCCATCTTGAAGAGCTGGCTCAACAGGTTTCTTACCCGGGAAAGGTTATCCATGCGTTCTTGCAGGGCTGTAGACAACCTGGTGGAAGAACCTTTAATAAAATAATGATTGTTCAATTGCTCTTTTATACTATCCACCGGGCTCGTGAGGATTTCTTCAAAGAGTTTCCTCAATCCTTCCAGGGACTCCTCTCCTAAAGAAATGAGGGATTTCACGGTTCTTTCTTTCTGCAGTACCAGGGTTTTGTACATTCGTTGCTGGCTGGGGTCGGAGGCCAGCATGAAGCGAAGCCTCTGGAAGGATTTCCCGTCTTCCGATTCGGGAGAAAGGGAATAGTCGAAAAGACGGATCTTATCTTCGACTTCTTCCAGGGCTGCCGCGTGACGCAACAAACGGTCCTGGGTAATTCTATTCTGCGCCAGAAGGCCTTTCTGCAGTAACTGAATGATCCCTTGTATTTGTTCCCGGTAATTCATTTTTATGAAATTATAAAGCAGATTCAAAGACCTGGTATGGACAAAAAAGGGAACCCCCATTTTTTTATAGTCGATGCTGGCATATTCACGGTAGTTGTGAAAAGGAATCAGCTGTTTTCCCTGGAACAGAGTGTTGATTTCCCGTTGAATGTATAATTTTCGTATTTCCTGATAGCGTTCTTCCAGTTCAGTAACTATCTTTTCGCGCATGATGTGATAATAGATATCTCGCAGATGCATTTTAGGGATATAAAAAACCAGCTGATAATAGGGATCCTTGGTGAAATAACGGATGAGCTCTGCCAGGGGAATGTGGTGATTGAAGGCCGCTACTTTACGGTGGACATCCTGAATCGCTGCGGTCATTGATCGTATATAGGCGTCCCGCTCTTCCTCAGGAGGCTCCTCTTCTTCCCGCTCCTCTTCCCCTTCCAGGTTCATCAGCTCGAAACTGTAATCCAAAATCCTTTTATCCAGGGTTTCGGGATTCTCTATTTTTCCGGCGATGTACACAGCGTAATAGAGTTTTTCCATAAAATCCAAGGCAACCACCGCCGGAGCACTTTTAAACACCGGTTTGTCCTTCAGGTCTTCTATCTGCGGATTAAAGTGGAACATATGGAAAAAAGAGATAAAAGGGAAAAGCACCAATTCCTTCAGGTAATAGACTGGCAGCAGCCCTTCTTCCACCTGCTTGAACAGGGCGTCGGGTAATCCCTCAATTTTCGTCTGTAATTTTTCTATGACAATAGCTTTCAGCTTTTCCTTTAATCCCTGAAGAGCATATTCATCTACCAGTTCTTCCAGGCTTATTACATCCTCCAGGGAGACCTGCACCTTTTCCAGTCTGCTCTTCAAAAGATACAACAGCCCTCCTTCAAAGGCTGCTTTGTTCATCCAGAGTCTCTTGTACAATTCCCGAACGGGCATAATGGCAACATACAGGGCAAAAACAGCCTCAGCAAAAGCCGGCGTAAGATCCCGGGTCTCAAAACCGGTGAGCTTGTTATTTGTTTTCATGACATTTTTTTTCAACATTTTAATTTTATATTGAATCAGGTGATCGTTCCTGCTCTTTCCCGAGAGTTTACTTAATAAACCGATAATAAATCTTCTCAGAAAGGGAAGCCTTCCAAAGTCCTTTTCCATGACCAGGTCCCTTTCCTTTTGGGACAGGTTCTTCCTCTTTATCGTCTCGTCTTCTTCTTCAATCCTGAACATACTTTTGTTTATTCTTTCCAATAGTTCGAGGCGTTCTTTTTCCGAAAGCGTACCGACAAGCTTCTCGAAGGTCTGTCCTTCCATTACTCGGCTCCCAGAGCAATATCACGTACCATTAACAACCTGCCCGTTTTCATTGTAACCTTCATAACATCCCGGGTAATTACGTTACTAATTCCCGCATCGCCCTTCTTCCAGGTCAGGGGATCCAAGGGCCACTGTAACCCCGAAGACTCCATGGTACAGACTTCCGTTCCTACCGGGAAAAAAGACACCCGGGTTCCGGCCATACCTCGGACTTCTATATTACCATCGACAGATTCCAGGATTTCCTTGTCCGTAAACCACCGCTGGGGGTGAATTTCTCTGTCGAAGAGACTCAGGATACCCATGAGATGATCTATTCTCCCCCCGCCTCCTCCCACCAGGACAATGGTATCGGCACCCAGCCCATGGGCGAACATCACAGCCAGATCCGTATCCGTGTCATCCTTCTCCGGGGGATGAAGAATCACCCGTTGGGGATCGATTTTTTTGAGTTCCTTTTTCCTGGTTACGGAATCCATGTCGCCTATAACGTAGTCGGGAATCAAACCGCAACGCAGAAGGGTATCGAACCCCGAATCCGCCGCGATGATCAGGTTACAGGCTTTCACTTCTTGAACTATCACTGACTTACCCGGTGCCAGGCCGCCGGTGCATATGAGTACCCTCTTCATTTTGCTTAGAATACAAAAAAAAAGATGATTTAACAATCTTTTTATTAAGTGGTTTTTTAGTATTCCGAAAATCTAGGCAACAGAACAGGGAAGTTCTGGTTTACATCATCAAGGAGGATGAGATGATAATCAACCACAACATGAGCGCTATGTTCGCTCAACGAAATCAAAAGTTCAACAACCTATCGGTGGACAGAAACATGGAAAGCCTTTCTTCCGGTATGCGGATCAACCGTGCCGGAGACGACGCGTCGGGTCTGGCAGTCTCTGAAAAAATGAGGGCTCAGATTCGAGGACTCGCCAGAGCCGCTAAAAACGGTGAAGACGGTATTTCCTTCATTCAGGCTACCGAAGGTTACCTGCAGGAAACCCAGGACATCATGCACAGGATGCGTGAACTGGCTATTCAGAGTTCCAACGGCATCTACTCACCGGAAGACAGGATGCAGATCCAGGTGGAAATTTCCCAGCTGGTGGATGAGGTCAACCGCATTGCATCTCATGCCCAGTTCAACGGCATGAACATGCTCACCGGACGTTTTGCCGCTCAAACCGGGGAAAACGTGGTTACCGCCAGCATGTGGCTGCACATCGGTGCCAATATGGATCAGCGTGAACGGGTCTATATCGGAACAATGACCGCCCAGGGCCTGGGAATTCAGGGAACCAGCGGCATGCCCCACGCCGCCACCTTTATCTCCATCAGCACACCCGACCGGGCGAACATGGCCATCGGTGTGATTGACAACGCGTTGAAGAAGATCAACAAGCAGAGGGCAGACCTGGGTGCCTATCAGAACCGCCTTGATTACGCGGTGAAAGGCCTCATGATCGGAGCGGAGAATCTTCAAGCCGCCGAATCTCGGATCAGGGATGTTGATATGGCCGAGGAAATGATGCACTTCGTGAAGAATCAGATCCTCGTTCAGACTTCCACCGCCATGTTGGCCCAGGCGAATCAGAAAAGCCAGGCTGTTATGCAGCTATTCCAGTAATTCGTCGCTTTTCATATTACCGCCGCGGGGTTTTTTCCCCCGCGGCTTTTTTTTCCCTTGACACAGGTTTCTTCTGTCCGTACTGTTTTTCCCGTGTATCGACGTATTCCGCCTTTCCTGAAAAAAATAGCCTCAATCTTTAAAGACGCCGGGTATAGCGTATACCTGGTGGGCGGCGCAGTACGTAACATGGTGATGGGTCACAAACCCCTGGATTATGACCTGGCCACCGATGCCACGCCGGAAGATGTCATAAAACTGTTTCACCGGGTAATTCCTACGGGAATCCGTCACGGCACGGTAACGATACTCTTTCAAGGTCATTCCGTGGAGGTAACCACCTTTCGCATCGACGGCACCTATTCCAACCTGCGGCACCCCGACTCGGTTTCTTTTACCCCCTCCATTGAAAAAGACCTGGAGAGAAGGGATTTTACTATGAACGCCCTGGCCCTTGACCTGGCTACGGGAGCCTTACTGGACCCCCACGATGGAAAAGAAGATCTTCAGAAGGGGATTATCAGGGCCATCGGCAATCCGGTAGAACGCTTTTCCGAAGACGGTCTTCGCCTTTTACGGGCCTGCCGCTTCTCTTCGCAGCTCGGTTTTCTCGTGCATCCTGACACCCTGGAAGGAATGAAAAAAACCCATGGCAACATTTTAAAGGTTTCCGTTGAACGTATCCGTTCGGAAATCGAAAAAATTCTTTCGTCTCCAAAACCTTCCTTAGCCTTCCGGATAATGGACCAAACAGGACTTCTTGAAGATATCCTGCCCGATCTGGCAGCCGCCAGGAAGGTAGGCGAAAAGGGAAGCGCAGGTCTTGATGTACTGGAACACTCCCTCAAGGCTTGTGACGGAGCCCCGGCGGATAACCTTCCCGTTCGTTTAGCGGCCCTTCTGCATGATCTGGGAAAACCCGGTTGTCGGGTCGTTCACCCGGATGGAAGAGAAACCTATCATGGTCATGAAAAGGTATCTGAAGAGCTGGCCCGGAATTTCATGAAAAAGTACCGTTTTCCCAAACTAGTGGAAGAGAGGGTCTGCCGGCTGGTCTACCATCACATGTTTGATTATCAGCCGGATTGGCCGGATTCTGCCTTACGTCGGCTCATTTTCCGGGTGGGCACAGAATACCTGGATGACCTCATCCTGCTGCGGGAGGCGGACCATTATGGCGGGGGGGGAGCAATCAAAAAACACCCCTATCTTGATGATCTGCGAAAACGTATTTCGTATCTTCTTCATTCCGGAGATCCCTTAGGCCCCCGGGACCTGGCGGTGAACGGCCACACCCTCCATGAAGAAGCCGGTATTCCTGAAGGCCGGGCTATGGGTACAATTCTCTCTCACCTGGTGGAAACGGTGCTGGATGATCCCGCTCAAAATAAAAAAGATATTCTTCTGAAAATTGCCCGAAATTTGTACCTTTCTATACAGGGATGAGATTGCTTATTTTCTTTTTTTGTCCTGGTCGAAATATTTAAAAGCCTGTTCCGCCGCTTTCTGCTCGGCTTCTTTTTTATTCTTTCCCATCCCCGGGCCGAAAACCTTACCGTTGACCTTCACATCTATCCAGAAGGTTCTATCGTGGTCCGGGCCGGTCTTTTTTACAAGATTGTATTTCGGATAATTTTTAAACTTTTTTTGAACAAACTCCTGCAAAAGGGTCTTATAATCCTTCCTGTGTTTGTCCTGCAAGACTTTTTCAATTTCCGGCACAAGAAGCTGAAGGATGAAAGATTTGCAGCTTTTAAAGCCGGAATCGAGGAAATAGGCCCCGAAAATGGCTTCCATGCAGTCGGCAAGAATGGCTTTCTTCGTTCTTCCGCCGGAATATTCCTCTCCCTTACCGATGAGAACGAAATTATCCACCTTAATACCCCGTGCCACGGTAGCCAGGCTGTCTTCACTGACAACAAAAGATTTTATTTTCGCCAGATCACCTTCCGCCCGATCCGGCAGAGTTTGGTAAAGATATTCACTGACTACAAGACCTAAAACGCTGTCCCCGAGGAATTCCAACTTTTCGTTATTGTCAATATTTTCCTGATTTTCGTTGGCATAGGAACGGTGCGAAAAAGCAAGGTTCAGAAGATCAAGTCTTCTGAACCTTATTCCTGTGTACTTTTCGAAAAGTTGCAGCTCCTTTTTACGTTCACCGTCAATGGGCGGTGTTTTCGGAGCCTTTTTTCTTCCGATCAGATTCACTTTAATTCAGCGTTAACCCTGTTGTGATCTGATGAATTCGAGGGCGTCAGCTACGGTCTCGAACTCATTCGCCTTTTCATCCGGAATAGTGATCCCCATCTCTTCTTCGATGGCATACACCAGTTCGTACGTATCAAGGCTGTCGGCACCGAGGTCCTGCCTAAAAGAGGATTCAGGGGTTATCTTATCCTCTTCCACTTCAAGTTTCTCGGCAATCAGTTTTTTTACTTTTTCGAACAATTCATCCATGTTTTCACTCCTTTTTAAGCCATATCTTCGGGCTCAAAAACTTGTTTTCCCTTGTAGAACCCGCATTTAGGGCAGATTCTATGGGGAAGGACCCTGTTGCCGCAATTTGCGCATTCAACAAGATCCGGAGTTCGCAGTTTCATATTTGCCGCTTTTCGGCTTCTGGTTTTTGATTTTATTACCTTATGCTTCGGTACTGCCATATCAATTCCTCATTTCTCTTAGTGTCCTGTTAATATCCGACGACCTTACAGTATCCGTCGTCTCTTGTCAAGCATTGGGGAACTTCCTCTGTAATGCCTGAACAACAACTTCCGGAACCATCTTATTAATGCGCCCCTGCATTCGGGCTATCTGTTTTATCATAGACGATCGAAGAACGAAATATTTCGGATCTGTCGGCATAAACACGATTTCTATATTCGGATTCAGGCTTTTGTTTGTCATGGCAAGCTCAAACTCATATCCGAAATCGGTCAACGCCCGAACCCCTCTAATTATGACCTTGGCGTCGTTTTCTTCGGCAAACTCGACTACCAACCTCGTCCACGTATGGATACGCACATTTGTTATATCCTTACAAAGTTCGGATAGCATATCGAACCGCTCCGAGGTAGTGAAAAGACACTTTTTTTCATCATTATCAGCTATGACCACATCGATTTCATCAAAGATTCTGGAGACCCTATGGATAATGTTCATGTGACCGTTGGTAGGCGGATCGAAAGTTCCCGGAAATACCGCTTTTATCATAATGCCTTTATGTATCAGATTATTGTAATGTGGTCAACGGATACTTTACTTTCGTAAGGAGGATGGATGAAGAAAATGAACTTCAAGGAAAACGTTTTGACAAACCGACGGTTAATATGTACAATTCAAGGGTGATGAAAAAAGGACTCTTGATCATTGCGGCTGCATTTTGCGTCTTTTTTCTTTTTTCCTGCGCCACGGTCCCCCCGGCGGAGGAATCCCCGACGGTGGAACCCCAGGAAGAACCGGTTGCTCCTCCGGCAGAACCCGAGGTCAGCCCTGTTCAACCGGAGCCATCGGAGGAGGAAGAAACCTTTACCGTGACCACCGAAGTATATGAGAAAACCTTCCAGGATATCGAAGGACTTATTCAAGACCTCAATAAGCTTATCCAGGAGAACGATTATACTACCTGGCGAACCTATCTATCCGACGCCTATGTAGAGAAATATTCCGATCAGGATGCCTTAAAAGAACTGTCGGAACAACCTCTTTTAAAGAAGTACAATATAACTTTGCGGACCCTGCAAGATTATTTTCAATATGTTGTGGCTCCGAGCCGTGCCAATGCCAGGCTGGACGATATATTTTTCGAAGACGAAACAAATATCAAAGCAATCATGCTTATAAACGGTCAAAGGACGATTCTGTACCAGTTAGTGTATATAGACGACCGATGGAAAATCGGGATCTAGCCTATGATATATGATAAAAGAAATACTTGTGTATGGGGAGATACTATGAAACAAATCGTATCGATTGCCCTTATCCTGATTCTTGGGTTAACTCTTCCTGTGTTTGCCCAGGATTCCAGATCCGGCGCGGACAACAGTGAAACCACCGTTGAAGAATTATACCTTCGCAACATGGAACTCAGGATAATTCGCGAACAGGCCGTCACCCTGGATCGTGACATGAAGCTTCTAGCCTTGAAGAACATTCAGGAAATGATGGATAACGGAAAGGTGTCGGATGGAGATCCCGAAACTCATTATGTCCTTGATTACCTGGCTAACGAGGGTATCGGACGAATGGTCAGAGAAAGCAACCGTCTGGTGAATAATTTCCCCGTCGTACGAAAGGAAGCCTGTGCCTTATTAGGTCAATTAGGTGGTGATAACTCGGTTCAAACACTTCTGCTCATCATGTCCAATGATGATGAACCGATGGTACTGTCGGAAGCCGCTTATTCCCTCGGATTGATTGGTGACAATGAAGACAACCGCGTTTCCCAGGCAATTGCCGACGCTGTTCTCAGGCAGGACACCATCAATCCCAGCGATAATTTCGCCTATGCCGCTCTGCTGTCTTTCCAGAAACTTGCCGCCGCCAATAGCGGTTTGCGAGACCCCGAAGCTGTTCGAGCGGTCATTGCCATCGCCCAAGGGAATTATATCCGGGAAGTTAAGATCAAAGCCAATGACGTATTGAATGAGATGAGAAAATATTAGGAAAAAACAATTAGTTCCTAAAACTGAAAGAGGGAACCTGCTGCAGGAAGAAAACCTTCCTCAAGTAAGGTTCCCTTACTTTTTTTCCCTTTGTTTTCTTGGGTCTTGATCATGTATGCTGATAAGATTTCTTCGCCATTCTGTCGATGTTTCTTTTTCTTCGTAGGGAATCTTTTTTCTTATTTTAAACTGGCCGCCAGGCGCTTGTTGAAGTATCCCGAAACTGCCGTTACCGAGGTAAGATACCTTCTCATCCTTCTGCAGGTCCTCCGCCTGGGCGATTTGTTTCATAACACATTCAAAATGAGCCGGGTTTCCGCTTATTCTCTCTGTTAAAGCTGAAGAAAGATCGGTTATCTTTTCTCCGCAAAGCGGGCAGGGAGTATGCCATTCCACTTTTACGATTTTCGGCTGCTCTCTTGTTTGCTCTCCGGACCTCCTCCTTGAGGAGTTTCTATAATTTCGTCTTTGCGCCATGATGTTTCTCCTGAAGACCTACTGTATTCCCTTTCTCTGCTGCGTCAGCTCTTTCGTCAGGGTAATGGCGAGGCTTTGTATCGCATGGGAAAGATACGCTTCATCATTAATCTTTTTCTTCAGCTCTTCCAGCTTCTTCGGGTCGGTCTGCTTTGCTATACGTATCATAGAATCCCGGACTCCGTAAAGGCATTTTCGTAGTGGGTGATAGTATTCTGGTGTCTTTCACACAGAATAACGTCGAAACGCAGCCGTCGGGTTTCCGCAATACCTTTCTCAAAAAGGTACTCCCTGGCTGTTCGTATGATCCGATCTCTCTTTTTCCGGTTCACCAACCCCTCCAACTCCAAGCTGTCCAGACCGCTTAAGGATTTCACCTCTAGAAACACCATCTCACCGTCTTTCTCGGCGATAATATCTATCTCGCCTTCTTTCTTTCTGTAGTTTCTTTCAGTGATACGGTAACCCGCTTCCTTTAAGTATGTAATAGCCCGGTTCTCTCCTTCTTTACCCTTTTGTGAGGTATTCATGCTCAACCGCCGAAATCTCGCGGATTGACTGCCCGAGTGATAAAAAATTCTTTTTCCGTTAACAGATCCAGGGTTTTTGCCTGATCGTTTTCCAGTTTTTTTCCCCGAGCGTTGACCACCAAGCGGATTATCGGACGCAGCGGCGCGTCGCTGTGAATTTTCTCGACCCGGCCGATACTTCCGTCGTTCAGAATAACGATACTTCCCACAGGGTATATCCCCATGGCTTTAATGAATATTTTCAACACCTCAGCGTCGAAACGTCTGGAGTTATCGTTGAGAAGTTGACGCATGGCTGTATACCCGATCATTGAATTTCTATAGGGTCTGTCCCTCACCATGGCTTCAAAGGCATCCACCACGGATATGATCCTGGACATCACAGGGATTTGCTTCTCTTTCAATTTCTTGGGGTAGCCTTTACCGTCCCACCTTTCATGATGCAGCAGGGCGATTTTTCCAATTTCATCCGAGTATTTCAGTTCCCGGGTGATGATTCGATAGGTATAGAGAGTATGGGTTTGTATCTGTTGTATTTCTTCCGAAGACAGTTCCCCGTTTTTTTCAACGATGTTTTCAGAGATCCGCATCATCCCGATATCATGCAAAAGAGCCGCTAAAGCGATATTAAGAATATGATGATTGGGAAAATTGAGATACTGGGCCACTACCACTGAAAGAATCAGGCAGTTCACCGCGCTCCTCGCCATGGGGTCCCCTTCCTCGTGGTTTTGAAGGATCAGGGAGATTATATCTTCCGATTTTGTCCGCACGGCGTTCACCAGCTTGGTCACGATCTCATCAATCGCGTTATTTTCGACCTTCCTTCCCTGCCGGATATCATCGAAAACAGCGGAAAGTTTCTGCACCGACTGCACGTAAAGTTTCTGAGCCCCTTGGTCTGCATTGCCGCCGAGGATTCCGGATATGGCTTTTTCTTCCCTTTTCTTCTCGTCTTTCGCGGTGACGGTCTTCCCGTCAGTTTCCACATAGGGAATATTCCATGATTTCAGCCGTTCAATATCCTTTTCACGAATAACCACATTTTCCGGCACCAGGAGGGTATCACCGTCCACGTACACCGGTTTGTCGAATTTTTGTCCTGCAACGAGATCTTCAACTTTAATTTGTTTCATATAAAATCCTGTTTCATGGATTGTTCACCATAATCTAGGCGGTAGACAAAAGCCAGTAGTTCCGCCACAACTTCAAAGAGGTCTTCCGGTATAAAGGAACCCACATCCAGGGTAAAGAGCGATTCGACCAGTTCATCGTCCTTCATAATTGTTATGCAGTGGTCCTCCGCTATCCTGCAAAGGCGCCCGGCCAGTTCATTCTTACCCCTGGCCAGGAGAAAAGGCGCGGGCAAATCTTTTTGGTACGTTAAAGCCACCGCTTTTTTCACTCTTTTACCCTTTTCTCATGCCTTCTTCAAGCATAGGTGTCGATTCCGTCGAAGGCTTGCTTCATGCCGGTGGACATCCCATCATACCCATGGTCTACCTTTTTAATATCGTCAACTTTGACACCGAGGTTATGGAGTTTTTGCCGTAATTTTATTATCTCTTCTTGTTTCGGACCACTTTCAGGCATCCTGTCGGTTCGGATATCCAAGATTTTCTTTTTCCCCTCCGGGGTCGGCAAGGAAAACCACCAATCTCTGTCGACGGTACCGCAGTGCATGTACATCTCCAGGGGAATACCGGTCACTTTGTCCAGCCGCAAGCGAAGAGAACCGTTTACTTCGTTGCCCTGCCGCCGGGAGTTAAAAGGTATGAGCACCCAATGATCCCGGCTTCCCTTGAGGTGATTAAAGAGGTGCAAAGGATGTTCCCGGTTGTCTTGTTGAAAGAGATCGGTGATCTGATCGGTGGTTTCCGGGTTTTCTTCTTCCTTCTTTTTTTGTGATTGCCCCTGTCGGCGTTTTCGCGAACCCCGGTCATCGTCAAGACTGCAGAGGATATTCAGTGCATCAGGCGAAACCTGTATTTTTTTGTCCAACAGCAGACTCAAGAGGCGAATAGAAAAAGGCTCCTTTCGATCCGCCTTTTCCAGGAGCCTTCGAGCCGTGATGATAAGTTCCGGTTTCAACGGTAAACCGGATTGCTGAAATGCCTGTATAATGCCTTTGGACAAGGAATCTTTGGGGATTCCGGCGTCCATGAAGAAGTGATCACTTCTGATTTCCGGTGAACCGGTTTGAAAGAGGATCCTGTTTCCCTGGAAAAACACCCGGGCGTTTATCCGCTCTCCCGGGACAAGGGATGTCTGAGCCGCTACCTGAAGCCGGACGCCCTTCACGGAAACCTCCCATGACGTACCCGCCCCTCTCAGCACTTTTAAAGATACAATTTCACCGGGTCGCAGGAGACTTCTCCATGGGTTTGTTCCCGATCGTCCCGGGGAACCCTGAATAATCATGCGGGACAGAATAAACTTGGACTGATCCTTACAATCATCTCTTTTTGCGGATCAGTTCCCGAACCTTCGCTGCTTTTCCAATCCGGTTTCGCAGGTAATAGAGTTTTGCCCTTCGCACCCGTCCACGGCGTACTACTTCGATAGATTCAATACGGGGTGAATTCAAGGGGAAAATTCTTTCCACTCCCACACCGTAGGAAATCTTCCGCACGGTGAAGGTCCTCCGAAGTCCGCTGTTTTTTATAGCGATGCAAATTCCCTCAAAGGCCTGGATTCGCTGATTCTGGCCTTCCACGATTCGGTAATTCACCTTTACAGTGTCGCCGGCCTTGAAGTCGACCACAGTATCTTTCATTATTTCCTGTTCTACCGCGTTAATCACATCCATTTTCAACCTTCCTTCTGTTCCTCGTTTCGCTCCCCCAGAAGCTCCGGCCTGAATCTTCGGGTTTTTTCCAGGCTTTTCTCCCGCTTCCAGCGTTCAATGTGAGCGTGATGTCCGGAAAGCAATATTTCCGGAACCTTCATTCCTCTAAAAATCTCCGGCCGGGTATACTGGGGATATTCCAGAAGACCCTGGGTAAAACTCTCTTCCTCCAGGGATTCCTTTCGAATAACACCGTCCAGTAACCGATACACCGTGTCCACGATAACCAGGGATGCCAGTTCTCCGGAAGAGAGGACATAGTCCCCCAGAGAGACCTCATCCGTAACGTACAAATCGATGATCCGCTGATCGATTCCTTCGTATCGACCGCAGATCAGCACCACCTCATCCTGCTTTACCAACTCCTCCGCGTAAGCGGCGTTGAACAGGCGGCCGGAAGGAGTTGGATATACCACCCGTTTCCCACAGGCCGACGCCGCATCCAGGGCGGCAGCCAGGGGTTCCGGTTTCAGGATCATACCCGGCCCCCCGCCGTAAGGCGCATCGTCGCAGGTTCTGTGCCGGTCCAGGGCAAAATCCCTGATATCAATGACCTTATACCTTACCAGGCCTTTATCCACTGCTTTCGCCATGATGGACTCCTGGAAATAGGGTTCCAGAATCTCCGGAAACAGGGTCAACACCGTAAAAATCACTTACAGTAACCAGTCCAGTTTCAATTCCACCGTCTTTTCTTCCGTTCTCACTTCTCCGATATATGCGTCGTTGAACGGAATAAGCCGTTTTCCCCCGGGAGTGATAATCTCCAACAATTCGGAGGGACCGCATTCCACAGTGGCCGCTACAGTTCCCACTTCGGCACCGCCAAAAAGCACACGGCACCCCAGGAGATCCGCCTGATAATACTCCCCTTCCTGTAAGGGACAGGCGTATTCCCGTTCGGTCAATATCACACTGCCGGTCAGTTTCCCGGCGGCCTCGGGGCTGTCATACCCGGTAAACTTGGCCAGAAGTCCATCCCGATGGAGTTTGATGTATTGAAGGCCTTGAAGGCGTTCTTCCCCTCCTTTCTCAAGATACACTTCCTTCAGGGAAAGAAAATGGTCCCTTTCGCCGGAAAAGCTTACGATCCGTATATCCCCGTGAATTCCATGGGTGGTGGATACTCTTCCGATGGCAATCTTTTCTTTCAATCCAGGATTTCCAGGACGATTCTCTTTCCCAGCTTGGTAGCCGAAGCGCTCAGGATGGTCCTGATAGCCTTGGCGATTCTGCCGTGTTTCCCGATGACCTTACCGATATCATCCTGGGAAACCTTCAGTTCAAGAATCGTTGACTTCTCTCCCTCGATCATATTAACAACAACGCCGCCCGGGTCGTCTACCAGGGACTTGGCGATGTATTCAACCAGGTCTTTTTCCACGAAGTTACTCCTTACAGAAAGATTTTCATCTTGTTAAGGAGCTTTTTCACCGTGTCCGAGGGTCTGGCTCCATTTTCCAGCCATTCCCTTATTCTGTCTTCCTTCAGTTGTATCTGCTTTTCCTCTACATCGATGGGGTGGTAGTATCCCACTTCTTCCAGGGTTCTTCCGTCCCTGGGAGCCTGGGAGTCCATGACCACAATTCTGTAGTAGGGTTTCTTTTTTGTTCCGAACCGTTTCAGCCGTATCTTCACACTCACATGAACCTCCTGTAGATTCACCAACTCAAATATTTATCCGTTGAGCCGAGACATCATCTCGGCCTGGTATTTCTTGTTCTTAACCATCTTTTTCATGGTCAACCGCATCTTTTCAAACTTCTTCAACAAACGGTTGACATCATACACCGATGTGCCGCTTCCCCGGGCTATCCTCTTTCTTCTGGAAGGGCCGATAATCCGGTGATTGTTCCTTTCCTGTCGGGTCATGGAAAGGATAATGGCCTCTTCCTGCTTCATCTGCTTATCGTCCAGATCATCTTCGCTGATTTTACCGGCCGCCCCGGGAACCATTTCTATCAGCGACTGAAGGCTCCCCATTTTACGCACTCTGGCAAAAGAATCAAGATAGTCTTCCAGGGTGAAAGTCGCCTTGGCCAGCTTCTTTTCCAGGACCTCGGCTTCCTTCCGGTCAATAGTCTCCTGGGCTTTTTCCACCAGGCTGACCACGTCTCCCATGCCCAGAATTCTGGAAGCTATCCTCTCGGGATAGAAAACCTCCAGTTGGTCCAGCTTTTCACCGGTACCGATGAATTTAATCGGTTTCCCGGTGATGGATTTCAAAGAAAGAGCCGCTCCGCCCCGGGCGTCCGAGTCGAACTTGCTTAAAATGACCCCGGTAATCCCTACCCGCTCGTCGAACTCTTTCGCTATGTCCACGGCATGTTGCCCGGTCATGGCGTCGGCCACCAACAGGGCTTCTACCGGATCCACCGCCTTCGCCATGGCGGCTATTTCCGCCATCATCTCTTCGTCTATATGAAGACGCCCGGTGGTATCGAAGATCACCGTGTCGTACAGCTGCTTTTTAGCATGCTTGTAGCCGTTCTTCGCTACCGTCAGGGCGCTGGAGCCTTCTTCACGGTAAACGTCCACCCCCCCCTGGGATCCCAGGATAGCCAGCTGTTCCACCGCCGCGGGCCGCACTAAATCCGCCGCCACCAGAAGGGGCTTTCTGCCTTCCTTTTTCAGCCGGACACCCAGCTTGGCCGCCGAAGTGGTTTTTCCTGAGCCCTGTAAGCCCATCATCAGGATGCAGCTTACCGTGTCCGGACCTTTCAAGTCGAGGTCCTGCCTTTCATCCCCCAGCAGGCTTACCATCCGGTCATAAACGATCTTGGTAAACAGCTGTCCCGGGTTGACCGCTTTCAGGACTTTTTCGCCCCGGGCTTCCTCGATGGTGTGGTTGACGAAACGCCGGACCACCCGGACATTCACATCCGCTTCGAGAAGGGCGACCTTAATCTCGTTGACCGTATCCTCGATGTTCTTTTCGCTGATAACGGCCTTTCCCGAGACCTGTCTGAATATATCCGTGAATTTCTCAGTTATTCTATCCAGCATGACCAAACAGCCTTGACGCTCCGACTGTTATACCTGGAATGGCCCTGAATGTCAACTGAAGCCTACAGGCAGACGAAAGGTCATCGGATCTGGATAAAATTCCTTTCCAGGTAGGTCAGCCTCTCCCGGGCGGTATTGTAGAATATACTGGCGGGAAAAGCATCGAGGATCTTCTTATAATAAGCCACGGATCGCGGAATATCCCTCAGAGAACCGGGATGCTCGTAGAGAGAGGCCAGGGCAAAAAGGATCCTGTCCAGATTCCTGTGTCCCTGATAGACTCTTTCTCCCAGGAGAAGAATATCCAGCGCCTTGCGAATCTCTCCGTCCTTCTCGGCGGTATCGGCGGCCTGCAGGGCCTCATAAAAACCCCGGGCGACCAGTTCTTCTACCGGGATTTCCGTTTTTCCGGGGTCTTCTCGCTCTTCCCCCGATGCCGCCCGCCAGCTGGAATCGTCTTCCTGAAGACCCTCCGGCAGAGCTGCCGGAGCCGTCAAGGAAAGACGAAGTCGTTCCGAACGATTGGCCATCACATCGCTGAAGAAAAAAATAACCTGGTACACCCGGTCATCGGGTCTGAAGAAGGTAAATACGGTCTTGCCCGTTTCGATGGTCCGCTTTATCATCCGCACTCCCGGAGGCTCCGAGGCTTCAAAAACCCACCCTTCCCCCTCCAGGGTGTAATCGAAGGGTTCTTCCACCGGCGCCGTCAGAGTTCCGAGATCCCGGTCCGCCGAAACAGGCTCTACTCTCGTCCCGGAAGAAGACCTTACCTCCGTTTTTGGTGTTTCGACAGTCCTATCACGAGGGTTCATGGGCTCTCTGTCCGTTGTTTCGCCAAGGCTTTCTTCTTCGGTCTGATCCTTTAATACGATTTCATAAATCGGAATTGCCGATTGCGAAACCTCAGGAGGAATCCATGGATAGACGGGTATACCGAGAGGCTGAGGAATCGGGGCGAGCAGGCCGGGGGAGACATCTGTTTCGGGGGATGAGACCGAAAGAAAAAGCGGGTCCTCTACCCGGGGCTCGGTCTCCGGGACAAGATCGGGTTTTTCCTGTGCCGGAGCCGTTGTATCAACGGCATCCTGAGAGTCCTCCATCGACAGGGTTTCCTGCGGCGGATTTTCCCGGTTCCCGGGAGCCGTGGTACAGGACGAGAGGAAAAGAAAAAAGAGAAGAACAAAAGGAAAAAAACAGGTATTCCGGGAACAAGGGTTGCCCATAGTTAAAACCCTTCCGTAAGCTTTTTCGTATTCTCAGCCTTGATAATGTTCAGGATGGTAGAAGGAACATCGATGCCAAACCGTGCTGTCATTGAGGCATCCCACTGCTCCTGAGGCTCCCTTAAAGGTCTGGGGGGCATATGCTGAAGGCTTTGATATTCCCAGGGGATAAGGAAATCGTTGAATTCCAGCAGGGTTTCATCTTCCGCCGCCATGAGTTCCTGTTCTTTGGTCGATTGACGACGTTTTGCCAGGGAGATAGACAGTGTCACCGTTAAGGAAAGAACCAGGAGGGCGCCGACGATGGAGAAAAATACTGTTAGTTCCTTTCCGGTGAAACCTTTCACGTCGCGGCTCCCACCTTTTCTCCCCGGTCCAGGCTGACCGTTACCACTTTGGAAACCCCCGATTCTTCCATGGTAACCCCTAAAAGGGTGCTCGCTCCTGTAACGGTCCGCTTATTATGGGTGATAATGACGAACTGACTTCTTTTTTCAAAATCGGTCAGGATATTGATGAACCTACCAACGTTCTCTTCATCCAGCGCTGCGTCGATTTCGTCCAGAATGCAGAAGGGTGACGGTTTCACCATGTAGGTCGCGAATAGAAGGGCCACCGCCGTGAGGGAACGCTCCCCCCCGGAGAGCAGAGCGATGTGTTCCTGCTTCTTTCCCGGCGGCTGGGCGTAGATATCGATGCCGGAGGTGAGAATATTCTGGTGATCCGTCAGTTTTAATTCCGCCCGCCCGCCGCCGAAGAGCCGGCGGAACATGAGGTGAAAATTCTTACGGATTTTTTCGTAGGTTTCGATAAAGAGCCGGGTGGATTCGTTACGGATATGGGAGGTGATCTGCCGCAGGTCTTCCCGGGCCTTGATCAGATCGGAAAGTTGGCTGTTGAGAAAGTCGTAACGCTCCTTCACCTCATGGAACTCCTCTAAAGCCATGAGGTTGACGTGTCCTAGATCCCGGCGGCGGTTTTTTAACTGCCCCAGGTGGTTTCGCAAATCCTGCGGATCTTTTTTCAGCTCGTGAATCCGGTCGTCGTATTCCGACAACTCCCGGGAGTACCGCTCTCTGAAATTATCGTAGATATTACGGGTATCCGCCTGCAGGGTAGTCAATTCAATCTGGAGTTTCTCCACTTCTTCCTGGATCTTCTCGCTTTTTTTAAGCTGTTCCTGCAGGTCCTTTTCCCGCCCCAGAAGGTTCTTGTTTTTTTCGGAAATACCCTTTTCCAGTTGGGCCAGCTCATTTTTCAGAAGAAGCTCTTCCTTTTCCAGCTCTTCCTTCTCTTTCACCACCTGGGTTATCTGCAGGTCCAGGTCTTTCATTCTACTCAGACAGTATAATTTTTCCTGTTCATTGTCCTTCCGCCGGTTTTCCTGTTGATGCCGGTCCTTCTGCAGAAGATCCACGGCTTCACGGATACCCTCCTGCTGGGTTTTCATCTGAACCTGGTTCACCCGGAGGTCTTCCAGGGTGCCCCGGTATTCCTCTATCTTGGCTTGCAGGCTGCGGTTCTCCGCTACCAGCTCGGTGGTCCGGTTTCTGCATTCCTGGGCTTTGATTTTCCTCGATCCTATCTCCCGGTCCAGGGAGCGTTTTCGGGTGATTATCCCCTCGGGAGCCACGAAATCGTCAATAAAGCGGGGAAATTCCTTTCGGTAAGCCTCCAGGACTTCTTCCAGCCGCCGTATATCCTCCTGCAGGATTTCGAGAAACTGAATAAATTTCTCCACCGAAGGGGCATCATTGCCCAGGGTTTTTAATTTCTCCGCGTCTTTCCAGAAACTCCGTTTCCCCTGAAGGCCGATGTTCATGGAAGAAACAATGTCCCGTACCTGTTGTTCCAGGTCGGTCCGCCGCCGGGTGTTGTATCCCGACGTAGAAAAACCTTCATCCAGTTGGGTTACGATATCATCGGTCAGGCTGTGGAGCTCCCCTTCCAGGGCTTCCTGCTCCTCCACCAGCCGCTGAACCTCGGAGGCCAGATGCTTCATCTCCCGGTCGTTTTCCCGGATCATGCCGGCGGCTCCGTCGATGCTCCGTCGGAACTCGGCGATATTCTTTTCCACGGCCTGGAGCTCCGCGGCGAAACTCTCGTAGACCCGCTTCTTTTCCGTAATCTGTTCATCCAGCAGGGCGATCCGTTTCTCGATTTCCCCTTGCCGTTCATCGCAGGAGCGGGCCTGCCGTTCCAGTTCGCCCTTCCGCTCCTTCAGCATAGCCGCTTTGCTCTGCCGGGAGTTTTTCTCCAGATCGATGCCGTACAATTTTTTCTGAGCTCCCACGAGCTTTCCTTCCATCTCATTGACCACGTGGAGGCCCGAGGAAAGGGATTCGTTGATCCCGTCGATTTTCCCTTTTATTCCTGCCCGGAGGCTTTCAGCCTTGGCCAACAGCTTCTCCTTGGCATTCTGCTTTTCGAGAAAATCCCGCAGTTTGAGAAGCTGCAGATCCGTATCGATCTCAAAGATCTCCGATTCCAGCTTTCGGAAGACTTCAGCCTTCTCGGCCTGTTTCTTCAGGGAATCATAGGATCGCTTCACTTCCCCGAGGATCCCTTCCACCTGCCGGATGTTTTCTTCCGTCCGCTCCAGCTTTCGCTCGGCCTCGGCGCTTTTTGACTTGTACCGGGTGATCCCCGCGGCTTCTTCGAAGATAAAACGCCGCTCTTCCGGTTTGTTGGATAGCACCTGGTCGATCTTTCCCTGTTCCATGATGGAATAAGCCGACTTTCCCACCCCGGTGTCAAAGAAGATTTCTTTCAGCTCCCGCAGCAGGACTCCCTGGCCGTTGACGAAATATTCGCTTTCCCCGGAACGGTACAGCCGCCTTTTTATGGCAATTTCGGGCATATCCAGGGGCAGAATGCCCTGATCATTGGAGAGTACCAGGGTAACCTCCGCCAGATTCAGGGCTTTGCGGTTATCCGTGCCGTTGAAGATGATATCTTCCATTTTTTCCGCTCTGAGGGTCTTGGTGGATTGTTCCCCCAGAACCCATTTCACCGCGTCGACGATATTGCTTTTACCGCAGCCGTTGGGACCGAGAAGTGCGGAAACTCCTTCCCGGAATTCTATTCTGCTTCGGTCGGCGAAGGATTTAAAACCGTACAGTTCAATGCTTTTTAGAAACACGAGTACTCCCGACATGTCAAAGGTTGCCCCCGTTCATGATGAACGGATTACACTGATGCTCTTACAGGATATGGTTTTGGTTTTCCAAACATCAAAGCCCACTATACCACGGATACGCGCCCATTGAGAAGAGGGGATATTAGAATGGGAGATCAGTGATCCGTGTGAGTAGGGAAGATTGTATTTTCCGCCCGGATACAGTACCATGTGTGAAAGGGGGAATGCAGGGATGAAAAAAACCGTCTTCCTTTTCTTTTTCCTTTTTTTCCTGGCCGCCGTACTTCCTGTACCGGCTGAAGAAAACCTTTCCGCGAAAATGAAGAAGTGTATCGACGAGCTTTCCTACGCCTACGCCGAAAGATACCCGGACCTGGTGAGCAAACAGGGGACTGCTATGTTGGAAATTGAGGAAACCGGCGATACAGTCAGAAAAAACAAACTCGGGGCGCTTATCGAGACATATATTGAAGAACAACTGGAAAAGAGCATCATTTTTTACCCGGTGGATCGAAAAAATCTGGATGAAATTTTAAAAGAACAGTCCCTTTCCCTTTCAGGGCTCATTGATGAGACCACGGGACCGGAGATCGGAGAAATAAGCGGCATATCGGCTTTCTTCAGCGGTTCTGTCATGGAAGAAGGGGAAAACATCAAGGTGAGCGTCAGGCTGACCGATGCCTCCACGGCGGAAATCCTGGGAACCTCTTCCTTCTATCTTCCCAAGAAAGAAATGATCGACGCCTCGCTGGACCTGCAGTACTCCTACGTGGCTCCCAACGGCATAGGCATTTCCACCGGACTGAATTACCTCATCATACCGCCGTCCACCTTTACCAAGAGCACCATCCTGCAGCTGATTAACGATATAAGCGCAAAATACAGGGTTTCCAGGGCTTTCATGGTGGAAATGGGAGTAATGCTGCCCTTTATTAGCCTGACGGATAATTATTACGAACACCCGACAGCGTTTTCCTACGGAGATATCCAGGATGGCCTTCCCGGTACCCTGGGAAACGAAACTGCCGGAATGAACGCGGCCGTCCAGAGCACCTCATTTTTTCATGTGGACGCACAATACACCATCACATTCTCACCCCAGTTCAACCTGGGAGCAAAGCTAGGATTGCTATTTAACGGAAATACAACAGTCAGGCTGAGTACGGAACCCTATAAGCTCCTGGAAGGTTGGGACCCGGTAAGCGGCACCGTGGCAGATGTCATCGTTCAGGAGAAAGACGGTATCGATCTGGTATTCGACCATCAGCAAGGTGTCAGAATCGAACTTACTCCGGAGGTGTTTTTAACGCCCCGGCTGGCCCTCCGGGCTGCCGTGGGATATATCTGGACTCTTCCTGCAGAGATCTTCGAAGTGCGCGTCGGCACCACCCACTATGATGCCTCGGAATACTTCGGCTATGACGCGGCCCTGATGCCCGACGGAAGTCCCTGGACCTTCGACTTCACAAGCCTGTACGGAGGGATATCTGTCTCAGTATTCTTCTAATCCGGGAGAGATCCTCTGCGGAGTGGATGAGGCCGGCCGGGGGCCTATCGCCGGACCGGTGACCGCCGCGGCGGTGATTCTGCCGCAGGATTTTCCCCTGGAGCTGCTGGACGACTCGAAAAAGCTCTCACCCCGGCGGCGGGAGAAAGCCCTGACCGTTATTCTGGACGGCCGGGCGGACGTGGGGGTTGGTTGGGCCTGGCCGGAGGAGATCGACCGGCTGAATATCCATCACGCCACCCTCCTGGCCATGAGCCGCGCCCTGGAGGGACTTTCTACCTCCCCCACCCTGGTGCTGGTGGACGGAAAGTTCACCCCCCCCTGCGAATTTCCTTCCCAGGCCGTTGTAGGGGGCGATAGGAGCGTTCCGCAGATCCAGGCGGCATCCATAGTCGCCAAAGTCCTCCGGGACCGTTGGATGACCCGTTATTCGTGGATAGAGAAGCAGTACCTCTTTGAAAAACATAAAGGATATCCTACGGAGGAACATCGCAGGCTCTGCCGAGACTTCGGACTCTCGGCAATTCACCGACGCAGTTTCAGGATCGTTTATCCTTCATAAAGGCCACAGCCTTATCGAAGGAGGCGACGAAGGCTTTCATGTCTTCTTCATATACGATGACAGAGCGCCGTTCGAAGCCGTCTTCGCCGTGGCGCTGGCTTTCCACGATATTCAGGAACAGGTCACCCTTCCTGTTTTCTTTCACATTGAAAAAATAGGTCCGTTTTTCGGACATAACCCTGGTGGAAAAGAGCTCTCCCCGCGTTCCCATGGATACCTTCCCTAACGATGCGTATTGGGGCTATGGTATCTCAATGCGGCGCCTTGGGCAACTAGGGAAGAACCAAGAAAGTTCAAGGAGCTTGGAGGCGCAGGGATGATAATTCGACGACCGGTTTTCATAGCAGGGAGAATCTTGCCGTAACCTTGTACAAGCCGGGGAACTTTTGAAAAGCCTTGACAAAGGCAGCTGATTTTTATATGTTCTCTCCAGAAAAGCGCGCCTGTGGTATAACGGTATTACCTTAGCCTTCCAAGCTAAAGACGTGGGTTCGACTCCCATCGGGCGCTGAAAAGCGGCGGACATCTATTGATGGACGCCGTTTTTTTATTGGAAGGACGATGGGAGTCGAACCGAGGCAAGCGCCGACCAACGGGAGGAAGAGCAGCCACGGACGGCTGCGTAAGCGAGCCGAGGCGGCCTGGAGGGAGGAAACAGGATGTTTCCGACCGTAAGGGAGTCCCATGGAGCGCTGAATCTTCATGCCGAAGCAAATTTGAACTGACCGCTGCTTTTTTCTATGATTCATGGTACGATACGCCTGGATGAAAATCTCGATGCTGGAGCCATGGATGAAACGTTTCTGCTGGATTATCTTGACAATCTTTCTCCTGACCTCCTGTGAACCCCGTATTGTCACTAGAAAGGCACAAGGGGGTTATATCGATCTATCCGATTATTCGCTCTCCCAACCGGTACGGCTGGAGGGTCAATGGGAGTTCTATTGGGGTAAGCTTCTCTATCCCGCCGATTTCGCCCGGGGATCCGTGCTGCCGCAGACATACGTGGATATCCCTCATAATTGGAGAAAGCAAAGCGTATACGGGATAACTCTTACAAATACCGGGAACGCCACCTATCGAGTCAAGATTCAAACCGACGGTTCTCAGCGACTCCTGGGGATTCATCTTCCCAGAGTGAGCACGGCCTATCGCTTGTTTGTCAACGGCGAGGAAATTCTTGAACGAGGCAAAGTAGAGGAAGATTACCGCCTTTCTCAGGGACTTCTGGACGTACGAACCGTCTATATACAAGTCGACGAATCTGAAATCGATCTTATTCTTCAGGTGAGCAACGCCTTCTATACCCACGCGGGAATCACCGACGGCATCATCCTGGGGTCTCAGGAGGCGGTTCAGACCGCTAAGAAAAGAGCCTATGGACTGGATATGTTCAGCATCGGCTTTGTCGTCTTCGCAGGGGTCAGTTTCTTTCTCATTTTCCTCCTTCGAAGAGACGAAAAAATTTCGCTTTATTTTAGTCTTTTCTGTTTTATCATCGCCTTCCGAACCTCTTTGGTTATCGGCGAGCGTATATTGTACGACTTTCTTCCCTTAACAAATCTCCGGTTCATAGAACGACTGCAAAGTATCACCATATATTCGCTGCTGCCGATCTTCATCGGTTATATCGCTTCCCGCTTTCCCGTGGGGGTGAAAAAAAGACTCGTCTCCTTTTTTCAAATCTCCAGCCTCATGTATCTGGGAGTTATGTTCTTCATCGATCCCCGCTATGCGGAAAAAGTGCTGCTCTTCTACTACCCGGTTGTTTTTTTAGGTATAATCTATATCTTCACTATTATTTTTCTGTCTCTTCATCGATACACCAAGGAGTTTCTGCTGGACAGCATCGGTGTTTTCTTTATCGTCGGAGCTGCAGTTTTCGATATTCTGGTGGACCGGGGTTTCTTTGAATCCGATTACATCCTTACCTGGGGGCTCCTCATTTTTATAGCCTTTCAGTTTTTTCTCCTTTCCCGCCGGTTTGTCCAGGTCCTGGAGCAGCAGGAGTTACTAACTGCCCATCTGAACGCCGTGAGGAACACCCTGGAAGAAAAGGTGGATCTGCGAACCCGGGATCTCAAGGAAGCCCGGCATAAGGCTGAAGAGGCAAACAGGGCAAAGAGCACCTTTTTAGCGAATATGAGCCATGAAATGAGAACCCCCTTAAACGGTATCATCGGAAACACGGAGCTGCTCCTTGGTTCATCCGGTGAAGTTGTTCGAAAATATGCTTCAAAGATAATCAGCGAATCCCAGCATATGCTTTTCCTCATAAACCAGCTTCTCGATATCTCCAAGATAGAAGCCGGGAAGATGGTGCTGGAAGAGCACACTTTCTCCTTGCATGAGATAGCATCCTCGGTAGAAGATCTGCTGAAACCCTTGGTCGTACGGAAATCCCTGGAATACCATACCACTGTTTCCGAGTCGGTCCCCGATTCCTTGGTTGGCGATCCTGAACGGATACGGCAGATTCTCATAAACATCGCCGGAAACGCGGTTAAATTTACTCCCCGTGGGTCCGTGTCCGTACACCTGGAAGCGGAAGACCGTTCGGATGTTCAAACCCTCATTCATATAAGAGTCAGTGACACCGGTATCGGTATGTCGGAAGAATTACAGCAGAAGATCTTTGATGTCTTTACCCAGGGGGAAACAGGTCTCGCCCGGTCTTTCGGCGGCACAGGATTAGGGACAACCATCGCCAAGGAACTGGTCGAATTGATGAGCGGTCATATCACGGTAAAGAGCAAAGAGGGTGAGGGAAGCACCTTTACCATTACCCTGCCATTAAAGAAGACCTCAGACCATGCGGCCGTTCATCCCGCCCTGGAAGAAGAGAACCTCACCATTGACCTTCAAGGTTGTTCTATTCTTCTGGTGGAGGATTATCCTACATCGCAGCGTATCATGTCTGAGCACTTAAAAAGCGCCCATGCTTCGGTTACTCTGGTGGGAGACGGGAACGAAGCAGTGGAAACCTGGAAAAAAGGAGTTTTTGACCTCCTTTTGTTGGACCTGCAGCTGCCGGGAATCGACGGATACGAGGTCAGCAGGCAGATCCGTTCAACGGAAAACGGTAAAACCGTGCCTATCATTGCCGTTACCGCCAACGCCCTTATCGATGTACGAACCACCTGTAAAGAAGCAGGGATTGATAATGTCTTGATGAAACCGCTCTATAAAAAGACTCTTCTTCAAGCCGTAGCGAAGCATCTTGGAATTCCCGTCTCCAAGAACAGCAGCGCCGCTTCTCAAGGCACTTCTTCTCTACTGGATGAATTTGACGAAGATCTGAGACATGAACTGATTTCGGGATTCTATAATCAGTCACTCCGGCAAATCGATAACATTGAACAGTGTCTGACGGAACATCGATTTCAAGACCTCCATCTGGACGCCCATGCCATGAAAGGAGGGGCTTTGAATCTCCAGATGAGCAAACTTGGATCCCTGGCCCTGGAGATAGAAAGAGCCGCTAAAAAGGAAGATGAAAAAACAATTAAAAAACTCCTTCCCCTTTTACGAGATACGTTACAAAACGAGATCGAAGCGGTATCCGGTTGAAGCCTTTTAAGGATACTCCTTAGCATTTTGATTTTATCGAATATTTTACTATACTTTTTCAGGGGGATAGAGAGTATGCCCGCAAGCAGGAGAGGTGAGGTCAGCCCGGTGTCTCGTTGTTCCTTGGCAAGGGAAAAAACAACCCTGGTTTTTTTATCCTTCCTCTTTTGCATTTCCATACCAAGCTGGGCTTTAAACACCCCAAAGGTTCAACTCAGCGAAGATGAACGTTCCTGGCTGAAAGAAAACCCGGATAAGCTTATTCTGTATTATAATATCGAATTCCCGCCTTTGGAATTCAGGTCCAAGACAGGACATTTTACCGGTATCGGTTTCGATGTAGTTAAACGAATAGAAGAAATCCTGGATATCAGATTTATCATGGTCCCCTCGGACGACTGGAACGACCATCTGGAGGCTTTGAAAGACGGCCGCTGTGCCGTCGCCCCAACCATTGTAAAGACCGAGGAGAGAGAGGAATACGCTTTCTTTACCACCCCCTACGCAATCTCTCCGGTCGTAATCATTACCGACAAAGCCACCCAAGGCAACCTTTCCTTGAGCGATCTTTCCGGTCAACGGGTGGGAGTTGTCTCCGGGTATGCCACCGAAGCCTATCTGAAAGACAGATCGCTGCTTCATTCCTTCACCATTGTGCCCCTGGCGAATGTTTCCCAAGGACTGAGGAGTGTATCCTTCGGTGAGGTGGACGCCTTCATTGAAAACCTGGCGGTAGCAGCCTATTATATCGAGCAGGAAGGGATTTCTAACCTCCGGGTGTCCGGGGAAACGGATTATGCCTTTTCCTGGAGCATCGGTATTAGCAGACAGTACCCCTTCCTTTACAGCGCGGTTCAGAAAGCCCTTTATTCCATTCCTGAACGAAGTATGGCGGAGATCCGAAATTCCTGGATAGCCTTCGAATATCCCATAAGCTTGAGGCCGGAGGTAAAGTGGGGGCTGATCTTTTCAGCTGTTTTCGCTCTCTTCATGATCCTTTTACTGGTTATCTATTCGTATTTTCTAAAACGCCGGCTGGAGCAAAAAGTTATCGTCTTGAGAGAAAGTGAGGAACGGTTTTCCATCGCTTTCAACGCGAGTCCGGCTCCCATGTCTATTTCCGAAATAAATACCGGCCGTTTCATCAACGCCAATAAACAGTTTCTTGCCATGGTGGGGTATGAAGCAAAAGATCTTCTAGGCCGAACGTCTGTAGACCTGGGTATCTGGGCAAACCCGGAAGACCGGAAAACGATGCTTACCTTGTATAACCAGGCCGGTTCCATTCAAGAGTTTCCATCAAAATTTAAAACGAAATCGGGAGAAATGCGGGATGTTCTCATTTCCACGGAAGTTACTCACATCCAGGGAGAAACATACCTGCTGGCCTTCTTCCAGGATATCACGGAGCGGAAACTGGCGGAAGAAGCTTTACAAAAGCGGCTCAAGGAAAAGGATATCCTGCTGCACGAGATCCATCACCGGGTAAAAAATAATCTCAGCGTTATCTCAAGCCTTCTCAATGTTCAGTCGGATTCTATACAAAGTCCGGAAGCCGCGATAAAAGCCTTTCAGGACAGCAAAGACAGAATAATGGCTATGGCCTTGCTGTATGAAAAAATGTACGCATCGGAGGATTATTCGGCCATCGATCTGAAGGAATATCTTCATGATCTGAGCCACCTGCTTCTCTACACTCATCGTCCCGACGGGAACATCCAAATTTCCGTTTCCACTTTCGATACAGTACTTCATATGGATATCGCCGTCCCTCTGGGTTTCATTCTCAATGAACTTATTTCCAACGCGCTGTTGCATGCTTTCCCGGAACAAGCCGCCGGAATTATTTTCATTGATCTCCGGGAGGAAGGTCCCGGCAGGTGCCTTCTTTCGGTAAGAGACACGGGAAGAGGCATGGTCAACATACCTGAGGAAGCACACACGGTAGGTTTCACCCTGATACGCCTTATGACGGAACAGCTGGGAGGAACAATTTCCGTTTCCCCGGAAGGTGGAACTAAAATCACCGTCAGCTTTCCTCTGGACCATCAATAAGCCATAACAAACCTATGATATATCAGTAAAAAGAGTTTTTCTCAGGTTGCGTGTCCGTATTTTCAATAGTAGACTCAAGATCAAATTTTCATGTGAGGTGAGAACATGAAACGCGTAATGATTCTTGGTACCGGAGCTCAAGGGAGCGCTATTGCGAAATTGCTGGATAAGGAACCGGGAGTTGCGGAAATCATCTGCGCCGATTATGACAAAAAAGCCGCCGAAGCCTTAGGGAATACTCTTTCCAAGGCGAAGGCCGTACAAGTGAATGCAAAAAATGTGGATGACATTGTCCGGGCGGGAGAAGGCGTGGATATTATCGTCAACGGCCTACCCATCGTCTTCAACCTGACGGTCATGGAAGCTGCCCTTCACCTGAAAGCGAACTACCAGGACCTCTGTATGACCGAACTACCGGGAAAATCCTCTGTCGAGGCTACCGAGCACATGTTCACCGAGCAGCATAAACGATTTCAAGACGCCGGTATTCTCGCGATTACCAACACAGGTTCTGCTCCCGGGCTGGTCAATGTGGTAGTAAGGGAAGCGGTGGAAAAAATGGACAGCTGCGTCAGTATAGAGATGAATGTCTACGAAGGTGTGTGGTCCAAGAAGTTCGTACCCTTCTGGTGGTCTCCCGACGTAGCCTTCGAAGATATGTCTCTTCCTCCTATTCGCTTTCAGGACGGCCGTCATATCACTACCGAGCCTTTTTCAAACCCGGTACTGATGCGTTTTCCCGGAGTGGATCGGGACATCCGCATGGTGGATCATAACCATGAAGAACCGATCACCCTGGGACTGAACGCTAAGCGATGTCTGAAAGGGGTGCGAAACATCGTCTTTCGGTACGGCGGCCCGCATATCGAGCTGTCCGAAGCCCTGTACAAGATGGGCTTTCTTTCTCAGGAGGAGCGGGAATTCCAGGGGATGAAGTACAGACCCTTCGATCTGGTAATCCATCATGCCCCGCCGGCTCCGAAATACAAGGAAGAGATCCAGGAGATTATCGACGGAGGGTTGATTACCGAAGAAGGAGCCTTCCAGGTGGTGGTGAACGGCATGAAGGATGGAAAGCCGATGACGGTAACCGTCTATGTAAACTCTCCCGGCCTGGTGGAGTCCTTCCGGCGGTCCGGTATCAGCCATGAAGCGTATCTTACCGGGCAGAGCGCCTTTATTTTCACAAAAATGATGGTGGTAGATGCCGTTACCCAAACCGGACTGATTTCTCCGGAGGTGCTGGACGCTGAAGCCCGGAAGTTCTTTTTTGACGAATGCGCCAAGCTTGACATCACTTTCGACGAAATCGTCGAACACCGGATAAACTAAAAAAAGGCCGGGTTTCCCCGGCCCCTTTTTATAAGCCCTCTACCGTGGTCTCGACGTTAATTTCAAGTTTCTTCGCTTCCTGAAGGTAGTAATCCACCTGGTCATAGGTAAGCATATCTGAAGATATGAGTCCTTTCTGTTGTATCTTATCGTTGACGAACATCTTGGTGTACAGGGCCCCGCCCTGGCCGGTGAGATAGGTCTCCGCCGTCAGTCCCGTCTTCTCAAAAGACTCAACGCACCCGGGAGCGTACACGTAACTCTCGACCCTGACCTTCTTTCCGTCTTTTATTCCCTCAGCCCTTACAACCATGGCCCCGGTATCGGAAACGAGCCCCTCGTCCAGGATAGCCTTTATCTCGTCATGATACTTCGGGGCCGGCGGTGTGAGCTTGAGAACCAGGTGACGCGGGATGACCATGGCGCCGTCCACTTCTACCGGCTTGTTCGACAGCATTCCCATGCGGTAGAGGGGCTGGGCGAACTCGATGCCTACACCACCGTATTTGAAGTAAATATTCTTCGCTCCCTTGAAATACTCTTTTGCGTTTATTCCCATGTTCACCGGCTCATCGTGGGCATGCTCCACAAGCCGAACTTCGTCATCCATGCCCTTGAACTTTACGTATAGGGGCTTGGAAAAGGGTTCTGTAGGGGTGATCTTTCCATTTTCAAAGGCATAGGCGGTATCCGACATATCCTGATAGGCGACTTCCGGCGACCACCAGAAGGGTAGAAACCTTTTTGCCTCGACTCCCTCGTACACCATCATGTAGATGTTTTCGCAGGCGTCGAGATACCTCATGGCATCTCTAGCCACCACGCAGATAAGACCCGGTGCCGACCCGGTACTGATAACCGCGGTTTTGCCGATTTTTTTAAACTCTTCACTGGTTTCCGTGAGCATCTTCTTGATACCCTCAACCCAGTCGATGGTTCCGTCGTCCGCCGCGGCGAAATCCTGGTAATTGGTTTCTGCCTTCAACGCTGCCTGCAGGGCGATTCTTCCGAAGGCCATGGGCAGGGCGTTCACCACCAGATCGACATCTTTCGCAGCCTGAACGATGTTTTCCACCTTCGAGGCATCCAGCCTGAGGGCTTTTCCTTTTTTCAATTGTCCGGCCAGATCGTTCACCGCTTTCTCGTCGTAGTCGGCGCAGATAATCTCCGCCACCGAAGGTTCCTCATCCATCCGTTTCGCCACGGTACTCCCCTGAGCGCCGACGCCGAGGACCAGCAGTTTTTTCATACATATCTCCTTGTTTTAAGAGCCCTGGAACGGACCCCGCATTAGGTAGAATTGTACCTCCGGGGTTCCGGCAGGGCAATATCAGGATGGGATATTTACCCATTCGTTAGAGGAATGACAGAGACAAAAGCCGTCTTTTATCGGGTGAGAAACTCTACCGCCAATATGCATCGAAGGCAGCGCAGACAGGAAAAGGGCTCTCAGCTTCGGTACGTCTTTGCTTCTTCCTTCCCCTGCAGCACCCGCAAGGCTCCCTTTACCAGGGCTATCATTTCGTTTTCTCCCGGGTAGACGCTCACCCCGCAGCCGAGAAAACGCACATAGTTCGTCACTCCCTCCACCAGTTCTTTTGACCGGGCCATGCCCCCGGTGAGAATAACCCGGTCCACCGCCTCTCCATCAAAAGCCGGCACCAGGGCCGTGATGCTCTTCGAAATCTGGTACACCAGGGCCTCAAAAACCAGGGCGGCAAACTCGTCTCCCCCGTCCCGCATCTTAAGAACATCCCGAAGGTCGTTGGTCCCCAGAAGGTCCACCAGGCCGCCGGAACCCTTGTTCAGCTTTTTCAGTTCACCGTGGGTGTATTTCCTCGAAAAACAGAGGTCGATAAGCTGCCCCACCGGGAGGGAGCCGGATCGTTCCGGTGTAAAGGGCCCTTCGCCGTTCAGGGCGTTATTGACATCGATATACTGCCCCTTCTTGTGTGCCCCTACCGAAATACCTCCTCCCAGGTGACAGACGATGAGGTTGACGCTCTCATAGAAGGTCTCATGCTCCTCGGCGTAACGCCGGGCTGAGGCGATCTGGTTCAAGGCATGGCTGATGACCCGCCGTCTGATCTCCTTCAGCCCGGTGATCTTTACCCGTTCGGCTGCCTCGTCCACCACCACCGGGTCGATGATAAAGGCGGGCTTTTCCGTGCCGGCGGTGAGTTCCGCGGCGATGAGGGCCCCCAGGTTGGAAGCGTGTTCGCCTCCTACCCCGGCTTTCAGATCTTCCAGCATCGGGGTATCCACCCGGTAGGTTCCATGGGGAATCGGTTTCAGAAGCCCCCCCCGGGCCGAAACCGCGTCGAAATCGCCTATGGAGAGGTTGTGTTCCTTGAGAAAGCCGACCACGGCGTCTTTGCGGAAGGCGAATTGGGCGGTGATGGGCTTTTCAGCGAAGGGGGAAAGTTCCTCGGCACAGTGGCTCAGCTCTCCTGAGAAAAGTTCGTAGCTTCCTTCCCAGGCGCTGACCTTGGTAGAGGTGGACCCGGGGTTAATCGCCAGGACCCGGTACCGGCGAAAGAAGGTGTCCCGGGGAGTCTTCTGCCAGCCGAGTTTCTGATAACGGCACAGCAAGGGAGCCTTCACCCCCAGCAGGATATCCTCCACGGTGCAGTCCTTGGCCAGATCGACCCCGGTAAAACCAATACCGGAGGTGATGTTGAATTTCTTAGCCTCGGGGAACCGAGTGGCATAGAGAAAATACAGCAGGTTTCCTACGTCCAGGTTGGGACATATGATCACATTGGAAGCTCCGTGCCACAATTCTTCCTTTCCCTTTTTGTAATACATGGCCGAACGCTGGGAAAGAGCTACATTGGCTTTCACTTCTCCTTCGATAAAAATATTCTCATACCGGGGGTTCTCTCTTTGGTAGTTTTTCAGTACATCGGGCACCAGGCTCGATGCCTGCCTGACCAGTTCAGGGGACGGCCCTTCGTCGGAACCGTGGTTGGAGTAGGAAATCATGGCGGCATGGATCCTCGGGAGGGCGGTTTCCGGGAAGATGTCCCGGGTAATGGTGCAGGTATCCACGGCCACGTGGGCTAAGATTTCAGGCGTCATGGCTGCGTTTACCCCCACGTCGCCGAAGATAACGATGTTCTGGGGGTATATATTCTCCGAGTGTTCATCCGGAAGCACAAACACACCAATCTCGCAGACCACGGACCGCTGTTGCAGGAGCTTTATCATCGGCCGGTAGAAGTGAACGGGTTCGTGGGCGCTTCCTCCGACGACCATGTCGGCGTGCCCCTCCCGGACCGCCATGATACCGAAAAGGCAGGGAGTGCGGACCGCTTTCAAGGCAGCCTGGTCGGAGACCTTCCGTCCATCCTGAGCGTAAGCCGCTTTGTAGGCGGCGGCCAGTTCGTCGCACAGATCATTCTCTGAAGCCGGATCGACGAAGGCTGTTTCCGAAAGGGTATAGGCTACCCTGTTCGCATCCAGGTGTCCGAGATCCTTCCGGATGATTTCCCGGACCTCTTTTTCAGACGCCAGAAGAACCGGCCGTATAAACCTGGTAAGGTAACAGACCGCTTCTATCTGCCGGGGATCGTGAGCCTCGGTAAAGATGACCGTAAGCCGTTCCCCGCCGAATCCCAGAATCTGGTCGTTCAGGGATTGTTCAATGTCGTACATAACCACTCCTTTTGGTATAAGGATATATGATTATGTCCCATAAGACGGCTCCGGGCAAGAAAAAAGTTTCTCTAGCCGAAGACGCCCCGCTTTTTCGGAACCCAGGACGGGTACCCGCAGCAGAGAGCGGCAACGGCGGATCGCAGTGATGCCCCCATGGTCCAGGGTTTCCCCTTTCGAAGGGCATGCTCCTTCCCCGCCTTTAAGGCAGCCGGCAGTTCCAGGATGTGAATACCTTCGATCACGGCGAAGAAGAGGAGCCACAGGGGTCCCTTTATCCCCAGGATCGAGGTTCCCCCGACCGCCGAAACCAGGGCAAGAACCAAGGGTCCCATGGTCAGAAGGGCCGCGATGACGGCCTTGATCCTCCAGAGCAGCCGTTCCTTCAGGCGGAACAAAAGCACACCCCTGAAAGAAGCCACGGCAGCGTCGTCTTCAAAGGCAAGGAGTTCCTTCTTCTCCTTCGGGTCGATCGGCGGCAGGGGCCAGGCCACCCAGTTTCGTTTCGCCTCTTCCTCGGTCAGAGGACGGGTTTCCGCTAATCGGTCCTCCAGCGCCAGGGGAGCGTCTATCCTCTTCCCGGTTTTTATAAGGAGCCTCCGGGCAGACCGCTGTCCCAGAATCGCCGCGAGCAGGGGAAGGAGGTTCCTGTTCCGCAGTGACATGACGGTGCAGGTGGTTCCCGACAGGGTGTGCAAGACCATGTGGGGAGCATTGGGCAGGACCATGCACCCTTCGACGAACCTGTCCGATATGGGAGCCAGGGGCCGGCTGCACGACCCGATCACCGCCTTCTTCCCCGGCAGGCGCCGGATATCTTCTTCACTGTACGCCTTCCCTTCGGCATCGTACCAGTAGGGTACCCCACCTCTTTTCACCCCCCCGCCGATGATCAGCACCACCGGCCGCCGGGGCTCGAGGCCTTCGGCCTCGAACATCGACAGGGCGAACCGGGTCGTCGCCACGCAGCCTCCCCGGCAGGATTCCTGCATTTCAACAACCAGGTCCTTTCCGTTTTCCGATGTGAGAGAACCCCGATCTATGCCGATCAGCACCTTGATCCGGGGGAACCGTTCTGTGACCCTGTCGGAGGTCAGCATCCAGTCCACCGGGCGGAACACGGGCATGCTGTCCTTCTCTTCCGCCGTTCCGCCGGTCAGCACCCGGGCGCCCGCGGGGTCGCCGAACCCCAGGGCGTCGGCTTCCCGGATCAACTTCACCGACGAGGCATCGAAACCCATAAGCTCCGTGGCGACCCTGTCGGTCTCCACGGGGTGATCCCCGGCGATAATCACCCGGGAATCCACGGGATCCACCGGGGCCGGGCATTCCCCCTCCGCCCCTACAACCCCGTCGATCACGATCATGTCCGGCTTGAAGAGGTAGAGCATTTCCACAAGCTTGCGATCGATGGCGTAATGATGGCTCCGCTGCCGCAGGTTATAGGGTATGACCCCCATGGCGTTCTTGAACCCCAGGGTTACGTCGGTATAGAGGTTTGTCTTGAGCTTGGGTACCGAAACATAGGCAGCCTCGCCCCGCACGACGGCGGAGAACAGCTCAGGAACCAGGATTTCCCGGTGAAAGGACGCCTTGGGCAGGATGTAACGGTCCACCGGGGTCTCATCCAGGGCGACCAGGCGGCAGCCCCGGTGTTTTGCCAGCCGGTCGATGCCCGACACCCGGAAGGACCCCCTCGTCGGAACTCCCCGGCCGGAGGATTCGACAATGGAAATCGAAGAAGAGTACCGTTGCAGCCATAGTACAACCGCGTCCAGCACCCGGGGATCGGTGGTTTCCGGGTAAGACCGGCGCTGTAAGCCCATGTTGTGATAGACGGTAACCAGGTTCGGTTTTACCAGCACCGGCCGCCCGGAGAACCGGGAAGAAATAGTGCTCTCCGCCTCGAGTCTGTCCAGGGCGGCGAATACCGCCGTGCGTATGGCCGCTACCTCGGGCCGCACCTCCCAGGACTCCCGGCCGTAGTCCCTGGTCAGGGCCACGCAGTCGGTATTGTACCCGGTATCCACCAGCCCTTCAGAATCCTTTGTCTGTTCATGGTTGCACAGCGCCGGAAGTCGTTCTATCGCCACTACTGCCATTACTGGTCCTCCCTCGTACGGAACATGGGTGCCCGTTTGTTCTGTCTACATTATAAACCGAAATTTATATTTGCACAATGCAAATATCTGCGATACACTGTTTCCCGGAGGTACACATGAACAGCAGAAACGGATACATGCTTTCAGGAAAACGTTCCCGCCGCGGTTATGACTGGTGGTGGCACTCCTTTGTGGCGGAACACGAAGAAACCGGTGAGATGAGGCCTTACTTCATCGAATACTACATTATCAATCCCGGGCTGGATAAGGGGGATATCGTTCCCGGACAGCTTCCGGCCAACAAGGCCGCCGGCCGTAAACCCTGCTACGCCATGATCAAAGCCGGCCGGTGGGGGGTCGACGGCAGGGCGCAGATCCACAATCTCTACCCTGTGTCGGCGTGGACGGCTTCGCGAAAAACCATGGATGTGCGCATCGGCGAACATAGGGCGACGGAAACACGCATAACCGGCTCGGTGAAGCTGAGCCCCGCCGAGGCGAAAGCTCACCCGGAGTATATGTCTGATCCCGGGGAGATGAGCTGGGACCTGAAAGCTGAAAAAATCCTGACTTATTCGGTCGGATGGGGAACAAGCCCCTTCTTCCGAACCCTCGACGCCTTCAATATGTACTGGCACGCCCAGGGCATGAGGACCCGCTATGAGGGAACCGTCGTCTTCAACGGCGAACGCTGGAGGGTGCGGCCCGAAACCTCCTTCGGGTACCAGGACAAGAACTGGGGCCGGGACTACACCAGCCCCTGGGTCTGGCTCAACTGCAATTGCCTGAAAAGTAGAAAAACAGGGAAACAGCTCGACTACAGCGGTCTTGACGTGGGCGGCGCGCAGCCGGTGGCCTTCGGCATCTCCCTGCCGAGACGACTCCTGGTGGCCCTGCACTACGAAGGAAAATTCTACGAATGGAATTTTTCCAAGTTCTGGAAGGGTTCGAAACAGAAATTCGACTGTCCCGTGCTGGATGACCGGGTCGAATGGAACATCGATGCCTGGGACAGACGCTCGAAGGTGGAGATCCGCTTCTCCTGCCCCCGGGATACCATGCTGAACGTGAATTACGAGAATCCCGACGGTCTGAAGCTCCATAACGCCCTGTGGAACGGGGGATA
>JAFGDJ010000247.1 GCA_016932135.1 Spirochaetales bacterium | reverse complement strand
CCGGGCTCTTCAGAGCCTGATACAACAACAGAAAGAGCAGTCGGAACATTTTCAAAGGTTTTCCTCCGACGTGGTCCACGAACTGAAAACCCCTCTATCCGCCCTGCGTTCCGGTTTCGAACTGTACTGTGAAAGCAACGATGAAAACGAGAAGAGTGAAATCGCCGGGAGAATCTATAAAAGAATACAGCAGATGGAAGGTTTGATGAACGAGATCGAACAGCTGGGAAAACTGGAGTCCCGGACGGATACAGAATACTCGGACCAGGTTATCGCTATCGTGAAGGATGTGATCCGTGAGTTTGAACAGTATCAGATCGTTCTGCGTAGGGACACTCTTTCGGAAAACCCTCGAGTACCCCTTTCTTCCGATAAGGTGTACCAGATCCTGACGAATCTGTTGAAAAACGCCGTGAGTTTTTCCCCCGGGAAGGGTACCGTCGTGCTGTCGGTTTTTAAGGAATCCTCATACCTCGGCATAACCGTACAGGATCGGGGACCGGGAATATCGAAGGAAGCCCTTCCCCATATAACCGACCGCTTTTATTCCTTCAGGTCGAAGCAGGATGAAAAACATTCGGGCCTCGGGCTGGCGATTGTCCACGCCATTCTCTCATCCTGCGGGGGAACCCTGACGTACGTCAACGTACCGGAGGGCGGGGCGGAGTTTACCTGCCGGATTCCCATGATATCCTGACGCGCTAACTCACCCTTTATTATTTTAAAATCAACCCCGCCGCTTCGCTGATAGCTGCAAATATAATAGATCCTGCCACGGAAAAGACGCATCCTTTTAAAAATCCGATAAAGTGGTACAGGTAGTTTTTATAGCCCGGATTGCCCTCCGTTCCGGGAATAACCATCCATCCGGGAGTAATCGAACAAAAAATCAGCCAGTCAAGAATCAACAGGTCCACGACATTGAAGGATAAGGCAATCACCAGGACGGCCATCCAATTCTTAAAAAAAGTATAATGAAGTCCCAGTTTCCCATACAAACTGAAAATCAATGGATACAGGAAAAGGATGGAAATAAAGGGTAAACCGAAGAGGAAGGATTCTTTCTTTTCTTTCACTGTCTTTCCTTCCAGGCCTTCCGTTATCTCCGCCGGATAATCCTGCATCATATACCGCGGATTTTTCACCATAATCGGCAGCAGCGCCGATACTGCCAGGGCGTTGTATACGAGGCAATGAAGGAATAGCATCATCGTTTTACATCCTCCCCTGGATACAGAAGGAAAAGCTTTGTTTCATAGAAACATATCCTTTTTCTTTTCCATGGTGGAGAGCACCAGATCGACAAGCTCCTCCGGCAGATTCCCCAACAATTCCCGCTGCCAGGCTTTCTCCTTATCCACCGATGCGCCCGCAAGTTTCACCGCCTTCAACGCGTAGAGCGCTCCTCCCAGACTGTGGTCCGCCATATGAGCCGTGGCGACTGCCTGCCCGGCGGCGCGGGCAACCGCGGAGGCAACGGGATCGGCCGCCTCCCGGGCGGCGGCATGAGCTTTTACGGAAGCCTTCATGGCAGCACCGGTGGGCACCCGTCCTTCTTCCCAATCCCCGGCTGTCTCCAGCGCCTTCAGAATTCGCTGATCAACCGGCTGCGCCGGAAGGCAAAGCACGTGATGGACGCACTCCCGGCTCCAATGGATCAGCTTTCGATGGTTCTCTATGGAAAGTGTGCCCCCCCGGTGTTCCGCGACAAATCCTGGATCTCTCATATACCCTCGTTTACCGACAGCTTTCAAGTATTTCCACGTATTTCTTTGCCGCCGGTTCGCTTGCTGCGCCCTTCCGGGCGAAGCTGTAATGGCTCCAGGCCCGGTGGGGATTCTCGTTCATCAGGTTTCCGTCAGTGACTTTCGTTTTAAGGACTTCCACCGCTTCCCGAAAACGCTTGTCCGGGATAGCTGCCCGGTACTTCGATAGGACGTAACAATAGTAAAGAATGTTATAGCGCAGCATGGGATACTCAGGTTTTAAAAAGGTTGAACCAATACCGAATTGACAGGGTCCCAGGGGAACTCTTGAATCCCAGTGGTCAAGAAGAAAACGAACACCCCTTTCCAGTTGTCTCATTTCGTCTGCGGAGTTTTCTCTGTACAGAAAAGCATCGAGAACGTAGAGAGTCGTTCCCGGATTGCTTGCGTCCGTTACGGGAGACTTACCAAGCTTTACCGTGTTGCATCGCCAGCCGCCGTCATCCTCCTGGGTCTCAAGAAAGCGCCTGTAACAGGCTTCCAGTCTCTCATTCCAATACCCGAGCCTGCCACAGGCCGTAAGAATACTTGCGGTGATACACGGCAGCTTCGAACTCTTAACATTGTAGCGAAAGCACCCATCCGGTTGGTAATAGGTAAAAAGGAAATCAATAGCTTCAATTATCACATCGCTGTCTGTGTATTTTACCCCCAGGTCCCCAAGGGTGTTAAGAACATCCAGGGTGGAAAAACCGGCAGGGGCATGGATATTGCCGTCGGTCCTTGCCCAGAATTGTCCTCCGTTTCTGCCTGAAGAAGCCAGAATACTTTCTATTTCAGGATCCATAAACTTTCTTTCCTTCATTGTCTTGTATCGAATGATGCAGTTAACGCAGTATAAGCTTGGGCACAAAAATCATGCTTATCACGATATCCAATAATGTTCCAATCATCGTTGCTCTTGAAAAATTCTAAAAACGCCTCAAAACCGTTCTCTTCAATTATATACCTTGTAAGCCAGGAATAGTAAGCGTACGCCTCTTTGTTATATATATTGCTTT
>JAFGDJ010000043.1 GCA_016932135.1 Spirochaetales bacterium | reverse complement strand
GGCTTCGATGAGATTGTATTTATTACCGAAGTGATTGAACACCGTAACCTGGGATACCCCTGCCTGCTCGGCTATACGGGCGATACTTACATGGGAAAACCCCACTTCCTGGAACAGCAATACTGCGGTCGTGATGATTTTTTCCCGTATCCGGGTTTTTCTCCCTCCACTACTTTTAGAAAGCCGGGCCGGCTCCATCATTTCACCTCCATATTTAAAAGATATATGATTCTCCGTGATTTTTCAAGATTAGTGATATATATTTAATAAAATAAATAAAAATAATATAAATAATAAATTTAAATGAATATATGGAGGTGGTATCATGAAAAAAAGCCTTATAACCGCCGCACGGTCCCCGGCTTTCGGGTTGTTCAAAGACCGGGAAACCGATTGGACCTTCCGGAGAACCCTGGAGTTTCTGGGGGAAAAGGGGCATATTGTAAGCGCCAGGGAATGTTTCCTCCGGGCATCAAACTATTTTCGTACAGCCGAGTACGGTACCTCTCCGGCTCATCCTCGGTTTGAACCGCTTGGACGGCCGGGATGCTTGGAACCGGTCTTTCCTCCGTTGAACGGCTGGATAAGGGATTAGAATTTCTTAAGGGCTTCACGGTGAAGGATGACCTCGCAAACATCACCATGCCGGCTCTTGCCATGGTCGGTGAAGGGGATGGTGATGCATTGATCGGCCAGGCCAGGGAGTTCATCAACGGTATCTCATCGAAGGAGAAACATATGCATCTGTTTTCCATGGCGCAGGACGGGTCGGATGATCACTGCCAGCTGGACAACCGTTCCCGGGGCGCCCAGGTGATGTTTGATTTCTTTGATGACGTCTTCAATACGGAACACCTGTAGCAGGACTATGGATAATCCGCTGTCGGGCGGATATATTTAGGATATCAGGAGGCGATAGAATGAAAAGAAGTATGCTTTTTTTTATTTTCCTGTTGGCAGCCATCCTTGTGGTTCCTATGCTCTTCGCTGAAGGAGAGAGTTTTTCTTTCCAGGTCGGTGCGGGTTTTCAGGGAAGCTTCTCGTACTACGAGGTGGGGCTGAATACCCCGGTCCTGGGTGACAGCGTTTTTTTAGGTCTAAAGGCTCGGTTGATGAGCAGTCTCACCTGGGCAACCTTCATTCACCAGGATGGTCGGTCGGTATCCTTCCATCCGATGACCGCCGCGGGTATTCTGTCCGTCGGCGGCTACAGCCCCATGCTGAAGGACACCTACCGTATGTACGGATACTCCGACTTCCTCTTAGGGTATACCTTCACCCCCTACGACAACATGATCTATGGTACGGGGAATCTCCTGGGACCGAACCTCACCTTCGGTGTGCTGGGGAACTTCGGCATCGAGCTGTTCACCTCGGAAACCATGTCCTTCCTGTTCAATGCCGGCGGGGGATTGAAGATGATCAAGGGTGACCGGGAAAACCTGTACGTCGTCGGGAGTAACTGGCTGGGCAGCGGTATCGGCATGATGAGCGGTATAAGGTTCTACTTTTAAGAGGAAGGGTTCTCCTCCTGTCCGAGGATCTTTGTCCGCCGGGTGTAGGTGAAAAGACCGAGAAAACCGATGATCGCCAGAATTGAAATGAATCCGCAGATGTACCAGACATAGTTGGGGTTGTAATTGTCCATGACCAGACCTGCCGCCCAGGGGCCCACGGCCGACGGTATGGCGTAGGAAAGGTCCGATATTGCCATGTAGCGGCCCCGCATGTCCTCCGGTGCCAGGCGGGCTACCAGGGCCTGGTGAACAGGAACCGTAATCATTTCTCCCATCGTTATCACCGCCGTGGCAGCCAGAAACAACCCGTAACCGCGGATAAAACCGATAGAGGTATAGCCGATGAAATAACACACCGTTCCCAGGGTCATCATCAGGAAGGGATTCCTTCCGCTGACTTTTCTGCTTACCCAGAACTGGAACACTACTACCAGAAAGGCGTTCAGGCTCATAAGCATGCCGTAGCCGGCGGGGGGAATTCCGTGAATATCCCTCATGTAAACCGACAAGGTACTGTAGAGCTGCTGGTATACCAGGACCATAAAAATAACCACGCCTAAGAAGCTGATGAACAGACGGTTCTTAACAACCTCACCATACCCGGCCAGGGTCTTTAAAAATCCGGGGGTTCTTTCATGCTCCGGGCTTTTCGGTTTTGTTTCGGCGATGCTTTTCAGGATGATCAGAGCCGTAAGGGAGCTCAGCACCGCGTCGGTGATAAAGAGCGTCATGTAGGATCGGGCAGCCATCAGGCCGCCTATGGAGGGGCCGACGATCCAGGCCAGGTTATGGATAACCCTGAAGACCCCGAAGCCTTCGGCCCGTTTGTTTTCGGGCAGAATATCCGCTATCATGGCCTGCCGGGCAGGGTGCCCCAGGTCGGACAGAAAGCCCACAAAAAAGGCAACGATGTAGAACACCGAAAGCCGTTCAATGAACCCCATGGCCAGGCTGCTCAAGGCGCTTAAGACCAGGCCGAAGAGCATCATAATCTTGCGGCCGGCTTTGTCCGTCAGAGCGCCTCCGGCCATGCTGCCGGCCATACCCATGACCGAAAAAATCGCCAGGAGAACGCCGGCTTCCGTCATACCCACCTGGAATTTTTTCGTTATATACAAGGTGAAATAGGGGAACAGGATTGTCTTGCCCAGAGCGTCGATAAAGGATGATCCCGCCAGAATCCAGAAGACCTTGGGGTATTCACGGATAATTTTTTTGATTTTTTGAATCATTATGTTCACTGAACAGTTCAACCTTTAAGCCGTTTTTACGGATATTCAGGGAAGTATGATTGTTTTTTCCTGACCCGTCAAGGAAAAGGGGGGGTGTGATACAAGCATTGAAGGGAAAAACCGTCTTATAAACGGCTGGATGGTCTGCCGCTCCGTTACGTCAGATTCAGATACATGCCGAAGAAGTGAAGCACCGTTCCCCCGAGGACGAAAAGATGCCAGATTGCATGGCCGTAGGGAAGGCGCTTCCAGGCGTAGAATACCGTCCCGGCGGTATAGGCGCCACCGCCGGCAATGAGCCAGCGGATAAAGGCGGGGCTTACCATCCGGGTCATGGGCTTCCAGGCCAGCACGATGATCCACCCCAGGAGGATGTACAGTACCAGGGAAAGTTTCTTGAACTTCCCCATAAGAAATATTTCAAAAAGAATCCCGGATATCGCGATACCCCACACAACACCGAAGACCGTCCAGCCCCAGGGGCCCCGCATGGCCGCCAGGGTTACCGGGGTATAGGTTCCGGCGATGAGGATGTATATCGAAGTGTGATCAAGAATCCTGAACACCCGTTTTACCCGGGGACCGGTGAGGGCGTGATACAGCGTCGATGCCGTGTAAAGATTCATGGCTGCGAAGGCGAAGACCGAAAAACCGACCACAGCCCAGGCATCACCCCGGAGGGCGGCCCGTAACACCAGGAGCACCAGGCCGGCAAGGCTCAGAAGAGCGCCGATGCCGTGGGTGATGCTGTTGGCTATTTCTTCACCCGTCGAAACACCCGGAGGCAGGGGTATGTTTCGGATAAGCCAGGAAGTGTGTTTCTGTTCTTTTTCAGTCATTCAAGGCTACCGTCCTAGGAAAGGTCGGGTATCCTTGCATATAGTGAGCCCCCTGTCAAGGGTGAGGGTGTGTTAGCGATGAACTGTGGCAGGAGTTTATCGGTTTTTTCGTTGCTGCCGGACCTTTCGGCAGATTTGATTTTATTCTTGTTGTATACTAGGATATATCCATGCACGGATGTAACGATGAAAGACCAACATTGTAAACCCGATAACGAGTCGGAATTTTATAACCTGATGAACGGAGATCACCTGCGGCGTGCTCAGAAGCTTTCCCACATGGGGTCCTGGATGATCGATTTGGGTGCCGGGATTGTCCTAGCCTCGGAGGAAGCCTGCCGTATCTACGGATCGGATAAAAGGGAATCGTCTCTTGCCGAAGTTCAGGCCCTGGTTGTGCCGGAATTTCGTGCCTCCATGGATGAAGCCTTGCGGCGGCTTGTCAATGACAAGGCTCCTTACGATATGGAGTATAAGATAAAAAGAAAATCCGACGGGGAGATCCGTTATATCCATTCCGTGGCGGAATACGATCCGGAAAGGCGAATCGTTACCGGGACGATCCACGATATTACCTGGCGAAAACGGGCGGAGGACGCCCTCCACGAGAGCGAAGCCCGGTTCCGGAGTCTCTTCGATAACGCGATGTCGGGTATTGTCTATATCGATGCACACGGGAATATCCTGGAGGTAAACGCCAGGATGTTGAATTTCCTGGGATCCCCGTCCCCGGAGGAAACGAAGAAGCTGAATATGCTCACCTTTCCCCTGCTGGTGAAGGTCGGTTTTTCCGCCGACCTGGAAAGGTGTATCCGGACCAGGGAGGTTGTAAGCGGTGCCGCCGAGTACCAGAGTAAATGGGGTAAAACACGGTACCTGGAATATATCCTGAATCCTATCGGTCGTGGAGAAACGATCTCCGGCATTATCGCCAAGGTAGAGGATATCACGGAAAGGAAAGCCGTCGAGGAAGAGATACGATCCCTGCTGGCCGAAAAGGATTTACTGATGCGGGAGATCCATCATCGCCTGAAGAACAACATGGCGGTCATCGAGAGCCTGCTTAAGATGCAGATCGGCGGATCGGATTGCCCGCAGGCCGATGCCGCTTTGCAGGATGCCGTCGGCCGCCTGAGCAGTATGCGGGTTCTCTACGACAAGCTCTATCGATCAAAGGATCTGAAAGAGGTTTCGGCGGAAGGTTATATCTTGACCCTCCTAGACGAGATCTTCGGTGTGTTTCCGGAAAGCGGCGATATTGAGATTATCAGTGACATCGACGATTTTCCCATTCCCTCGGAAAAGGTGTTCACCCTGGGAATCATCATTAACGAACTGTTGACCAATATCTTGAAGTATGCCTTCACCGAAAAGCAGAAAGTAAAACGGGTTACCCTGTCCGCTGCACGAAAGGATAACATGGTGTCCATTGTCATCCGGGACAACGGTGTCGGCTGTGATGTGGAGCTTCTGACCGACGGGTCCAAGGGTTTCGGTCTTCAGCTTATCCGGATGCTGACGGAGCAGATGAACGGAACCGTGGTCTTCGAAAACGATCAGGGCACCGTCTGTTCCCTGGAATTCCCCTGCGAAACGGCATGATCGGGTGGCTGACCGGGGATTCTTTTCAGCCCGGTCTCCGGATTCACCGCAGGAGACTTCCTAGAAGATAAACCGCCAGAGATAGAAAGTCCCCATGCCGGCCAGGATGGTCCAGGTGAGATTTTTCGTTTTCCAGCTTACCAGGACGGCCACAAGTCCGGCGAAGAGAGCGGGATTGGCGGTGCCGATGTCGATTATCCCGTCCCCCATCAGCATCTCCGGAACAATGATCGCCGTCAGGACCGTGACGGGAACGAAAGACAAGGCTTTAATAACCTGTTTCGGCATGGTGAATTTTCCCAACAGGGCGAGGACGGGATAGCGTACTCCGAAGGTAACTACCATCATCCCCAGGATAAGATAGAACTCTTTCATTCCTCTCCCTCGCTGTTCTTTGCCCCGGCCCGGGCGGTTTTTACGGTGTCCGCCAGGTATCCCACGGTGATCCCG
>JAFGDJ010000246.1 GCA_016932135.1 Spirochaetales bacterium | reverse complement strand
TTCTGTAAATAGGAGATACTGTCAGATGAATGACACTGCCGTGACAGGCGGAACGGAGGAGGACAGAATGGATGAGCTTATAGATCTCGGGCGACAGTTGTGGAACCACCCGGAACCGGGATTCTTTGAGGAGCGAACCCATAGCATATTGAAGACAGCCTTTGAAAACGAAGGATTTCAGGTGAGCAATTTCAGCGGTATGCCGGGTTTTTCCGCGGTGTACGGCGGAGGAGACCTGAAAGGCCGTTACGCGGTAATCGCCGATATGGATGCCCTGCCGAATCCCGGAACCGGCGGCTACATCCATTCCTGCGGCCATCATATGCAGGGTACCGCCTTATTCGGGGCAGCCCGGATTCTGGCAGAAAGGCATCCGGAGGTCTTACAACACCTGGTCTTTGTCGCCGTGCCGGCGGAAGAATATATCGACCTGGACCGCAGGAAAACCTACGCCGATAAAAACGGCCTTTCAGCCTTAAGCGGCAAGCAGGAGCTCCTGGCCAGAGGGTTCTTTCAACCCTTGGAAGGGGTTATCGCCACCCACGCCGCCGGCGGAAAGGGGAGGTTTATCAACAGCGTCCGCTTCATGAACGGCTTTGTGGTCCGGCGGTTCGTCTTTCACGGTCTTTCGGCCCACGCGGGGGCTCAGCCTCACCGGGGAAAAAACGCCCAGAACGCCGCCGTTCTTTTCCTGCAAGCCTGCGCCTTTCTGCGGGAGAGTTTTTACGAAGAAGACCATGTCCGTATTCATCCTGTCTTGTTTCCGGCGGAAGGACAATCGGTGAATCTTATCCCCGATTATGCCCGGGTGGAGACCTACGTGCGGGCCGTCACCCCTCAGGCGGTTCGCCAGACGGCATTGAAGCTGGAAGATGCGGCCCAGGGCTGCGCCTCGGCCCTGGGGATTCAGTGTTCCTGTGACCGGATAGAGGGGTATCAGCCCTTTGTGGTGGATCAAGATCTTCATGATCTGGCCTCTCTCCAGGCCGAAGACCTGGGAGTTCCCTTTGTGGACGAGGCTTTCTCCGCAGCTTCCTCGGATATGGGAGACCTCTCCCAGGTAAAACCGGCGATTATACTCGGATTACCGGGAAGCAACGGGCTGTTTCATAACCCCGATTTTTCCGTGACGGATGAAGAAACAGCTTACGTGTTTTCCTCCGAAGTCCTGGCGGAGTATCTTGCGGCCCTGGTTCGTAAAAACGTTACCTGAAGCTTTTTCCCAGGCACAAGGCCCTCGGTAGAACGCTCCTCTTTCCGGGGAGGCGTTTATCCTGTTGTCTCCGGGTCTATCCGGGCGTTCTTTTTCCTGGCTTTTTCCAACCGACCCCTTACAATATTGAAAGCGACGACCCCGGCCAGGACAAGAATTCACACCCAGCCGGGAACCGGCGCGAAATGGGCAAAAAGCAGCAGGACCAGGCCGATCTCGCCAGGGCCGACCGTATATAATCACTTTCACGGTCTGGATGGACTTATAACCGAGCTTGCCGGTCCCGTCCTCGACAGCAGCCTGGCAGCATTCAAGGTTATGCTCGAGGAGGGCGGAACTCCACATATCAGGGATATCCTTTCCGTCCTGTTCTCTCTCTGGACGGAAAACCATGATACCTTTTTCATTATGTGCATGAACGATCTGCCCCTGACCGGGTCTCTAGAAGACAAACACCGGGAGTTCGTGTCCCTGTTCATAACCGTCTTGCACAGGTCAAAGGAGCGCGTCCGGTTCAGGATTATGGATGAGGATAAAGTCGCAAGACTGATCTTCCTGACCTTCCCGCATATTCTAAAGGCCGCCGTAGGATCATCTGATCCGGAAGGGCTTTTCATCTCCTCCATGACCGGTCTTTTACTGAAGGAATCCTGATCTCTTTCATGCCCTTACGTCAATCCTGTCTTCTTCCTTACGGGTTTTTCCCATCCGTGCTTGACCGGCTCCGGCGGCTGTGGTATGGTCCAAGGGTAACCACTTCAACAATTCAGGGTAAAGCAATGCTTTTTACACGTTCTTCATATCTAGGTGTCATATCCTGCCCGGGAGCCGAAGGTTTTTCGGAAGAGATCATAACGAGTCTGAAAACCATCTACCAGCGACGATTCGACAAGGTGGCCGGAGGGTTGGCGAAAAAATACAATCTTCCCCTTTCGGAAGTGATACAGAAGATCAATTTTACCAATGATCTGAACGCAGCTCATATTAAAAGTTCAAGGGATAGCATCGATAAATCCACGCCTCCCCAGTACGGTATCCCCATCCAGGTCACCCGTTTTTCCAACGGTGAGTTCAAATCGGAAATCCTTCGGTCCATCCGGGGAATGGATGTGTATATTATTTCGGATGTGGAGAATCATTACCCCCTCCGGTTCGGCCAGGACGAAAAGGAATATCATCTGTCGGTGAACGACCACGTGATGATTCTTTTTTCCACCCTGGATACCGTTTTGAGTTCCGGCGCCAGAAGCGCCACCCTGGTTCTGCCGGTCTATCCTTATTCGCGGCAGCATAAGCGAAAGGGAAGGGAAGGCCTGACGGCTTCATGGTTCGGCAAGGTGTGCGAGTTTATGGGAGCCTCGATGATCATTACCCTGGATATCCATTCCAAGGCGATTGAGAATGCCTGCCATCGATTGACCATCGAGAATCTTCACGCTTCCTTTCAGATCATCAAGGAACTGACAAAATTGATCGACATTCCTAAGGAGGACCTGGTGGTGGTAGCCCCCGATACGGGAGCCGTGGACAGAAACCGGTTTTACGCGGAACACCTCAACAAACCCCTGGCTATGCTCTACAAGGAACGGGATTACTCCCGGATCAGCTCCAACGCCGACTGCACCAATATCACCAGTGTGAGGCTTTTGGGGGAGGTGAAAGGTAAAACGGTTTTTATGGCGGATGATATCCTCGGTACCGGGGGGACGTTGATTAAGGCCATGAGAATTCTCAAGGATATGGGAGCGAAGAAGATTATCTGCGCTGTTTCTCTGCCTCTTTTTTCCGCTCATTCGGTGGAATATTTTAACAAGGCCTATGAAGAAGGACTTTTTGAGTATCTTATCGGGACCAATGCCGTGTACCATGACGCATCGGTTCTTTCACAGCCCTGGTACAAGTGCGCCGGGATCTCCAGCCTTTTTGCCACCATGATTTCCCGGATTCACCACGGAAAATCGGTCAGCCGGTTCCTGGATAACCGGGAAATTATTTACCGGCTTCTGCATAAAAAGGATTCCTGAGTATCCGATGGTCTTTCAGCGGACCATCCTCAGGGCATCGGCGATATTCAGGGCGTGGTCGCCGATGTGTTCTATCTGAGCCACGATGTCGATAAAAAGCAATTCCGATTTCACGTCCGAACCGTTTTGTATTCTCTTCCGGGCAGCTTTTTTCAGAATATTTCTGTATCGGTTGGTTTCGTTTTCCAGGTTGAAGGCCTCTTCCATTTCCCGGGATGAAAGGTGGCGGTTGATATGGCTGCGGATGAACCGGATAAACTGCAGAACCGTTTCCGTGAAAGGCTCCAGTTCCTCCATGGCCAACTCGGGGAAAAGGATCCTTTTATTGTAACGTCTTTCCGTCAGCAGAATCAGGTTGTAGCAGCTGTCTCCGATGCTTTCCAGCTCATGGACCGTCCTCACCATGGAATTGACGTTTACCGCCGTTTGGTCGTTGATGTTGTCCATGGCTATGGAGGCGAGGAAATCGGAAAGCTGCTCCTGCATCTGGTCGGTATAGTCTTCCAGATGCTTTAATTCCTCTACCTCCGACCCTAGTTTGGTATTGGGTGATCGAAAGACTTTTAAAAATCGATTGAACATCTCTTCAATGATCCCCGCCATCTTTTCTATTTCTTGTTTGGCGTGAAGGATATACAACTCCGGGGTCCCCTGGGTGGCTGAAGAGAGGTATCGAAGCTCGTACTTTTTCATCACCTCTCCGGGGCGTGGTTTTACCAGGTTTTCCACCAGTCGAGAGAAAAAAGGCACGAAACCGATACATAAAGCCGTATTGGTGATGTTAAAGAGAGTATGAAACATAGCCAGGTGGGAAGGGATCAAAGCGGCGCAATCCGGACCGGTTACATTTCCCGGAACCAGGGTATTCACCAGCTGGAGAAAATACTGAAACACAAAGGTCATCCAGAAAACTCCGAACAGGTTGAACAAGGTATGCGCCCGGGCGGCTCTTCGGGCGTTGACGCCGCTGCTCAGCGAGGCTAGATATGCGGTAATGGTGGTACCGATGTTTTCTCCCAGGATGATGGCGGCGGAGGTGGGAAAATCGATCCACCCGGCATAAGCCATGGTCAAGGTTACCGCCATGGCGGCGGAAGAGGATTGAACGATGACGGTGATGACGGTGCCCACGGCGACAAAGATGAGGTATGAGAGAAGACCCCGATTGGTAAAGGTGGTTAAAAACTCCAGAACTTCCGGATGGCTGCGAATGTCGGGCATACCGGATTTCAGGAAATTGAGTCCCAGGAAAAGAAGCCCGAAGCCGATAAACACTTCCGCCAGGTCCTTCTTTCTGAGTTTTTTTATAAAATACAGCGGGAGCCCGATGCCTATGGCCGGAAGAGCCACCGCCGCTATGTTGAATTTGAAACCGATGATAGCCACCAGCCAGCCGGTCATGGTGGTACCGATGTTAGCCCCCATAATGACCCCGATGGACTGTTTCAGGGTAAGCAGTCCCGCGTCCACGAAACTCACCACCATGACCGTGGTGGCGGAGGA
>JAFGDJ010000245.1 GCA_016932135.1 Spirochaetales bacterium | reverse complement strand
TGTTTTACAGGAACTCTCCTCTATGGTATGATAAAACCATGAAACTTATCAGAAAGGATATGAAAACGAAAATCGGGCGGCCTCCGGGGACCCTGATCACCGAAGAAGCCGGAGGACCCTGGGTTCAGGAGTGCCGGCTGTATGAGTATGATCCCTCAAGCTGCGAAGATTATGAGATTGAACTTTTTTCCGATCTTTCCCGCCTGAAGCAGCAGGGGTCTGTTTCCTGGCTCAACGTAACCGGACTCACCGACGGCAGGATTCTTGAATGGATCGGCCGGGAATTCGACATTCATCCTCTGGTGCTGGAAGATATTCAGAATACCGGGCAAAGACCGAAAATTGACGACTACGGCGACTATTTGTTTATCACCTGCCGCATGCTCAGCTGGAACGAACCTCGCCGGAGTATCGAATCGGAACAGGTGAGTTTTTTACTGGGGACGAACTTTCTGATCTCTTTTCAGGAGCGTCCGGGAGATGTCTTTGATATCATCAGAAACCGGATTGCCGAGGGGAAAGGAAGGATCAGATCCCATGGAGCCGACTATCTGATGTACGCCCTGATGGACGCCGTGGTGGATCACTATTATCTCATCGTTGAGGAATTACAGAGTATCTACGAAGAATTGGAGGAGCGGATTCTGCGGGAGCGGCCGCAGAACGGCGTTCAATTGATGCATACCCTGCGTACCGAGGTTGTCACGTTACGAAGAGCGGTGTGGCCTCTTCGGGATATCATGAATCAGATACGAAAGGGTGAAAATTCGCTGATAACTCAGACGACGGAGGTTTTTTTCCGGGATGTATCCGATCACATCGCCCAGGTGGTGGAGGCGGATGAGCTGCTTCGAGAGATGCTTTCAGGAGTTTTGGATTATTATCAGTCTGCCGTGAGCAACGATATGAATGCCGTAATGAAGGTTCTGACCATCATTGCCACGATTTTTATTCCCCTCACCTTTATCGCCGGAGTGTACGGTATGAATTTTCACTGGATGCCCGAGCTTCTGTGGAAATGGGGGTACCCGGCGGTCCTCGGACTCATGGCGGCGGTGGCGGTGTATCTCATCATCTTTTTCAGGAAGAAGAAATGGCTGTAAAAAAACACAAGGAACTGCCGGAAGGCACCTGGGGGAGGATCAATTTTCAGCGGGATGAATTTCGCTACTGGGAATTCGGTAAACTGCGCCTCTGGGTGAAAAACGAGGGAAATGAGTGGAGGATAGCCCGGGAATATCTGGAAGAGATGACCACTGCTCCCCGATTCGCCGAACCGGCGGAAGAACCGGCGGGGTCTGCCTGGAATCGTTATATCACAGAAAAGACCGATTCCTTCCAGATGAAACCGGTCCTTCCCGACCGTCCGATTATCGTCCGCCCGGAGTTTCCCTTGAAAATTCTGGGAGATTCCAGCGCCGCCCTCTTTCTCCACATCCCTGTGTGGCTTCAGGCCGTGGCGGTGTCGGGGAAGAACGAGCTGGTACTGGATGAGTTTCCCTCGGAGATGCTGTCGTCTACCTGGTTCGGAGACATGAAGACCGGCGAGCTGTGTTACGCCTTCAAGGAGTACTTAAAGCCCTTACCCATGGTACCCTCGGAACAGTACTGGTTTGCCGTCTGTCCTCTGGTTATCAGGAATACTTCCCAGACGGCCCTGGATTTTCAGCGTTTCTGTGTGCGGGCGGAACACCTGACCCTGTACACCGGAAAGGAAAGCCTGTATACCAACGAGATTCAGGTACGCTTTTTCGGGGAAGATCAATCGAGCCAGATGACCTTCGCATCCCGGCCGCCGGAGACCGGCGAAACCATGAAGGTTGTCGCCGAACCGAGAGAACCCTACAGCAGCAGTCTGCTTAAGAAAAGTTTCAGTTTTTTAAAAACCCTGACGGAAATCTAGGGGGGCCTTACATGGAGTTTTTACAGGATCTGAATATAAAAACCCTTTTTAAACCGGAGTTTTTAAATACCCTGCTTCATATTCTCATTATTCTTATAGCCGGATTGATCGTTGTCCGTCTGATCGCCATGATTGTCGGGAAAACTTTCACCAAGAAGGCAGGACCCCAGATGAAGATGCTGGTCCGGAAGGTGATTGTGTATACCGGCTGGGCGGTGATTATCCTGGCAGTGTTGAGCGAACTGGGGGTGAAGCTTTCCGCTATCCTGGGGGCTGCCGGAATCGTCGGTATCGCCGTCGGTATCGCGTCACAGAAAAGTTTAGGGAGTATTATCAGCGGATTCTTTCTTGTGTCGGACAAGGCCTTCGAAGTGGGGGATGTGATCCAGATCGGAGACAAGGTGGGGGTGGTACATTCCATCGACCTGTTGTCCATCAAGCTGAAAACCCTGGACAACATGCTTGTCCGGATTCCCAACGACGAGATTATCTCCAGCAGCGTGACCAACATAACCCGGTTTCCCATCCGCCGGATGGATTTTTCCATCCAGGTAGCCTATCGAACCGATCTGAACCAGGCGAGGGAGATCCTCTTGGATATCGCCCGGCAGAATCCCCTCTGTCTGGATGAGCCTGAACCCTTTTTCATGTTCACCGATTTCGGTGATTCGGGTATCGGTATCAAATTCGCCGTGTGGTTCGAAAAACAGAATTTCGTGACGGTGAAAAACTCAGTCTTTCCATCTATCAAAAACCGCTTCGATGAAGCGGGCATCGAAATACCCTTTCCACATACGACGTTGTATACCGGTGAAGCATCGATCCCCTTTCCCGTACGGGTGGTGGAGGATGATATTTCTGAAGAAAAGAGGTCACACCATGATAAAGCTGCAGATTAAGGGTACCGGCGAAACCTATACGGTCAATCCGACGAAGATTATCGCCCTGGGGCTCAACTATGAGGAACATGTGAAGGAGAGCGCCATGGTCAAGGTGAGGGGGTTTGACGCGGAGATCCCCTCCGAGCCCATTCTTTTTCCCAAGACACCGAACGTGCTGATCGGTCCCGGCGACGATATCGTACTGCCCGCCATCCTGGCCGAATACACCTTCGAGAATGAACGGACCGACTACGAGGCGGAGCTGGCCTTGATTATCCGGGATACCTGCTCCTGGGTGAAGCCGGAAGACGCCTATGATTATATCCTGGGATTCACCTGCATGAACGATGTGAGCCAGCGGAACATCCAACACCGGGACAAAGCCGGCTGGTTCCGGGGGAAATCCTTCGATACCTTCGGTCCCATCGGCCCGGTGCTGGTACCCCCGGAGGCCCTGGAGGATCCTCAGAACCTCAATATCCTCTGCCGGCTCAACGGAAAGGTGGTTCAGAGCTCCAATACCCGGCATATGATTTTCACAATTCCCCAGATCGTCGCCTTTGTGTCGAAGAACTTCACCCTCTACCCGGGGGACATCATCCTTACCGGGACACCCAGCGGTGTGGGTCCCTTGACCGAAGGGGACACGGTGGAGGTGGAGATCGAGGGTATCGGTGTCTTGAAAAACGGCGTACGCCGGGCTAGAACAACAGGATAACCCGGGATACCAGGAAAGCCCCCAGGAGGATGGACAGACAGGGGCCGATGAGTCCCTTGAGGCTGCTTCCCAGAGAGGTTTCGAAGTATTCG
>JAFGDJ010000244.1 GCA_016932135.1 Spirochaetales bacterium | reverse complement strand
GGTCTTCCTCCGCAGCTACCAGACCCTTCCAGTTTTCCGTGTCCACGTAGAAGACGATGCCCCCTTCCATGGAGTCTCCCGCCACCGGCACGGCTACCTGGAAGGTGGACGGGTCGCTGAAATCGCCGGCCCCGGCCTTCACCCGCCAGTAATAGGTTGTGTCGGAGGTTAGGGCGGAAGGATCGATTTCATACCGGTGATCGCTGACCGTTTCATTCAGAACCATAGTGCTGAAATCCTCGTTCTCGGAGACCTGGAAGGTGTACTCGGTGACATCGAGAATCTGTGAACACAGGAGTTCATAGGAATCCCGGTAATATAAAATCTTCTCTCCTGAAGCGGGATTGTGAAGTTCCAGCATGGACGGGTCGTCATAGACCGTCCAGCCCTGGTAGGAACTGCCGCTTCGGTCGGTGGCATTGACAAAATCGTAACAGCCTGAAAAAAGGAAGACCGATAAAAGAGCCGGGAAAAGGACCAGGTAAATACGTTTCATCACCTTCCTCCTTCCAGAGCCGCCCGTTCGGCGGACAAGGCTGCCGCTTCCGCGGTGTAGGCCTTCACCTCATCCACCCTGGACGAAGAAAGCAGCAACCCGGTCAGGGCAGCCCCCGTGCCGACGATCGCCCCGCCCACCTGCAGAACCGTATAACTCTGCAGCCGGGAGTGCAGGGCCTCCGACGCGGTTGTGGTAAGGGCGGCCAGGTAGTTCCGGTACTCCGTAGCTCCCAGGCTGTGGTAGATCCCGGTCACCGTAAAGGCCGCGGCTCCGATGCCCAAGGCGGTCCAGCGGCTTATCTTCCTTCGGCTGGACTGTTGCTTCGCCGCCGCTGTCAGGGCTTCCAGCTCTTCCATGCGGTTTGCCAGGGCTGCCAGGTTCAAGGCGACAGCCGCCTGGAGAAGCTCCGGGAAATCGTATTCCGACGCCTCCAGGTTTTTCCGCAGAAGCCGGCTCTCATCCAGTTCCCGGGCCACTTCATCCGATCCTCCGGTATGGTGGGCGACCCGGCCTTCCAGGTCCTCCAAATCTTCCCGAAAGGAGCTCTCGGCTTCCTGCCGCAGCTTATCCTCCAGGACGACCCGATACTCCTCGGTAAGGTCCATCTCAGGGGCGTAGGAAACTGTCTGTCCGCGGGCAATCTCGATCATGTCTTCCCGGGGCAGGTAGTGATCACCGGAAGTCGACGCCCGGTAGCTGCCAATGGTCAGGTTCACCGTCCCTAGACCACTTAGATGCTTGGTTCCTCCGCTGCCGAAGAGAGTCAGAACCGCGTCGTCGGGAACGCGGTAATCCAGGGTACCGTAGGGAGTAGGGCTTGCTTCCACGGTAACGGTTTTATCCGCTTCCAGAACCACCGGACCTTCCCAGAAAAGACCGTCCCCCTTCAAGGTGAGGGTATGATCCCCCGAAGACAAGTCCCGGAACAGCCCTCCGCTTAAGGGTCCCAGACTTTCGCCGTCCAGAAAAACTTCCACCTCTTTCTCGGAGCTTTTAATGAACAGCCTGCCCTGGGAGATCTTCAAGGCCAGATCTACTTCAACCAGGTCGGCGCTTTTCAGTTCGATGATACTTTCTCCCACCAGGTTGTCCTTCCGGGCGGTGACCCGCACCGAACCCAGGGGTACTTTATCCACTACCAGGGGACTGGTTCCCCGGCGCATGCCGTTGATAAAAATCTCAGCCCCGTCGGGGGTGGTGGAAACATAGATTTCCCCGAAGGCGTCAGCGATACGCTCACCCCCTCCTTCGGTATAGGTCAATCCGGCCAGTTTGTAAGCCAGGAGGGTCACCCCCGAATCGGTCATCTCCACCACATCGGCGGCGGATACCGAATCGGCGTTGACGTTTCTTCCCAGGCCCACATCGATGATCTTGGCGTTGGCGATATAACGACCTCCCAGCCGGGAGAGTTCTCCCAGGATAATCAGCTCGGCGGCCAGCAATTTACCGACCTCCACCGCGCAGGCGTCATCGGTACAACCGGAAAGGGAAAAGGCCTGGGCGTCCAGAATCTCGGTTATCTGGTTCTGCTCTATGACGTTGTACACCCCGGTTTTAACCAGGGCCGTTTCAAAAAGACTGGTTACCACCCGGGCTTCCGAAGCCGGAACCTCCACGGCGGTAAAGGGGAGCACAGCCACCCGCGATTTTGTCTGAGCCGAAAGACTGAAGGAGCACAGAACAAGGGGGAGCAGGAAAAGAAGCATCCATGGTTTACGCATAAAGCAATCCTGTTTTTAGGTGTTTGCGGTAGTATAATCATATGAGCGGATTCACACAAGCACAATTTTCCTTCTCTTCCCCCTGATCCATGGAGAAAGGATCGCGGTGATACCAAGCTCGAACAGGAGCCGCGGGATTTACCCTATCATAAGGGCGATGGTTTTCATCGGGTCCATTGTGGCAGAGGCTCCTTAAAAAGGATATGATGGCCTCTGGATACCGGTCAGGGAAAAGCCCGCGAGGATTCACACCCGGAGAATTCGCCCTGGGACCGGAAAAGGAGAAACCCCATGTCTACAGAAAAGAAAGCACACCCATCGCGGCCGCGGAAAGGCGTTCCGGGGGAACCCTGGGGGCTGGAATTTCCGGAAGGATTTTTGTGGGCCGCGGGGGAGGATGCTTATCAGCACGAAGGGGGAAACGACCACGCCGACTGGTACGACTGGGAGCACAGCGATCCCCGTCCGTTCTCCGACGGCAGCGTTTCCGGCATCTGCGCCGATTTCTGGAACCGGTACGAGTCCGATTTCACCCTGGCGGAACGGGACGGGCACAACGCCCACCGGATCGGGATCGAGTGGAGCAGGGTCGAGCCGGAGCAGGGGATCTACGATGACCGGGCATTCGCCCGGTATGGTGACATGCTCCGCTCCCTCCGGGACAAGGGCTTCACCGTATTCGTCAACCTCTGGCATTTCACCCTTCCCGCCTGGGCTGCGCGGAAGGGAGGCTGGCTGAACGATGAGGTGTTCACCCGCTGGGAGCGGTACGTGGCGGCATGCACCCGGCGTTTCGGACCGTACGTCGACTACTGGAGCACCATGATAGACGCCCAGATCTATGTCCTGCGGGGCTGGTTCGTCGGCGACATCCCCCCGCTGAAGAACGACAAGGAGGAGGGGATCCGGGTCTTTTCCCGCATCCTGGACGCCCACGCCGCGGCGTACCGGATCATCAAGGGGGAACCCTCAGCCTGGCGGACCGGGAAGGTCGCCCCCCGGGTCGGCATGATCTATTTCTTCGCCCTCTATCAGCCGCGGCGTACCTTCCTGGACCGCTTCGTGTGCACCCAGCTCGACCGATTCTTCAACCGGAACATGCCCGACGCCCTTATGACAGGCCGCCTCGAAATCCGCATGGCCGGGGGGCCGAACCTGCGGCTCCGTCGCCAATCCTGGGAAGGAACCCTGGACTGGCTGGGGGTCAACTACTACTACCGGCAGATCGTCTCATTCTCTCCGAAAACCCTTGGCCTGGTCAGAATGGATCACGGGAGCGGACCGGTGAAGAGCGATATGGGATGGGAGATCTACCCCGAAGGGCTGTACACTCTCTGCGCGGAGCTCTCGACCCGGTATCCCGGGCTGCCGCTCATGATCACCGAAAGCGGTATGGCGGACGCGGAGGATTCCCGACGCCCCCGGATGATTGTGGACCACGCGGCCCAGGTTCACCGGTTGATATCGGACGGGTATCCAGTGCTGGGTTTCACCTACTGGTCCCTCACGGACAACCTTGAATGGACCGAAGGGTTCGGTCCGAAATTCGGTCTGTATCGGGTGGACAGAGAGACCATGGAGAGATTCGAGACCCGTTCCGCCCGCCTTTTCCGGTTCATGGCGACCCGAAACCGGACACCGACCCTGGCGGAGTTCGAATCCCTGGGATGAACCGCGCGTCGGCGGGTCACTGTCCCGCGGGTTGTTCCTTCAGCCTGTAGCCGATGAATACCCCGGCAGCGACCAGGGCAAAAATACCTGACGAGGAGGCTACCAGCTTAAGGCCGAGGATCGTCGGCAGGTCGCTGCCGCCCGCGAACATGAGGGTTGAAGAAACCACGATAGACAGGCCTATAGAGACCTTCTGGAAAAACGACTGCACGCCGAAATGGATGGCCTCGCGCCGCTGCCCGGTCCGCTCCGCGTCAAAGTCCACTACATCGGCCAGCAGGGCGTTCGGCAGCATGAGGAACCCCGACGTCGAGACCCCGTACAATCCCATAACAATCTGGGTGTGGAGGAACGAGTCCAGCCCGCCGGTGCCGACAAACACAAGGGACACTGATGCCAGTCCCGATACCGCCAGGGTGAACAGAAACACCGGCCGCTTTCCCCACCTCTTGGAGGCGGCGTTGAAGGGGACGAAGGCGATGACGTTGGCCAGGATGTAAGGAACCATGACGAAGATCACCTGGGCGTCCGTCTTTCCCGCCACATGCTCGACCCAGAAGGGGATGAGCAGGATCATGGTGTTGAGGGAAAACCAGAAGAGGCTGGTGGCGGCCAGGAGGAGGACGAAGGGCTTGTTCCTGAAGGTGGTGGCAATCCACGAGCCCATGCCGGTTATCGAGAACTTGGGCTGGGCCTCCCCGTCATACCCGCCGGCCGCTGCCGCGGAGCCGCCGTTTTCCTCGGTACCTCCCTCCTGGACGAACAGCAGGGTCGGCACGAAGGAAATGACCGTTATAACTCCCACGGTCACTCCGAGGCCGCCCCACCCCGCGGCCTCCTTGATGTTACCGATCACCGCTGAGAGGGCCGTGCCTACCATGAGAAAAACCGCCTGCAGGGTGGTGATGTCGATCCGCTCCTTTGGGTCGGAAGTGAGCTGGGGTATCATGCTCATGTAGGGGTTGGCCAGGATGGTCCAGAAGATGAAAAACAACTGCACAAGAACAAATATGAATACGCCGTTGACCCAGTGCCCTCCGCCCGGGTGGGGGGGGAACCACATCAGCGCCGATACGAGAGCCGTGGGAAGGAGGGCGAACAGGATGAAGGGTTTCCGCCGGCCCCTCCTGGACCTGAAGGTATCGCTGAGGTAGCCTACCAGGGGATCGGTAACGCCGTCCACAACCCGGCCGACCAAAAAGATAATGCTGAAGAGGACCGGCGGCACCAGAGCCCCGGACAGGGTGGGGGCGTAGAGTCTGAGGAGCCACTGGCTGATGAGAAGGTTGGCGAAGTTGAGAGCCAGCCCCCCGGACGCGTAGGCAAGCTTGACAGGAAGACTCAGTTTTTTCACGATGCACCTCCGGTTGCTCCGGGCAACAGATTCGGCCCTGGACGCGCCGTTTACGAAGTAAAAGATCCATGCAGACGCGATGAGGTTAACACCGCCGTCAGACAAGCCTTTTCACCGGCCCGGTTTTCAACCCTATCCTGCTTCATATTTGAGTCTTGTGCAATATGTAGTGTTCACCACCGTGGACCCGAGAATCCTTTAAACACCTTCAGGATAAAGATTTGACCGAAACAGTACCTTCTCTCCAGGTTCTCCCGGGATAATGTCTTGGTGGACAGGAAGTTAGTTTTCAGCCAGGTCCACGGTGGGGGACACTACCTGTAAATTTAAAAAATCGGTGTGAGAAGCTCCCTCCCCACACCGATCCAACTCACACCGATCCCTCACACTCACACTGCTACAAAAGTCTTATCCCCCGTTTCCGGCAGTCTTCCAGCACCTCGTCGGTCCAGATGCCCACCTGCACCTCGCCGATGTGCCGCTTCTGCAGCAGCAGCATGCTCAGGCGCGACTGGCCGATACCGCCGCCGATGGTCTGGGGCAGGGTACCGTCCAGGAGCTTCTTGTGCCAGGGCATCTTAAGCCGCTCGCTCAAGCCCCGGATCTCCAGCTGTCGGACAAGGGTTTCCTTATCCACCCGGATTCCCATGGAGGAAAGCTCGAAGCTCCTCGAGAGGATAGGGTTCCACACCAGGATATCCCCGTTCAAACCCCGCTTGCCTTCGGCGGTTTCCGTGGTCCAGTCATCGTAATCCGGCGCCCGGCCGTCATGGATGCTGCCGTCGGGAAGCTCCCCGCCGATACCGATAAGAAAGACCGCGCCATGTTCCCGGCATATCCGGTCTTCCCGTTCCTTCCGGTCCAGGTCGGGGTATTTGGCAAGAAGATCTTCGGTATGGACGAAGGTTATGCCCGTCGGCAGAAAAGCTTCCAGATCAAAACGAACGCAAACCGCCGCCTCGGTAGCCCGGATAGCCGCGTAGATCTTCCGGACAATACTCTTTAAAAAGTCCAGGGTCCTTTCCCCCGGCTCCATTACCCGTTCCCAGTCCCACTGATCCACATAAACCGAGTGAATGCCGGAGGTCAGGGTTTCCTCGTCCGGCCGAATAGCGTTCATATCGGTCCAGATACCGCAGCCGGGCTTGACCCCGTATTCGGATAAAGCCAGGCGCTTCCATTTTGCCAGGGAGTGAACGATTTCAAAGGTCTTTCCCGGTTCTCCTTTTACCTGGAAGCTGACGGGCTTCTCGATGCCGTTCAGGTTATCCTGAACCCCTGAGTCACTTAACACAAAAAGGGGCGCCGACATGCGCTGCAGGTTCAATGATGAGGACAGGTTGTCCTCAAAGGTCCTCTTCAGAAAAAGAATACCCGCTTCCGTATCCAGGATTCCGATGTCCGCGCCGGTGCGCTTGCTTTGCTGTGTCATCTTCAGCCTCCATATAAATGTAATTACGATATTTATACTAAATATCGTAATTTTTTCAAGTATTATTTAAATAACAAAATCATTTTTATTTACTTTATAAAATATTTATGATATTATTTAATTTATGCTATTCCAGACTGGAGAAATCGGTTATGAATTATGAGTTAGATAATATCGACAGACAGATTTTAGCCGAATTGACCGTCGACGCCCGGGTTTCCTTTCAGGATATCGCCCGGCGGCTGGTGGTTTCAGGTGGGACGGTGCATGTGCGGGTGCATAAAATGAGAGAAGCAGGCCTCATTAAGGGCTTCAAGGTAGTTATCGATCCCGAAAAACTGGGCTATGATGTCTGTGCCTTTATCGGTATTAACCTCCATAACGCCGGAGACTACACGGTCGTCATGGAAAAGCTGAAGACCTTTACCGAGATAACGGAAATACACTATACCACCGGAACCTACAGCATCTTTGTAAAGATCCTGGCAGCCACGACCAGGGGGCTTCATCACTTCCTTGTGGATAAACTCCAGAAGATCAGCGAGATCCAGTCGACCGAAACATTCATGTCCCTGGACCGGCCGGTGGAAGGAAAGCTCCCCCTGGGAGACCTGTAGCCGGTTATACTCCGCCCCCGAGCCGGACCTCCCGGCCTTCCCTGGCCGATGTTCCCACCGCCAAGGCGAATTCGAGAACAGCCCGTCCCTCCTCCGCCGAAAGCATGGGGACAGTCTCACCGCGGACAAGGGAAACGAAATTCTCCGCAGCCCCGCGGAACCCCTGATACCAGTCGGACGGGATATCGTCGTAATGTTTCCAGGAACTGCCGGAAAAAACACTCACCACGGGACCTTCCTTCAGGTGCCCTGTGCACCGGTTGATGCATATGACCCCCTTTGTGCCGGAGATCTCGAACCACTCGTCATTGGCGTAATAGTTCGAGGGAATGACCGCATCCCGGGCGTGGACATACTCGCACATCCCGTAACGGACTCCGCTGCAGTATTTCCACATGATAACCGCAGGACTGTCGATGCTGCCGTCGATCGAATCAATCCATGCTACCACCTTCTCGCTTTCTCCCAGAAGATACCGGGCTGCGGCCCAGAGATGATGACCGTGATCGTAGGTCTGCATTCCCCTGCCCTTCAGGGCTTCTGCCCTGCGCCATTCCCAGGCCGCCGGGGGAACGGTCCAGCCGCCCGCATCGGAGCTGATCATCTTGATACGGATATTCGTCGGATCGCCGATCTCACCGTTATCCAGGAGTTTCTTTGCGAAAACCACGGGGGGGTAGAAAATATAATTGTCGGTAATTCTGAACCTTACACTGGACTCCCTGACTGCTTCCACGATCCGGTCCGCCGATGCCAGGTCGACGGTCATCGGCTTCTGGAGGGCCGTCGGCAGGCCAGCCTCGACCGCGTCCAGGGCGATTGCTTCATGGCTGTCCTGAGGAGTCAGGATTTCCACTGCGTCCAGGCCGGGATCGGCAAGCATGTCCCGGTAATCGATGAAACACCTGCAGGCGCCCCATTCCTTCATCTTCGCTTCGGCCAGGGTACGGTCCGTATCGCAGACCGCGTAGATCTCCGCGCCTTCAATTTCACCGTATGCCCGGGCATGGAGATCGGATATCCTTCCGCACCCGATGAGCCCGACACGAATTCCAGCCATGGCAGGTCCGCCTTAGGCGAAATACGAACAGCTCAGGGCCACCAGGAGCTGTCCAAGACCGTAGCAGATATGTCCGAAGAGGAATTTCCTCGGCTTCAGAAACCGGTGGACCGCGTATTCCAGGTCACCCAGGTAGAGCATCAGGGTGGCCGCCGACAGTATCACCGCCTGGGCTGTCGTAAAGGCGTCACCGAAAAAGGTCGACACCGCCCGGTGGACCATGACCGGGCATATAAGGCAGTAGATGAGCGCGGGCACCCGGAGGGAACCGAGATGGTTCCACAGTTTCTTCAGGGAGAAGGCGTACAGCATGACCAGGGGAACCGCGGTTATGATGTCCTGCCAGTGAAAGCCGTTGTAGATCGTAAAAGCAACGGGATAGATGGAGTAGGCAATGGAAAAGCCGATAATGCCGATAATCAGCACGTTGTCCTTTCTCATATCGATGTGGAAAATATCCGAAACAAAGGCCACGATCAGGGCCGCCGTTATCAGGATCGTGTACCCCCGGTTCACGTTCGGGGTAGTCAGGCTCAGCAAGGCGATAATGATCACGAGAAAGCTCATGAGGGGCTGGAGGATCTTCGTCTTTTCCATGTCAAAGCGGGTTCTGGCAATGGTGTAGAGGACGATCAGCACGATGCTGAAGGGTACGGGGATAAGGTGATACATGGCTTCAACTCCTTGCAGAGGTATCGTTCGCGACCCTGAGGGATTCGTAGGTCTTTCTATCCAGGGGATACCCGGCTACGACGAATATCGACGCGATAAAGAACAGGGTGGTAACCGGCCCCACCAGGGTCCGGATGCCGAGAAGGGCGGAAGCAGACTGAACGGCGTTCGCCACGTACCCGGAGAAGCTGAGGACCATCCCCACAATAAGCCCGGCCAGGGCGGTCCCGATCTTGCTGATGAAGGTCCACAACCCGAAGTAGACCCCTTCCCGCCGGATTCCCGTCTTCATGACATCGTATTCCACCGCATCGGGAAGCATCGACCAGGGAAGAACGTAATGGGTGGAAAGCCCGCAGCCTCCCAGGGCGAGAAGAATATAAACTCCGACAACCGGGACCCGGTGCCCCAGGAAGAAGACCAGGAGCAGAGAAAGGGACAGGAGGCAGAGCCCGGCCATATAGGTCCGTTTCTTGCCTAGTTTCCTCCCCGCCAGGACGGCCAGGGGAATACAGATCATCGAACACAGGAGAAGAGAAAGGAGTGCCCCGGTAAGATACCCCTCGTTATCGAAGACATACTTGAAATAGTAGATCAGGACGGCGGTTATGACGGAAATCCCCGCCGTGGAGAGCCCGAAGGAAACGAGGATCCTCAGGAAAGGCCCGTTTTTGAGCACCGCCGCATAGGACCGAAACACTTTAGCGTCCCCGGGACCGTCGGCAACGGGTTTCTCCCTCACCGAGAATACTGGAATCAGGGCTGACAGGACAATGACAGCGCCGAAGATTATCCCGACCGCACCGTAACCCTCTTTCCGGGTTGCGAACATGCCCAGGAGGGGAACTGCCGCGCCGGCCCCGATCAGGGTACCCAGGATACTGAAGACCGACCTGTAGCCGTTGAGGTTGGTTCTCTCGTCATAGTCCTTCGTCAGGTCCGGGATGAGGGAAATGTAGGGAATGTTGACAACCGTATAGGCCGTGCAGAGAAGGATATACATGATGGAAGCCCAGGCAAAGAGCGAACCCTGGGCGGTAAAACCTGGCTTCCTGAATATGAGGGCGTACACGATTCCCAGGGGCAGGGCTCCGTAGAGCATCCAGGGCCTCCTCCTGCCGAACCGTGATTTCGTACGATCGGACAGGATTCCCACAGCCGGATCGGTTACGGCATCCCAGATTTTCCCGATCATGAGGGCGATACCCGCTAAACCCGCGGAAAGCCCCACTTCATCGGTCAGGTAGTTGATGAAGAGAAAAGAGAGGGATGACCAGAAGAGCACGCTTCCGAGCTCTCCGAACCCGTACCCGATCTTTGTCCTTACCGCCAGCCTGTCATGATCCATGGAGTCCTCCTGTTTCAATCTGCTACATTAACGTTAATGTTGAAAGCATACCCCCTTACATGCGAATTGTCAAGAAAATTTCCGTTATACCGGGTATTTCGGGCGTGAACCCGGCCCGGAAGAGTAATATTGACGAGAAAGTTATGATAATATATACTAAATTACATGAACGTTCATATAAAAGAGATTCTATGGCATACGTAACCCTGAAGGACATCGCCGAGCAAACGGGGGTATCCATCAACACGGTAAGCCGGGCCCTGAAGGACAAGCCGGACATCGGGGCGGATACGAAACGAAGGATCCGGGAAACAGCCGAAGCCCTGGGGTATGTGCCCAACGCTACCGCTTCGAGCCTCCGGTCCAGGAGCACCAAGACCATCGGAGTGGTGGTTACCCACCTGGACAACGCCTTCTACGCGCGAATTCTCCAGGGCATCAGCGATGCCATATCCGACTCCGGATACACGATCCTTGTCCTGAGCAGTAATGAAGACCTCGGGACAGAGGGCAGGATCATACGGACCCTCTACGCGAACCGGGTGGCCGGGCTCATAATCGTTCCGGCACGGGACCTGGAAAGTGACATCGATTACGATACCCTCAAGGTTCCCCACATCACCATCGTGCGGAAAGGGTCCCTGAACACGAGTCATTTCTTCATTACCGACTCACGGATGAGCGGCCGTCTGGCGGCTGAGAAGATTACCGGTGAAGGGAGGCGGCACCCGGGTTATATCGGTTATACCCTGCCCGTTTCCTGTAATACCTACAGGCTCGACGGCTTCCGGGAGGAGCTCTCGAACCGCGGTCTTCACCTCCCCGATGACAGGGTGCTTCTCTGCGACTCCACGGCCGACGCGTCGTACGAGACAGCCCGGTCCCTCCTGGCGTCCCGGCGGAAGGTGGATTCCCTCTTCGTGTACAACGACCATATGGCCTTCGGGGTCCTGCGGGCCCTCCATGAAGCGGGGGTCCGGGTCCCCGACGATATTTCAGTCATGGGCCATGACGACATAACCGAAGCCCGTTTCCACATTCCCTCCCTCTCCAGCATCCGGGTACCGAAGTATCAACTCGGATTCGAGAGTGCCTCATGTCTCATGGACATCCTCGAGGGAAAACAGAGTATCTCCCGCCGGGTGATATACAACCCGGAATCCGTCATCCGGGAAACCTAGAGCGCCGGCAGCACCAGCCCGTCACATCCGGCAGCCAGGGAGTATACCAGGGCCGGGGCCACTCCGACCACCTGCCGCAGGGATCCCCGGCACGCATTTCCGAAGGCCCGGAAGCCTGGTAACCAGAAAAAAAACTATCAGGATATACGGCAGCCACGAGGCGAACCGGCCGGGCAGTTTATCGGGGAAACGGATTTGTTCTGCCGTCATTTCCTCGGTGGAAGGAAAAGAGAAGATCCCCTTCGAGAGGAGAAATTTCCCTCGGGCAGCCGTTATGACGGTCAGCAGCCCGATGAGCCCTCTCAGCAGGGCGGGGAGCTCCGGGCCGAACAGGAACGCCAGCACGCAAGAGGGGACGGTGTAGGCAGCCCCGGAAAACAGGACAAAGGGAATGATCCCCGCCAGGGGCGAAGCCTTGCCGGGGGTTCGTTAGGGCCGCAGCACGATGAACAGGGTCATGAAGCTCAGGGCACCAGCATCAGGGAAAACATCGGAACATAGGTAATAAGCAGCACCATGACCAGCAGGACCAGAAAGAAGGGTATAACCCGGTGGTAGACCTGAGGCAGGGTTTTCTCAAACCGGTAAGACGCCAGGAAAAGATTCAAGCCCACCGGCGGGGTGAGGTAGCCCAGTTCCAGATTCGCCAGAAAGATGATCCCCAGGTGAACGGGATGGATATCAAAGAGCCCCGCCAGGGGGATAATCAGCGGTACCACCACCATGATAGCGGAAAAGATATCCATGAAGCAGCCGGTGATCAGCAGGGCCAGGTTCAGCAGGATAAGAAACACATACTTGGACTGGATGTGCTCGGCTACCCACTCGGTGAGCCGCATGGGAACTCGGGCATCGACGATAAAAAAGGACAATCCCCGGGCGGCGGCCAAAATAATCAAGACCCCGCCAATAATGGGTATACTTTTTAAAAAGACGCCGGGGATATCCTTCACCCGGATGTCCCGGTGGATAAAGACCTCCACCACCAGCGCGTAAAGCACGGCAATGGACCCGGTCTCCACGATGGTGGTAATGCCGAGAAAATATCCTAAGATGATAATCAGGGGAAGAAGGATCTCCCAAAGAGCCCCCAGGGTTGCCTGCCCCGCTTCCTTTATATTGAAAGGTACCAGGTGGACCTTTTTACGGACAGCGTGGATAACCCCCATGACCGCCAGGGCGGCTACCATGATGAATCCGGGGATAATGCCGCCAAGAAAGAGGTCCTTGATACTGATGCCGGCCACGACTCCGTAAAGGATGATGGGCAGACTCGGGGGAAACAGCAGCCCGATGCTGCCTGAGGCGGTGAGCATCCCCTCGGAGAACTCCTCCCCCACCCCGTGTTCTTTCAGGATATAGGCCAGCAAAGCCCCTAAAGCCAGGATAGTAACCCCGGAAGCCCCGGTAAAGGTTGTAAAAAAGGTGCACACCAGCACGGAAGCGGTGACAAGGCCGCCGGGCATCCAGCCGAACCAGGCCTGAAAAAGCCGGACCAGCCTTTTACCGGCGTTGCTTTCCGAAAGGATGTATCCCGCCAGGGTAAAGAGGGGCAGCGCGGGAATCGAGGGACTGGTCAGCATGGTATAGGCTTCGTTGGGAATAACCTCCATGGCGCCGAACTGGCGGGCGAAAAGAAGATAGGCGATACCGCTGATGGCTACAAACAGGGGAATCCCCAGGAAGGCGGCGGCGATCAGGAGAAGGATGCCTGGAACCGTGCAAACGGCGAAGAAGGCGTACCATCCATCCAGCATGCCGTCTATCCATAAAGGATAAGGGACATTCAGGCTGAAAAGCAGGTTTGTCAGCGGAGGAAGCCCCATGAGAAGACCCAGGGGGAATCCCGCCCAGCCGATCCACCGCATTCTGCCCTGGATACCCTCCCGGGTGACGGAGCGGAGAGCCATGAACAGGTACCCCACAGGCATAATGATCAAGGCCAGGCGAACAGGGAAAATACCGATTTTCACTCCTGTGTCAAAAGCCATGAGGATAAAGGAAAGGGCGCTGAGGAACAAAGCCGTAAGAACGGTTGAAGACAGCAGTGACCCGATGGAAAGAATAAAGGACCGCCGGCTGCCCCGGGAAAAATGCGCCGCCAGGGAAATGGAAAGGTGTTTATCCTGCCGGGACGTGATCATTCCCCCCAAGAAGGTCACCCAGATTACCAGATGATACAGGTACTCCGATTGGGCGGGAATTCCCGATTGAAAAACGCCTCGGACGATAATTTCTAAAAAAGGCAGGATCACCAGCGCGGTTATACCCGCGGCGGCGAAGATTCCCTCGATTTTACCTACCTGAGGTTTCGCTTTTCCTTCAGTTATTCCCGCGCCGAAATCTTTCAAGATGGCTCTCCATTTTTCTAAACAGTTCCGGGTCCACGCTGGAACCAATGATTTTATCGTAGCTCCTTTCCAAATCCTGTATCCAGCGGAGCTGGATTTCCGCATCCACAGGGAAAGAAACCAGTCCATTGTCCTTCATCAGCTCAATAGCCCGGTCGGTTAACCCCTCCGTAGCGTCATGAAGCGGATGAATAGAATCGTAAGCCGCCTGCAAAAGCCGCGGCCGATACTCTTCGGGGATCTTCGACCAGACCCTTTTATCGATTACCAGGCCCCCCACCAGGGGAGTCAGATTTATTTCGCACATATACTTTGCCAGGGCAAACCACTGAAAAGACGCGGCTACCAGGGCAGGATCGATAAATGCCTCGATCATGTTCGTCTGCAGGGCGGTCATAAACTCGTTGGAAGACACCTGAACAATATGGAACCCGATGGATTTCCAGGCCTGCACAAAATCCGCGTCATCGATAGGCAGGGCAAGTTTCAAGGATTTCAGATCTTCCGGGTATATTACCGGCTCTTTGGAAAAAGGTCGAACCCAGCCGGCGGTCTGCCAGGCAATAAGGTTGAACCCCTTATCCTCAATAATAATCCTGAGGTCATCCTCCATTACCTCCAGGATATAGTCCAGTTCATCATCGCTTCTGATAAACAAGGGCAGACTGAAAATGAGCATATCGCTGGAGATAGCGGTCAGACCCCCGGAGGTTACCACGGCTCCCTGAAGCTGTCCGATCCGCACCTTCCTGAGGACATCCGCCTCATTGCCGGCGGATCCCCCGGGATAAAGCTGCACCTGTACCCGTTTGTCGGTAATCCTGGACCACTCGGCGGCCATATCCTGCAGGGCATCGTCCCAGGGCGACCCGGCGGGAGCCGAGCTGCCTATCTTGATGGTCAGGGCGAAAGAGGAGTATCCGCAGATGAAGAAACAAATCAGAATACAAAGGATCCTTCTTCGATTCATGGATTCCTCCGACAACTAAGGCTTCTTTCTATACTCTTGAAGCACAGTGTCAATTTTCGTGAACAGATCCGCGTCAATGACGGTATCAAGAAGAGTATCATACCCCCGTCGAAAGGCTTCTTCCCAGAGACCGATCTCCCGGGCGTTCAATTCATGGATCGTCAGTCCGTTATCCCGCATAATGGAAATCGCCCGCTGTTCCAGGTCGATTATCTGACCGTACAGAGGCTCGGCGATCCGTCTTGCCGCTTCAAGCAGGGGCTCCTTCAGATCTTCCGGTACCCGGGACCAGGCCCGCTGATCGATAACAAAACCTCCCAGGAGGGGGGATATGGTGAGGGAACACATATGGGGTGCCAGGGCGAACCACTGATACGAAGCGGCCATGACCGGCGGATTGTAGAAGGCGTCGATCATGCCGGTCTGAAGGCCGGTCATGATATTCTGGGTATCCAGGGGAACCACGCGAAAACCGCTTTCCTTCCAGGCGGCTTCCAGGTCGGCCGTGTCCGCGGTAACCGACAGTTTCTGGTCTTTCAGGTCCTCCGGGAGCCGAACAGGTTTTCGGGAAAAAAAGTTGATCCAGCCGGCCATTTGCCACGCGATGAGGTGAAACCCTTTGTCTTCCAGCAGGGCTTCAAAAGCCTCCCCCTGGGTGTCCAGGAGAAAGTCCAGTTCTTCCTCCGAGCGAACGAAGCGCGGCAGGCTGAGAATCAGCATATCCCGGGAAATTTTGGTAAGCCCGATGCCGGAAAGGGCAGCCCCCTGGAGCTGGCCGATACGCATCTTCCTGATCATATCCCCTTCGGTGCCGGCCACGCCGCCGGGATAGATCACCAGCCGGATGTCTCCGTCGGAGAGGGCTTCCCACTCGGCGGCGATATCCTTCAAGGCGTCGTCCCACGCCGTCCCCGCCGGAGCCGTGCTCCCGATCTTAAAGGTCAGGCTGAAGACCGACAGAGAACAGCAGAGAAGGATAATATAGAAAAAAAGAAGTCTTTTCCCGGTTTTACCACTCATCATCGGCCTCCAGGATAAAATATATATCCAGATTCTCCAGGAGCCATCGAGCCTTGCGCTGATTCACCGTGTTGACCAGCACATTGGCTTCACTGGCCTTCGGATCTACCTCCAGGGCTTGCTCCAGCAGGCTTATATATTCCTCCGGAAGACCGAGGAGAGTTTCCGGATCGACTCGCTTCCTGGCAAAAGCCAGGGCGTAAGAGAGGTAAGGGGAAGATTTCTCTCCCTGGGCCAGGTCCAACGCCCGTTCGAAATGAAAACGCCCCTTCTCTTCCACGGAGAGCTCCCCGGAACCCAGGTTGAGACCGTAGTACCCCTTCAGATAATCCGCCAGGGTGTCTCCACCCTCGGGAACTTCAGGGCGGAACAATAGGTATTCCGGCACGGAGCCGTAAACGGAGATAAACAGTTCATGAATAGAACCCTGCCCCCAGCTTTCATCCAGGGAAAGAGCCTCGACGGCCAGGGAAAATGCGGAGGGCACAGTGATCATCAATTCCGTGTCCAGGACATCGAACCCCACGGCACTGAGCCAGCCCGCGGCGGCCCAGTAAAGATACGGCACATCTTCCTCGGAAAACTTCAGAAAGGCCTTTTCAAAGTCCTTCCGACCCAAGGCCTCCAGGAATCCCGGGTGCCGCACTTCCAGTCCCCGAAGCACGTAATCCCTGCCTCGAAGGTACAGAGCCTTAGCCCGGTTCCTCATTTCCCGCTGTTTCCGATATTCTTCCCGGGGAAGCATATCCGCCGGGGTATGGACATATACGTTGGCATAGGAGATGAAACCGGTTCCCGCGGTTAACAGAAGCTCAGAATTTTCCGGCGAAGCGGAAAGGAGGGACTCGTAGAGCTTCAATGCGAAAGGCAGGGCTTCTCCCACCAGTTCCGGGTCTTCATCACCGGTAAAAACCGTACCGCCGCTGCCGGCCAGCATATCGGCCAGGGAATCCACCGCCAGCGTTCGCAGGGAACAGGAAAAAAAGAACGGCAGCAGAGCCGAAAGAAATAGGAAAGGAAGTTTTTTCCGATTATTCATAACCATATTTGTAGTCTAAATCCTCCAACTTTTCAACTCTTTTCACCTTCAGGAAGAAATTCATTATTTAGGGGGCTTCCCATTTTTTCATTGATTTCCTTTCCGCCCCTTGGTACATTGTAAAAAACACTAAATAAGGAAAGGAAATGGAACAGGAATTAGTACAGGTACTGAAAAAGACCTTTGAAGACCGGCTGCTGTCGGTTATGCTTTACGGCAGCTATGTCGGCGGTTCGTATATGCCGAAACTGTCGGATATCAATGTCCTGGTTATTCTCAAAAAAACCCTGCCGGAAGATTTAGAGCGGTTCGGAAAAGAAGCCTACCGGCTCATTAAGAAACACAAAATTACCCCCCTTATCATGGGTCGGGAGGAATTTGCCCGTTCCGCCGATGTCTTCCCCCTGGAATACATGGATATCCGCTCCCGGTGCAAGGTTCTCCTTGGCCTGGATGAGACAAAGGCTCTTTCCTTGACGGAAAAAAACCTCCGGCACCAGTTGGAACACCTCCTGCGGGGAAATATTCTTTCTCTCAGGCAGCTCCTAGTAGCTTCCCGGGGAAAAAAGCAGGCTCTGAAAAACAGCGTAAAAGCCTGGTACGGTTCCATGAACACCCTTTTTCGTGGGCTTATCCGCTTGAAAAACGGCACCCCTTCGGAAAACGATACAAAAATCAATATCTCCACGGTGGCGAAACTTTATGGCGTAGATACTACCCCGGCGGGTGATCTGGCAGCCTTCAGGGAAGGAGAAACCATGGACCCCGCCAGCCTGGTGTATGGCCTTATCGCCTGCCTTGAAGCTCTGGCTCAGGCTGTGGACGGGTTGGCCGAATGAAAGCAGGAAAACTGGTAAAACGAGCAGCCTCTATCCTTCTTTTCTTCCTGATAATGGCTGTTTCGGCTTTCGCGCAGTTTCCCGACCCGACGGGATACGTGAACGATTTTGCCGGAGTCCTGGATTCCTCCAGCCGTAAGGAAATGGAACAATTCATTAGCGCTCTGCAGCGGGAAACCGGTGCTGAAATCGCCGTGGTGACCGTGAAATCCTTACAGCCCTACGACAGCGTTGAAGAGTATGCCGTGGATATGGCCGAGACCTGGGATATCGGTGAAGAGGGAAAGGACAACGGTATACTGATTCTGTTAGCTATGGAAGAACGGAAATTCCGGATAGAAGTAGGATACGGTCTTCAAGGGATTATTCCCGACGGCCTGGCCGGTT
>JAFGDJ010000042.1 GCA_016932135.1 Spirochaetales bacterium | reverse complement strand
GCAAAAGGCACCAGCACCTTGCCCGTGGCCATCCCTTCGGTAAACAAACGGTGAAAAAACCGATCCATCAGACGGCAGGCCAGTTTTTCTCCCGCCTTGCCCGACAAAGGATCGAAGACCCGCAGATGATGCACCGGGCCTACCATGGTACCGTCGTACCCCAAGGCGTCCCGCACGGTATGGATCATTTTATACGCGGCGATATGAGCTCCGATCATATTCACCGCCCCTTTGAAAAAAGCCGATAACGAACTCTTTCCGGGAGGCCAGAAACCTTCAAGATATCCTCCGTGCAGATAGACATTCGGTTCGTTGATGGTAGCCCAGAGGGACACCAGGTCCCCTAGACGCCGGGCGGATTCTTCGGCGAAGTTTTCGAAGCGCCCGATAACCCGGGAATCGGTCCAGCCGCCGTTATCCTCCAGCCAGAGAGGGTTGGAAAAATGATGAAGGGTAACCATGGGTTCTATCCCTGCGGCTTTCAGCTTGGTCAGTTCATCCCGGTAATGTTCATAGGCAGAGGAGGAAAAGGAGCCTTCTTCCGGTTCCAGGCGGCTCCATTCGAGGCTGAGCCGGTACGCGTTAACCTTCAGTTTCTTCATCAGGGCGATATCCTCATCCATCCTGTTCCAATGATCACAGGACCGCAAGGAGTTGGTGCCGTCCTTGACATGCCCGGGATGGCTGCTCCAACGATACCAGGAATTATTAGTGTCCCCGCCTTCGATCTGCAGGGAAGCCGTGGCTGTCCCCAAAAGAAGATCTTCCGGCAGGGTAAAGGTCTCGTCGTTCATAGGTTCTCCTTCAAAAACTAGGGGCTCACTTCGATAAAAGGAATCCCCCGTTCATGGTATTCTGTTTCCCGGAGAATACCGTTCACCCGGTAGCGCCCCGGTTCCGGGGGCGACAGGTACACCTTCAGCTCCGCCGGCGTGTCGAGGCTGAAGGTAAGATCGATATCTTTTTCATTGGCCTTAAGAGATTCCACAAAGGCCGCCGGAAAGAGGTGCCCCGCGCCTCCGGCGATCCGGGGAAGCTTGTCGGACAAACGCTGGGCGTACCGCGTCGTCCCCGGGCTCAGGTTCAAAGAACCGATAACTTCCGGCTCCGAGGGGTTCCAGGCGGTCTGTTGCAGCACCCAGGCATCCTCCGGCAGGATGACCGTGGTCATCGTGTCCCCCAGATTGGCGAAAGCCCGGTATACCGCCGTTCCCACGGTAAAATCGATGATCGCCAATCTATCCTGAAAGTTAACCCCGGAGACTTTTCGCTCACGCACGGGAAAAAGAGATCGGTAGAACGCCAGGGTTTCCGGCGGGTATTCTTCCAGATAGTCGGAGGTGAACAGCACATCACCGAGCAGAACATTCAGCAGGAAAAGGGTCTCCCGCTGATCTCTGTTCATGGCCACGGAATCCCGCAGGACAAACACATCCGGGTCATTCAAGAAAGCCCGGCCGGCGATCTGCCGGCGGCCCAGGGTACTGTTCAGGCTGTTGATGGTGGATACCCGTTCCCGGTATCCCACCAGGGACAGAAGTTTGTCTTCCCATTTCAACGCCACGTCGCTGCCGATACGACAAAAGGAAAAGACCCCCATACAGGAGGCCAAAGGAACGCCGCAGCCGAGAATATCCGCCCCTTCGGAAATCTCCGCCAGAAACCGGGACGCCTCCGCCATCACCTCTCCCCGGGATTTTCCCAGCCGGGGAACCATGGCGGCGGCATAGAGAAAGTCCAGTTTCAGCACCCGGTATCCCCACTCCTTTACCACCGTATGGAAGACTTCCCGGAGGTGCTTTCTGAAGCCCTCATGATAGATATCCAGGGCATAAAAGGAACCGCCCCAGGGGGGAATCCATCCCGCCCGGATCGGTTTTCCCTGAGAATCCAAAAGAATCCATTCCGGATGTTTTTTCCGCACCTCCGAATCCCGGGCGCAGACAAAGGGCGCCAGCCAGATCCCCGGGCAATACCCCGCCTCTTTTATCCGGTCGGCCAGGTATTTCATTCCCCGGGGAAAGGAGTCTTTGAGAGAGAACCAGTCTCCCACGGCGGTCTGATAACCGTCGTCAATCTGGAACACCTGGGCGGGAATATTCTGATCCTGAAAGGCCTGAAGGTTCTTCAGAATGATTTCTTCGGTAATATCGTTGTAGTAATTGTACCAGCTCGTCCAACCGGTAAGGGTTCTCCGCTGGCCCTGAAGTCCCTGCAGGGACAGGAAAGAGGAAAACACCTCTTCTTCCCTACCGGAAGCCAGAAAAAGATCGAAAAGAGGGTACTCATGCCGGCGGATAACTCCCTGGCAGTCCCGGACCACGGCGAATTTTTTAGCCGGCGGATCGTGGAGAAGCAGGGTATACCCGTGAATCTCCGCCAGAGAACCGATAAAATGAAAGGAATCCTCCCGGCGCAGATAGGTCCAGGAATGGGAGTACAATGGAGCGCCCCTTCGAAAAGGGGACACAAAGTGATAGTCCCCGTATCTGTCCAGGCTGAAAAGCCGTCCCAGGGGGGAAAGTTTGGGGATCCTTTCACCGGTTCGGTATTCCCGGCTGGTCGTCCAGGATTGAAAACCGTTGCAGAACACCCTTTCTTCGTGGGGGTATTCCCGTTTCCCCTCCATAAGGGCTACCAGGAGCTCAGCCTTTTCCCCGGTTTCACAAAAAGCCCGGAGACGCCGGCCGCCGGGAACCTTTTCGTCTCTCCAGGTAAGGACTCCGTGATCCCACCGAAGATCCTCCCCCGGGCGGAACTGTTTACGGCGCCGTTCGCCGTACATACGATACTCGATAAATCCTTTTGTGAAATGCATATCTGTCATAAGAAATAATAGTACCATGCGTCCGGAAAAAGAAGAACTACTTTTTTCTCTTCCCTGAATGTACTATAGTGGCTCCATGGATACAAAAACAGTATGGTGGAAACAGGCGTCATTTTATCAAGTCTATCCCCGGTCCTTTTTCGACGGCACCGGCGACGGCCTGGGGGACCTTCCCGGACTCATCGCCAAACTGCCCTACATCAGGGATACCGGTTTCGACGCGGTGTGGGTTTCCCCTTTTTTTAAAAGCCCCCAGGCGGACTTCGGTTACGACATTGCCGACTACTTCTCCGCAGCACCGGAGTACGGCACCGACGAGGATATCCTCCATCTGATAGACCAGGCCCACCGGCATTCCCTGAAGATCATCTTTGACCTGGTGCTGAACCACACCAGTGACCGGCACCCCTGGTTTATCGAATCCCGCAGTTCCCTGGACAATCCCAAGCGGGACTGGTACGTCTGGAGAGACGGAAGAAAGCCGATGGGAAGAAAACCGCCGAACAACTGGCGCAGCCGCCTGGGAAAAAGGGGCTGGCAGTACGACGAAACCACGGATCAGTGGTACTGGGCGGCCTTTCTGGATTTCCAGCCGGACCTGAACTGGCGGAACCCCCGGGTGCGGGAAGCCATGTTCTCCGTCATCCGCCACTGGCTTCAAGCGGGGGTGGACGGTTTCAGGCTGGATATCATCGGCTCCATCTTCGAGGACGCCGATTTCCGGGACAACCCCTTTTCACCCCACCTGCTGCCGGCGGAAGACCGGGGGGGGATGTTTTTCCAGTCTTCAGACAGGACGGACAACCTGCCGGAAACCGTGGCTTTCGCCAAAGACCTGCGGGCCTTGGTAGACGAGTACACCGATCCGCCCCGGTTTCTCGTGGGGGAAGCCTTCGGCACCGCGGGAACCGTCAAGGCCTACTGCGGGGAAAGGGAAAACGACGGACTGAATACGGTGTTCCTTTTTGAAACCCTGCAAACCCCCTTTACCGCTCCGGCTTTCCGGAAGCTGACGGAACGGTTTGAAGCCCTTTTCCCCGAACCCTTCACCCCCGTATGGGTTTTCGGCAACCATGACAGGATGCGCGTCCTCACGGCCCTGGGGGGCCACCGGGACAAAATGAAGCTTCTGGCGGCTTTCCAGCTCACCGTCCGGGGAATCCCCTTCACCTACCAGGGAGAAGAAATCGGCATGACCCAGCTGGAGACGGATCAGCGCCGCTGCCAGGACCCGGTTTCTTTTCCATACCGCCGGCTGCCGCCTTTCCTCTTCCGGCTTATAATGAAAATCACCGGCGGAGCGATCTGCCGGGACGGCTGCCGGAGCCCCATGCAGTGGACCGCAGAAACCAACTCAGGCTTCTGCCCGCCGGAAGTGCAGCCCTGGCTTCCGGTGTGCCCCGATTTCCGGGAGGTGAATGTGGAAACCGAAGCCCGGGAAAGCGATTCGGTCTACGGCTGCTACCGCCGCTTCCTGGACCTCCGGCACCGCTTCGAAGAGCTTAGAACCGCACCCATGGAGCTGCTTCCCCCGGGGGACACAGCCGCCGAGGTGCTGGGCTACCGCCGGGGCGGTGTGACGGTACTGCTGAATTTCTCGCCCCAAGGCCGCCCCGGCCGGCCGGCGCCGTTTGCGGGAAGCACCATCTGCGTGTCCACCCGCGCCGGCCGGGAAGGAAAACCCTTCGACGGCCTGGGCCCCTGGGAAGGGGTGGTACTACGCTGAAAAAGGAGATATCCATGGCATATTGCAAGAAACTCATCGGAAAACACTGCTACCTGTCCCCCATCAGCCTGGAAGACGCGGAGAGGTACACCCAGTGGCTCAACGACCTGGAGGTTGCCCGAACCCTGCAAACGGCGGACCAGGTCATCACGGCCCACGGAGAGGTACGGTTTCTGGAAACCCTCTCTCAAGGGCACAACTACGGCATCGTGGACATCAAGACCGACGAGCTCCTGGGTAACTGTGGTTTTGTGTCCCTGGACGACCGGAACCGCTCCGGCGAAGCGGGAATCTTCATCGGCCGGAAAGACTTCTGGGGCCAGGGTATCGGCACCGAAGCCCTGCGGCTGTTGATCCGCTACGGCTTTGATTACCTCAACCTTCACAGCATCCTGATCCGGGTGTACGAAATGAACGATCGGGGGCTTGCCTGCTACAAAAAGATCGGCTTCCGGGAAATCGGCCGCCAGCGGCAGGCTCTCTGCCGGGAAGGCCGCTACTGGGACATCATCCACCTGGACCTGCTGCGGGAAGAGTTCGACTGGCGGCCGGGGAAATGAGACAAATTACGGTCGATAGACCTCTTTCCTGTGCTGAATTCGTAAAATAAGGACCGAGTCACCCAGGATGGTAAAGATGATCCGGTAATCTCCAACCCTGAGCCTTCGCAATCCGGCGAACTGCCCCTTTAATTCCGGAACCTGGCCGGCTTTTGAGGGAAGTTCGGTCTCAATCTTTTTTAATATTCTGACAACCTCGGATTTTTCGACTTTCTTAAGGTCCTTCGCTACAGACTTTTTAAAAGTAATGTTATAGGCCAAGTTCTATTCTCATATCTTCCATGGACACAACTTCATCAGCCGGATCATGAAGCCTGTCGAAAGCCACCTGCAAATCAGCCTGTTCACGGAGGTAGACTTCGAGGGCCTTCTGAACCAGATACGATTTAGACCGTTCGGTAGATCGGGCGAGATCATTGAGTTCCTCCGCCAGGAAGGATGGAAGTCGTACTGAAAGCGCGACACGCATATTACACCTCCTTTACTGTATGTATCCGTATTACAATGTACACAAATCAGACGGCAAGATCAATCCAATCAGGAAATATCCAGAACAAGCCGCAGACTGCCCTCGAGATGTATCATCATCGACTTCGGAAGCATGCCTACCAGTTTGATAAAGTACCGCCGGTCGATGGTGATAATCTGTGAAACATTAATCACCGAGGTCTTTTCAAGACCCGACACGGTCTTTTCTAAAAGGATGTTTCCAGGCGCCCTGGCAAGATCGATATTCGAGGTAATGACGGCGCAGATGATAGTGCCGATGGCACTGCTGTTGAAGGAATCGGCCTGAAGAATCAGTACCGGCCGCCTTTTAGCAGGTTCCGAACCCCGGGGTGAGGGCAGCTCGGCCCACCAGATTTCGCCCCGGACCATCTACCATTCTTCCTGAGAAAACAGATCATACCCGGCAGCGGCAAGATCAACATCCGGTTCCTTCAAACCTGTTCCGTACACGTGGTTAAGTTTAGCCGTTATTTCATCCGGTTTATGGGTTTTAATGAATTCCAATAACGCCAGGGCATAAAGACCGCTCCGTGTAAGGCCAAGCTGCCGGGCGGCTTCCTCGGCTTCGAAGAAAAGATCATCGGTAATAGAAACGGCGGTTTTCATGCAAAAAGTATAACCAATGGTATAACCGCCGGTCAAGGCATAAAAAAGCCGGACCCCAGGCGATGAGGTCCGGCAAAGATCACTATAACATCCCCTAGAAGGTAAAATGGATGTCCACGATGGCAGTGCCGAGATGAGACGCTCTATCCTCATCATCCATGGTTCCTGTCGCCCAGGTAATGGTGTCATAGGGTATCTGAAGGGAGAAATTAATGGCGGCAAAAAGAAACTTCCACCCCATGCCCATAGAGTATAATCCCAACCGCGGATCAAACTGGTCGGCTATATCGGCAAGAGCCCCTACAAGTGGCTGGGTATAACCTAATCGCGCGTTACCGACAATTACCCCGCCAAGGTTTATACCGGCTTCGACACCGGCAGCCAGTTCCCGTTCAGTTCGGCTTCCCAGGTTTTTGAGATCTACCGCGGCAATAAAATTGAGAATACCCCGTTGGTCTTTCATTTTTTGGTCAAAGGGGGTCCAGGCGGCTCCTACACTAAGGGTGTCCAGTAATCCCGGGTCAACTTCAACACCATCATCGGTCTCCTCAATGAAGAACAAAAGGTTATCCAGATAGGCACCAAGATTCAAAGAACCAAGGGTAAAGATGAAACCAAGCCCTGCTTCAATTTTATGATCAGAAGTAGCTTCCTCGTTATCGCTTCCAAAGAAGATGTCTTGAAAAAAATCTTCAGGCGGCCCGTCTTCGGTTTCTGAAACAGTAAAAGAACTGCTATCTACGACTTCCTTAAAATATTTAATATTCAGACCTGCTGCAATGGGACCAATATTCAAACCCAGGCCACCCATTATGCCGGTTTCCTTTAAGATTCTAAAGAAAAACTCTTCAGTTTCCGGATCGAAACCGGAAGGCTCAAGGGTTACATTATTGATTGTCGAAACTCCCCAGTGAGGTGCCGCATAGGCAAGCCGTGGATAAAGATTCATATCGGATAAATTACGGATAATCTCAAAGGTTCGTTTTTGTTCATAGGCATCCACCGCTTCCTGGTAGGACATGGTAGCGGTATCGGGATCATCATCCCAGAAGAATCCATAGTCAGCCGGATCAAAATATACCGAGTGACCGAAAAAGCTGTCCTCATACTCATACCCGTCATTCTCCCAGCTTTCCCAGATACTAGGATATTCCTCTTCCAGGAATGTTAATCCTTTCTTGCCGGAGGCATTGCCCCCTAAGCCCAGAACAAAGTCGGAATTATTGAGATAAGCCAGTCCGGCCGGGTTGAAGTAAAGGGCATTGTAATCATCCGCCACTGCCGTGAAGGCATTGGCCATACCTCTTGTTCGGGCGTCACCGATCTGGGCAAAGATTGCCGATGTTATAAGTACAAAAATCATTAATAAAAGTATTGTCTTTTTCATGGCCGCCCCCTAACGCAATTCCATGACAGTAAAGTCATCTATCATGATTCCGACCGACTCTTCCCAGTTGTTGTCACTGAAAAATCTCAGCCGCACAGACTGTAATTCTTCAGTGGTCCCAGTGTAGCAATTGTCACTTACATAATACCACCAGCCGTTATCTACCTGCTGGCGGTCCCAGTCCATGCCTCCCCAAAGCCTACCAATCTCATTATAACTGCCATATTGGTCCTCAAATTCGACCGTCACATAGTCATTATAACTCCAGTCGAATTCCGAACGGACTTTAAAGGAAACTTTTAAATTCTTTTCATTGTCATAATTTCTGCCGGGGAATGTCACGATATCGTTTCGCAAGGGGTCGTAAAAATCACTGACCGAACTGAACCCGAGGCCAAGGACGTTGTTGTTTTCGTCGGCTTCGGGGTAACGGTGTTCTTCATTCGGGACACCGATGAGCCAGTTGTTCCAGATAGGATCAGGGGTTCCATAAATGGGCCAATCATAATATTCAGTAGATTTCTGGATCTGGTTTGCAGCAGGTCCGAAGGAACCGTCCATGTTGTAATCATCACCGTCAAAGTCGGTAGACATATAAACCACCGGGTATCCTCGGTAGAACAGGTCAGCCCTATACCAATCAAAATAAAGATCATAGTTGTGGTCCTTATTTATGGTAGATTCATCTATGAAAACACATTCGCCGGGATCGTCCGCCGGTTCTCCTATAAATACCTTCCAAACATACAAATCGGTTGATACGTCAGAGCGTTCGCTGTCAATAGCGCTTTCATCTAATATCGCTCCTGTGCTGTCCACAAACCAACCGGAAAGCTGAGAGAAAGAACTATGAGAATCTTCCAGTTGAAGAGTAATATAGAAAAACTCCTTTCCAATAACCTCGTAGGAACTGATATGAAGCCCTACACCATAAATACTTACAGGAATCCAGGTTTCTGAAAGATCCGCATCGGGATACTCTCTTACGCCGGAATAACCGGTTCCCGCGGGGCGGGAATTCTGAAAATAGAACCCTTCATCACTACCCGGCAGGGTGTAGGATTCCCAATCCCAGTACTCGTTGTAACCGTCCGACAGGAAGAAGAAACAGCCTTCCATATCATCTCCGGGTTCCCAATTGTCACCGTCAAATCTGGAAGCCTCAAGCCATCCGAAACTCCAGTCGTTCACAAGTTCCGCGAGGTTGACTTCAATTATAAAATCTCCGTCAGTTATAATCGAGCCATCGGAATTAAAAAGGACATTCTTGGGTAAAGTCTTTCTCGCTACAGGGTACATATACCGCTCGTAATTATTGCCCTTGAATTGCGGAGACATCCAGAGATAGAGCTCTTCCGGCGGGGAGAAGGTCCCCTCTTCTATCGATGATTTGAATTTGTTAAATTCCTCAGGGCTTATTGTCACTGTAACAACCAGCTTGCTTCCGCTCTGATACACATCAAGGTCGTAATACTGGTAACCGGAAAGATCACCGTCCCAGCTTGTATCCAAAAAACACCCCGACAAAATCAGGGTGAGGGCGGTGAGAATCAGTAAAAGCTTTTTCATAGGCCTTTCCTCCTGAAAACCTTCACATTTCAGTATATCCTGTTACGGCAAAGAAAACCGGTTGCACCGTTTCCGCCGACACGTTTCCTTTTATCCATTAAGTATACCTCATTTCAAGGGAAATCTCAAAGCGTGAAGAGAAAAATATTTAAATAATGCCCGGGCAAAGGGGAACGCAATGGGACAATTCCTAGAAGATCAAGGGCGGGTTTTTAAAATAACAAGTTAAGGGCAACAAATGGTGAATAAAGGTAAAAGGGAGGGTAAATCCCCACCATAAAATGAATTAAAACTCTTCATAATCTATCTCATAAGCCCCAAAAAGGGGCCTGTAAGCAGATAGGACTGCAAAAGCCCCGGAAGGAGCGTTACATGAGGGACAAAGAGCCGTTTACCATTTATCCACGACAACTTGAGTCCGGGAAAAAGTGTGGTACTACCAGACCTATGATGAGAATAACCGAAGGAACTGCGGTTACTCAACTGGTAAATTAATAAAGGGTGCTGCCAAGGCTTACTGCTTACAGTTATTAAAAAATAATCAGCTCATTCCCAGGAAGGGTAGAAATCTGACTTTCTCTGTCTATTCCAAAGATTGGTGGCTTTGGGGAAAATGCGAATACCTGAATTACCGAATGAATCGGAGAAATATGACCCAATCCTATGCCGATACAGCCAAGGGTATTTTAGACAATTATATCCTTCCCAAATTTGGGAAAATGAGTATGGCACACATCAGAGCTTACGACATAGAGAAATGGCTGGATGCTTTCGCGGGGAAGGGACTGGTTAATGCCACAGCGAACCTTGCCCTAAGTATTTTTAAAACGATGCTGAATGAAGCGGTCCGACGGAACATTATCCAGATAAATCCTTCGACCTCAGTTGCCCGGCTGAAAAACACCTCCAAGGTTCGGAATATTCCCAGCGATTCTGAAGTTAAGGCGTTATTTGATGAAGAAAAGAAATCCGAAATATGGACAGATGTAATTTACTACCTGGGAAACCTGCTGGCGGCTTGTACAGGAATGCGTATAAGTGAAATCCTGGCGGTACGGGGTGAATCTCTGAAGGGTCCATATATCCTCGTGGATAGCCAGTATAAAATAAAATATGGTTGACCGAAACAAAAAACCATGAGAAAAGAGAAGTAATCATACCGGAAGAACTTGAAAAAAAGCTGGAAGTTTTAAGCGAAAGAAACGGTGGCGGATTCCATTTTTCGAATACTGCGGGATTACAGCCAGTTCATGTGCGAAACATGAGACGTTCCCTGGTACGAGCCTATGAACACATCGGTATTAGAGACAAAGTGAGAATCGACCGGGGTCTTTGTTTTCATAGCTGGAGACATTACCTGAATACCACCCTACGGAGCAACAACATTACTGACGGAAAACTACGGGCCATGGTGAGACATTCGGGCTCTCAAATGACCGAACACTACACTCATTTTAAAGCCTCGGATTATGAGGATATTAAGAAGGTACAGGCAAAGATCCTGAAGTTTGGAAAGGTAGTGTAAAACCTACCTAAATAGATTTCCGGGAACCGGCAGGTTAGTAACAGAGCTAACCGGTTTTTTTATAAGAGAAGGATGCATAGCACCTTTACTGACCATTGACGAGGCCCCGGCATTGACCCGCTTGAGTATAAAGACTCTATACAGTTACGCGGAAAAACAGATTGTTCCCCATGTGAAATTGGGAAAAAGATTGTTCTTCTCGGAAGCCAAGCTGGAATCCTGGGTAGCGGGCTACAGCATCGATCCGGATAAGGAAAGGAATCCGGACGAATGGAAACATCCTGTCTGACAGAAATAAAAATCAAAAAAGCCATTGCCTTTTTAAAGGACCGGCAGGAACATGCGCGGCTTACTCAGAATAAAGAATGGGTAAAGGAATATGAAAACGCCGTTATCGTCATCAAGGATCTGTCCACCATCAATGTCTGATATAAATGAAATTGAGGAACGACCGGTTTTTATCCAGGAGGAAAGCTGGCTCCGGCAGCCCAGGGAAACGGGAGCCGCCTTCTTTGCTTTTTGTCATTACCGGGATTTCGGCGGCGACCGGTCCATCCGGAAAGCTATTGAAAATGCAAAATTGCCTGAGAAGCGCTGCGGTATCTGGCGTGCCTGGAGTAATAGGTATTCCTGGAGAAAACGCTGCGAAGACTACGACACCTATCTGGACAAGATCCGGCGGCAGGAGAGAGAAACGGCCTTTCGGGAAGTTGAAAAAGTATAACACTTATAATTACCGGATCCGACTCATAGAAAAACTCACTATATAGGGCTTAATTCATTATTTTTTTCGGCCTGATTTTTTTGTAGCCTTTCTTTTTTTAATAGCCACGACGAGCTAACACCAGACCTACTCCGGCTATGATCATCAATCCTCCCGCTGTCCGTGAGACTGCTTGAAAGGCTCGATTATTTTGTAGAAAGCCTCTTATGTTTCCTGCAGCCAATGCCCAAACTGATGTCACAGTAAAAGTGATTGCCAAAAAGGTTGGTACAATAAAAGTGAATTGCAATCCAAGAGGACGTGCTATATCTATAAATTGAGGTAGGAATGCTGCAATAAAGATCAAACTCTTGGGGTTAAAGATCGTGGTAATCAACCCTTGAACAAATACATTCTTTTTAGAGACTGACGGAGTATCAAAGGCCAGTGGTTTACTTGCACTCCGCCACTGCTTAATTCCAAGATAAACAAGGTATGCAGCTCCAGCCCAGCGAAGCCATTCAAATGCTCCCGCAACCATATTTAATAATGAGGATAGGCCAACCGCAGCGACTACAAGCTGAACGGCAATTCCCATTGTAGCTCCAGCAACAGTGGATATACCATGTTTCCAACCGAATGATATACTATGTGCAATTGTTAAAAGTACACTTGGACCTGGTAATGCAATCATGATTATAGTTGCAACAACGAATGCAAGATATACGTGTAATTCCATAACTTCTCCTTTTGAATAGAAGTATAGATTTTTTGAAAATTAAATTATTGTATAAAATTGACTTGATATTCTCTGGGAGTCACTGTTGTGATTGCTTTAAAATGACGGTGAAAGTGACTTTGATCAAAAAAACCGCATTCAAGGGCAACCTGAGACAACTCAAGACCTTTTTTTAAAAGTTTTTTTGCAAGTTCTACTCTGCAACTTAGTCGGTATGCATGAGGAGTTATGCCTGTGGCTGTTTTAAATTGCCTGAGCAGTGTGTATGGGTTGGCACCTTGCTTCAAGGCCAGCTCTCTCATGGATGTCTCTCTATCTAAATTCACACTTAATTGCTGTTTTAGCTGTTCAATTTGAAAAGAGGGCTCTATTTTGACAGCAGACGCTTCACAAGCCAGTAAAAATATATTTTCTACAAGATCAACCAGAATTTGTTCTTTTTCCAGCAAATCTACTTTATCCATTAATGATTTCATGGTGTCGATGTATTGTTGATAAATTGAATTGTTTTCCAATAAAATAGTATTCACAGGCCTAAATGTTTCAATTTGCCATAGGGACTGTTGCAATTGCAGACACCAGTCAACATCAAGGAAGAGCATGTAATAGCTTCGTTTGCAAGTTCCTGTGGGATTGCAAGAGTGCAGAATTTCTGGATTGATAAGTGCAAGGATTCCTGGTTGTAATTTAGCCATTTTTCCTTCGACATGATAGATAACTTCTCCTTTATCTATGGCACCAATACTGAAGGTTTTATGCATATGGGATTTATAGTGACGCCCGCTGTTTTTGGAATAGCGGCATTCTGCAAAAGGTAATATTTGTTTTATTTGATGTTCGTCACTCATTTACATCCCATGAACAATAAAATAAACCCATAAACCAATTTTTTCTCATAGCTGCATTATTATATAGCATAACTTCAATTTTCTCTTCTCGAGCCATGGATGGCGAGAAACAAAAACAAGCAAAGTCGGACATTTCTCTTAACGAGCGGCGGAGCCGCCGTTCGATAGACAAAATGCTGCAGGTATTTTGTCTATCTGAATATAAATGATCTAAATGATTCATTTAATCAATAGCGCGCGCCGGGTCCGGGCGAAGCCCGAAAAGCGACAGCCTGCCGAATGAGGCGTGCAGAAGATGTAATACCAGTCACTTAAACCAAATAAATTAGTAAAACAGGATTTGGAAAAACCAGGCCTTATGAGAAAGGCTGTTGGAGCCGGGTCAAACCTTCATACCCTAGCCGCACAGGGATATGCGGGGAACATTACCGGGTATCACGTTTTACTGTCTGCCCAAAAACGGGAGCGCCGGCAGGGCGCGGTTTTTGGGATGTGAACTCTTAAGACAAATCGAGCAAAGAAAAGTAGCGGAGAGACGACGTTGTTTTTGCGTGTCCACTGTCACCAAAACCGGAGCCGGGTCGCAGACCGGGCTCCGGGGAATGCAGGATAGCAGTGATTGAGGTTTTTACGGATCGAAGCTGCTGCTGGTCCCGGTCAGGCAGCGGGAGATGAGATCCTGACGATACAGGTTCCTTGAGGTATCGGCCTTATGCATAAAAGACGGCGGAGGAACGACTCTGAGCTTTGCCAGAGCAGCAGTGGCCTTTCCGGAACCGGGTTGTATTTCAACTGGGTTCCAGTGAGAGGGGGACACCGGCGTTTGCGGGCCTTTCCTGGGATTGCTTCGCGGGCCGCAGGCCGGCGAAGTCTCTATGTGTTATACGAAATTTTATTCTTATCCTTGGATTCTGCCTGCACTTCTGACAGCAGAATCCAGTTGGAGTAGGGAGGAAATCATGGCAACACAAAACATGAAACATTTACTAACTCTTTATATTGTAGTAAATTAGTGCAATAGGTAGTTATGAAGAGCATTAGAGACCTATTATAACAAGCTTTGGATCACAAAGGAACCACATCATCTTCGGGGGACAAAAAAACCCGCCGGTTTCCCGGCGGGCGTGTTTCTGAAAATCGAACATCGCTTCTCTAGGCGTAGGTAGCGTCGTAGCCTTCCTTAGCCCTCATCCTTCCCCGTCCGAGGTCTTTTTTTCCGCCGCGAACATCCCCATCATCAGTTCTGCCCCCATCATATCGGGGCTCTTCATGCTCTCCAAGCCGGTAAGAAAATCCTTCAGTCCTAAAATTTCCTCCAGCATCAGCAGCCGGACGAAAAGTTCGTTCTCTTCCGGAGTGGTAACGGCAATCCGGTTATCCGTCTGCATAAGGCTGATGAGAATTTTATCTTTTCGTATATGATAGATAGGCCGGGAATAATCCACATGCTGAATGAAGAACTCTTCGTTCCTGAAGGCGGACAATACCCTTCCCCTGATAAAATCGGCCAGTTCGGCTCGGGGAAATTCCAGATCGATGGTGGTCATTCTGCCGGCTGCCTGCTTCTCCCGCACCTTTTTTCGATAGCCCGAACCCCCGTTAAAGCTTTTCACCAGCACCGGCGGTGCTATGATGCTGGCTACCAGGAGGGTCATGATAGCCACGCCGAACATATCCGAACCGATGGCCCCGGAGGAAAGCCCCACCCCGGCCACGATGAGGGTTACCTCCCCCCGGGGGAGCATTCCGGCGGCGATTCTCAAGGCCCCCCGAAGGTTGAAACCGGAAAACAGGGCGGGAATTCCGCAGCCGAAAAGTTTGCCCGCCACGGCCGCCGCCGCGAAGATCAGGCCGAAAACCGCCACACCGGGAAGAGCGGAGAAATCCACCATCATTCCCATAACGCAGAAGAACACGGGAATAAAAAACTGATACACCCCTTCCAGGCGTTCCTTGATCTCGTGGGCCACATCGGTCTGGGAAAGGGAAAGGCCGGTGACATAGGCGCCGATGATCATGGCCAGCCCCACGGTTTCTGAAAAGCCCGCCAGCAGCAGGGCGATACCGAAGGAGATCCCCGCCACGGTCTCCATGGACTTGAAACGTTTCAGGCCCCTGGTCAGCCGGGGAGCCAGAAAGATCCCTAAGACGGTACAGATAATCCAGAAACCGAAGGCTTTTGCCGCGATCAGTCCTATATCGCTCCAGGGAACGTTTCCACCGCCCCGGCTGATCTTCGAAACCCCCACCACCACCGCCAGCAGCACGATGCCCAGCACATCGTCCAGTACGGCGGCCGCCAGGATGGTAACCCCCTCCGGCGAGGACATCTGCCGCCGTTCGCTCAAGATCCGGGCGGTGATTCCCACGGAAGTGGCGGTGGACAGGGTGCCCAGGAAAAGGGCGGTGGGGTGAAGAAAGGTATCCACCTCCGGGAGCAGAAGTACCGCCGTCAGGTCTCCGAGAATAAACGACGCGGCAACACCGCCCAGGCCCACCACCGAACCCTTGGCGGAAAAGCGGAGGAAGGTGGGCAGATCGGTTTCCAGGCCCGACATGAAAAGCAGGACAATGGAAGCCACCATGGCAAAACCGTAGAGTTCCGGGCTTACCGGCACGGTACCGGGGGGCAAGGGAAACAGAGGACCGTGAAGAAAGGGAATATGCAGACTTCCCAAGGCAAAGGGACCGATAAGCATGCCGGAAGCGAGTTCTCCCAAAACCCGGGGACCTTTCAGCACCCGGGAAACAAAAATGCCCCCCAAACGGGATACCACCACGATAAGGGCAAGTTGAAAAACCAGGACAGTCATCGTATGGGTCATACAGGGCTCTCTTTAACGGGAGGTGAGAAGGTCGAGCATTTCTTCCCTCGATTCAGCTTGCAGAAGACGTTCCCGCTTGGTACGGTCGTTCAAGAGACGGGAAATTTCGGCTAAAAATTGCACATGAGGTCCCGTTCTGTTCAGGGGAGACAGGGTAAGGATAAAAATCGTACTCGGTTTACCGTCCAGGGCCTTAAAATCCACCCCTTCCTTCTTCAAGGCAACACAGGCCACCAGTTCGTCCAGGGTGTCGGTTTTTCCGTGGGGAATGGCCACCCCCTCCTGGATACCGGTGGACATTTTTTCTTCCCTCTCCAGCACGCAACGGAGAGCGGCCTTCCGATCTTCTATTTTGCCGGCTTCCGCCAGGATATCGACCAGGTTTTCGAGAATTTCTTCTTTCGTGTTTCCCGGCAGATCGGTAGAGACCACCGGTAGTGACAGGATTTTCTTCAGGTTCATACCCATCACTGTACGTAGCCCATAAAAGGTTGTCAACAGAACCGATAGTTTTTAAACTATATATGTGATATAGTTGTTTCTATAAAAAGGAGACGCCATGAAACACAAAATCGTTATCATTGTAATGGTTCTTTTGGCTTCCACAGCCTTTCTTTCGGCGCAAGATCTTACGGTGGATTATCTTGAAGGATACCTGGACCTGCAGAAGGGGAATTCCTGGGTTGAAATCTATATGGGTGACACCATTCCCAGAAACGCAAAAATTCGTCTTGATGAAGACTCTCTGGCAGAACTCTCGGGTATGAACATGAGCTTTATATTGACCCGTCCGGGGATATATACCGTGGAAGAAATGCTCTCTTCCCGTCAGACCATGAACAACTCTGGCCTCGGTAACCTGGTAACCGGAAAGGTCAGCGCCCTCTTCAGCGAACGGGCTACCGGTCCCGACACGGTGGGAGGTATCCGGGCCTCGGAGGCTGTGGCGGGCCCCACGGTGGATTGGATGACCAGTGAAGCGGCGGATATGATTTCCCGGGCCCGGGAAATGATCACCCAGGAAGACTACCAAAAAGCCATGGACCTGCTGAACGAAGCCATGGATTACGCCGTGGATGAATACGAAGAAGGAGAAATCTCCTTCTACCGGGGGTATATTCACACGGTCAACGGAAAAGCCGGAAGAGCCCTGGCGGAATTCGGCGCCATCGATCCCGATCCCGATCAGACCTTCTACGACAATTTGTACCTTCTGAAAGGAAAGATCCTGATAGACAGCTTTGCCTTTGACGAAGCCCTGCAATGGTTCGACACCTACAATCCGGTTCTTCAGACCGGTGAAGGCCTATCGGTGCAGCAGTCGATCTATCTCCTGCACGGCCTGGCGGCCCGGGAAGCGGGAATGGGAACCAAGGCTTCCGCCCTTTTTCAAAAGGTGGTAAAACTGAATCCGTCTTCCGACACCGCCGCGGTAGCCCAGTCCCTTTTACAGGAGTAAAAGGGGTACCTTTTCT
>JAFGDJ010000041.1 GCA_016932135.1 Spirochaetales bacterium | reverse complement strand
CCCGGTTCCTTCCAGGAGATCGGCGAATTCCCAGACCGAAAACAGCTGGGCGGTTTTTGAGGTGCCGTAGGACTTGAGACCGGTGTAAAGGTGTTTCTCCCAGGTAAGGTCCTCCAGGTCGACCCCGTTGAAACGGTGGCCCTCCGAGTTCACCTGGATAATCCTGGCCGGAGCGCTTTCGATCAATCTGGGTAACAACCGGGCCGTCACCAGGAAGGTAGCCAGGTGGTTCACACAGAAAACCGTTTCGTGACCCGCCGGGGTAAGAACGCGGCGGGTGTTGTGTACCCCGGCGCTGTTGATCAGCCCGTCCAGCCGTTCACTCCCGGCCAGAAGGTCTTCCGTGGCCCTCTTTACCTGGTCCAGGTCGGTGAAATCTGCGATGAAGTATTCCGCCCGCCCGCCGGACCGGGAAACAAGCTCGGCCTTCAATTCTTCGGCCTTATCCTTGCTGCGGGCCAGGAAAAGAATATCCGCTCCGGCCTCAGCCAGACGCCATGCCGCCCGGCGCCCAATCCCGGAGGTTGCTCCGGTAACTACCCAGGTTTTTCCCCTTAAGGATTCGGTCGAACACTTCTGGGTTCTTCTGCTGTTGGTAATGAATTTCAGTTCATCGGGGAGTTCTAAAGCCATGATGCAACCTCAGCCGAATTTCTTTTTTATAAACCGCCGGTACATGTTTCCGAATCGGGGAATGTTGTTAAAGATATCCCCCCAGAGGTCGTAATAATCCCGTTGCTCCGCGATCAATCCCTTTTCGTTCAGGGTGAGCTTAGAAACACCATAAAGGGGCGTGCTGGGAAATTTTTTGAACATCATGGTCATGATCCACTCGAACAAGATGATGTTGTCCCTTTGGGCGATGGACAGGATATCCATGTTGAGCTGCTTGCAGCGGCCCGTCAGGCGATGGCACATGGAGGAGAAATCCTCGAAGCCCTCGATGCGCTGGATCGTGTCCTGAAACACGATATCTGTATCGTAATATGGAAAGATATGGGACCAGTCCGGTTCCCCCTCGGTGTTATAGGTCTTCGACCAGAGGTCCAGCACCTTTTCTGTCGTCAGAGGAGCGGTACCGCCCTGTTCCTCGTTTTTTTCAATTTCCGGCATCTCTTACCTAACCTCCATGATGTTCCGGTGGATAATCTTTACCCTGATCAGTACGGCAGATCCTTTGGAGAAAAGAATCCTATAAGGCAAATATTAATAAGAAAGGTTCTTAAATACAAGAAAAAGAGTAATTTTTTCTATAAAGAGTACTCCGACCGAAACTGAAAACTACCTTTTCACGAGGATCAGTCAGGCAGACTTTGGGCCCGATAACCAATGGTTACACCGTCCACCGCTGTAAAGGCTTCGAAGGTCAGATGCCACCACCGGGGGTTCAACAGGGTGTTATCGGGTTGAAATACGATTTCTCTGGGCACTATGGCCCGGATACCTCGGATACGGTTGGTGTAGGAAGTGCTTCCGCGGGTGTAATTTTCCAGATCCATCAGATCAAGGGTAAAGGTGTGAGTGCTCAGGTTCAAAAATCCGAGGTCAAAGGATGGCTGCTCCACCGTGGCTTCAATCTCTATTTCATAGGTAGCCAGGGCGTGGACATAACCGTCCAGGTCATACAGATCAAAAGATAGAATAGCACAGCAGTTCCAGGGCATGGCTGTGGCACCGGTGCTAAAACTCACGGAATAAGTTGTGGAAAGCTCTTTATCGGTGGTCCAGCCGGGAGAACCGCAGTAAAATTCAATATCCGGCGGAGCCTCGGAACAGGCTGAAAGAGCCATGCAGACAGTTACTGCCGCCGCGGTTGACCATACTGTGCGGCGTCGTTTCAGATTGTGTCGTTTCATGGCATCATCCTCACGCCGCGGACAGAGACGGTTGATCGCGCCGCGTCAACGTTACCGATATCGACGCGCATGTAATAATCCACCGAGACATTGGACTGCATGGTTCTCCCCGGGGGCAGGCCGCCCATGGGAAAAGCGGCAGCCCAGAAATCCACGGCGACCTGTTTTTCAATCGAGGTGTCGTACAACCAGGCGGTGAATTCAACCCGGGACCCGCCGGGCACGTTCTTCGTCCCGTAATTGGTTACCCGGTATCCTACATCGAGGTATCCCGCCAGAATGGGGTCGTTAATATCTTCCACCACGGCGCTTACCACCTCGGCTACGGGATCGGCTCCGGTATAGAGGAGTTCACAGGACGATAAAAACAGAAGAAGCATGGGCAAGGCCAAGAGCCTTGGGAGTGATTTCATGATTTTCTCCATTCCACCACGCCGCCGAAGCTGCGGATGATATCCCCGCCGGCTTCAGATACCGCGCGCACTTTAAACCACACATCGCCGACGGGAACCTTCAGCCGGACGGACGGGCGCTCTAATCCTGCGTCGAAGCGAAAGGCAAAGTTATTTATTTCATAGGAATAAGCCGGGTCCTCGATGACCAGGTCGGAGGAGGAAGATGTCATGAGATAATAAGGACCGTCCGAGGTCATGGCCGCTTCGAGGAGATAAAGCTCGATTCCCGGCACGGCATCCCAGGATAATTTCAGTTCGGTAGGTGCCGTCTCTACCGCCGGGTTACCCGGTTTTACCCACCCGGAAACCGACCAGGACAGGGGGGTTTCAATACCGTCTTTCACAGCGCTTATTTTAAAGAAATAGCGGAAAAAGGGTAGGACGCCCTGGAACTCAAACTGCCGTTCCGTTAAGAGCGTCTCTTCCGCCTTAGTATAGAGGCCCACATCCACGTCGCAGACGTATACATGGTAGCCTTCGGCTCCGGGAACTCGAGGCCAGGTAACAACGATATGGTCCGCGAAATCCCCCGGGCTAGCCTCGGGATGAATATCCAGTATTCCCCCGGGAGGGTCCAGGTCCATGGTGCAGGAAGAAGATGCAAAGATACCCATGGCGGTGATCATACCCAGGAAGATCAGGGCAAGGGCTGCCTGTCCGCCAACGATTTTTTTGGATTTGGAACATTCCATGGCGGCATAGTAGCATGACCAAAGAAAAAAAGCCAGAAAAAATACCAAGGACGGATACCCTTTCTACCGGCGGATTTTGTAAGACGGAAAGAAATTATTGTGGTAAAATACCTCAACGGATGAAGGGCCTGGGGCATCACCCGGGTGGATTGACGAAAGAATCCCTGGGATAAGGAGGCGTTTCCATGAAAGACCCGAGACACGAGAAGCTGGCAAAACTTCTGGTGGAGTACTCATTAGAGCTGAAAAAAGGAGAAAAGTGCCTGATTCAGACCCTGGATGTGCCGGTTCAGATGGTGGAAGCCCTGGTACGGGCGGTCTACGATGCCGGAGCCTATCCGGTGGTGAATCTCACCAGCGAACGGATCCAGCGTGCCCTGGCCGTGGGAGCGACCGGAGAGTCCATCGCAGCGCTGGCGGAAAGCGAGGTGGATCGGATGAAAAAGATGGATGCCTATATCGGTATCCGGGCGGAGTACAACGCCATGGAACTGGGGGATATTGGTTCTGATAAAATGGAGCTCTACAGGACCGGTTATAATGGACCGGTACACTTCGGCGTCCGGATTCCCCATACCCGGTGGGTGGTGCTTCGTTACCCGACCCCCACCATGGCCTATCTGGCGGGCATGTCTTCCGTGGCCTTTGAGGATTTTTACTACCGGGTGTCGGTGGAGGTGGATTACCCGGCTATGAATAAAGCCATGGACCGGGCGGTGGAACACCTGGAAAAGGCGAAACGGGTGAATATAACCGGCCCGGGGACCGATCTGTCCTTTTCCATCGAGGGGCTCCCGGCGGTCAAGTGCGCCGGAGAAATGAACATTCCCGACGGGGAGGTATACACCTGTCCTGTCCGGGAAAGCGTTGAAGGGGTTATCTCCTACAACACCCCCTCCACGGAAGACGGGTTCACCTTCCGTAATATTGTCTTTCGCTTTGAGAAAGGGAAGATCGTGGAGGCAAAAGCCAACAACACCAAGCGAATCAACGAAATTCTCGATACCGACGAAGGAGCCAGGTATATCGGTGAGTTCGCCCTGGGCTGTAATCCTTACATCGATCAGCCCATGGACAACACCATGTTCGACGAAAAGATCGCCGGCTCTTTTCATTTTACCCCGGGGAACGCTTACGACGACTGTGATAACGGCAACAAGAGCGCTGTCCACTGGGACCTGGTGTGCATCCAGCGGCCCGAATGGGGGGGCGGGGAAATCCGTATCGACGGAGAGCTGATCCGGAAGGACGGGGTTTTTGTTCATCCGGCTTACGAAGGACTTAATCCCGAGAAGCTTCGATGATGCTGTTTACGCGAAAACGATTAAAGCAGCCCAATTCGTGTTGTTTAAGAGAAAACAATGTATGGAACAGTAAGAACTAGCTTTCAAGGTATCTGGCCCGACATACTTCTCTGGTTTTTCATTGGTTCTATATTGATGCTTGTATTTTCCTTTACTCTGTATCAGCGACTTTTACTACTGAAGAAATCGAAGACCGGAAAGACTCTCCTGATTATTTCATATATTCCGGTTTTACTTGTCATGTCGGGGTTCTTTGTGCTCTTTGATTTTTTCACCTTCCGGGGGTCTTCTGTTTCCTTTTCCTTTCTTTTCATTACAAATCTCCTGCTTATTACGCTTCTCTCGTTGTTCGATGCCCTCTTTATCGATTGGATTATCCTGGTGCTATGGAAACCCGCCTTCATTAAGAAATCAAAGGATGATTTCCCGAAACCGGAGAAGATGTACAAGCATATTGTTGTTCAATTCACCTTAGGTTGGGTGTTTAAAATTCCCCTGGCTCTGATTTCCGGTTTTTTTTCATGGATGATCCTGTAAAAAAAAGATATAAAAACGACATACACCTGTCGTATTTACCCTGCTATATTCCTTTTTATCACGGGAGCTTTTCGTAAGGAGTGAATAATGGCGGATCTACGGATTATCGATCTCACCCCGGAAACCATCGCCGATTACGGCGTCTGCGGGTACAAAGACGTAAAGAAACACGCGGAACTGCGGAATAAAATTGCCTGGTTTCGGGAGTATTATCCCAAGGGCTTACGGATCAAGGCCTTGATGGCGGAAGACGGAACGTACCAGGGAATGCTGGAATACCTGCCCGGAGAATACGCCCACCGTCCGGTGGCATCTGCAGGGTACATGTTCATTCATTGTATCTTTCTCGGTTTCAAAAAAGAATATAAGGGCAGGGGGCTCGGATCGTTGCTGATCCGGCAGTGTATCGAGGATGCCCGGGGACAGAGGATGCGGGGGGTTGCTGCGGTGACCCGGGAAGGATCTTTTATGGCGGGCCCGGGTATTTTCTTGAAAAACGGTTTTCACGTGGTGGATACGGCGAAACCCGATTTCAGCCTGACGGCGCTGGTCTTTGATGAAATAGCCCCCGTTCCCCGGTTCATGTCGGGCCTGGCGGAAAGAGCCGCGGCCTACGGAGACACCCTGGCGGTCTTGCGGTCGGTGCAGTGCCCCTATACCGAGAAAAACGTCAAAGCTATCCTGGATTCCGCTACCGGGAACTTCGGTCTTAAAGCCGAGCTGGTGGATCTATCCGATCACCGGGCCGCTCAAGGTTCTCCCTGTCCCTTCGGAACCTTCTGCATCATCCACAACGGCGAGGTTATCAGCCACCATCCTATCAGCGCCACCCGGTTCGAGAACATCATGAAGAAACGCCTCGGTTGGGAATAATTACCTTTCATCGACGACAAAAGAGGCGGTAATCTAACCTGGGCTCTCCTTGTAAAAAGCGGTTGTAAAACCCTGCGAACCCCTTGACAGAGGATGAGTTATTTTTTATTATGAACATTGTTCATAATAAGATGCCTAAAATAATAATCGATGCACAGATGATGATTCTCGATACGCTCCGGGACCATATCGCCCGGGAAGGATGGGCCGCTCTTAATATCCGCTGCCTGGCAAAACGATGCCATATCGCTCCCGGCACGGTATACAACTACTTTCCTTCCCGAGAAGCGATTTTAGCGGCAGTGATCAGTCGCGACTGGAAAAACGCGGAGGAGAAGATTGCAAACAGGTTTTATGCGACTGAAGGGGTGGGAGGTGATCCGGCGTTCCAAGCCCTTGAGCGTCTTAGGTTTCTGTATGAAACCTTATCCGGCTTTATGGCAGTGTACCGGAAGGTCTGGGTTGAGAGCCCCGAACATCTAGGTAAAGAAGCCTGGGAAAGGGGAGAGCAGGGGAAACAGGCGTTTCGCCGCCGGATGGAGAATTTTGTAAAAAGAGCCCTGGCGGATACAGAAATAAATAAATCAATAGATCGGGATTTCCTCATTGCTTTTCTGGCTCGATCAATTATCCATTGGAGCGGCGAAGCGGAAGTTGATTTTTCCCGAATAAGACCGGTTATAGCGGTGCTGCTAACCGAAAAAAAGGAGTAGAATTTTATGAGCAACGGATCTTCCTTCGAGGAACTGCGAATCGTTGATAATTTTTACCAGACCTCCAGTTATTTTCCCATGCCGGTAGTACTCATCGGTACGCTCTCCGAAAGCGGGATGACCAATCTTGGCCCCTATTCCCTCTGTTTTCCCTATCATATTGCCGGCAAAGACTATTACACTATGCTCTTACTGGCCCGTAATTCCTCCAACACGGCGAAGAATATTCTCCGCACCGGGAAAGCCTCCCTGAATTTTATCCCGGATAAGCGGCGGTATATGAAGGCCTGCGTCGCCCTGGGATATCCGGGGGACACCACGGAAGAAAAAATGCGGAACTGCGGGTTCACCCTGAAAGAAGGCCCGGCAGCCGGAAGCCCTGGGGAAGTATGCCCGAAGATTGTGGAGGAATCCTACCAGGTGTTTGAATGTACCTGGTTGAGGAACCTGGACGGAGCCGGAAATGACCTTATCCAGGATGCTTATACCGGACCCTATCACGATTTTAACGGGATCACCAGCGAATTCGGCGCCCACTTCATTCTGCGGATCGACCGCATCCTCATGAAACCCCGTCAAAGGACCGCCATTATCGGCAGTGTCAAAAGGCGTTTCTATCCCCGGGTTCCCGTGGATTACGGGTACCGGGACAATACGAATTTCTGGATAGCCTCATTTCGGCGTCCCTACACCCTGCCCATCGCCAAGGGGAAGGGGACAGAGGTGTCCACGGTGTACTACGCCGCCAATCGGATGGACCCGGAGGTGCGGTTTACCGAAGAAGCCTGCGCAAAGCTGGTCAACGTACCTCGGGTATTCCTGAATACTGCCCTGAAGGGGTGCGTTCAATGGGCCAGAGAGCAGGGTGTAACGACCATTACGGAAACCGAGATGGATATTATCCGGGATAAACGGGTAACGGAGAAGAACTGAAGGGTTTTTTTAACTCCTTAAGTGTTCCACGAAAAAAAAGCATCGGTCATTTGTCCGAGATTTCTTGACAAAAGGGTGTTTTAATTGTACACTATGACTGTAAAAACAATAATGGTCATAGAGGATTTAATGAGCAGAGCGTTTAGTGAGAAAGAAAAGGATGAGATTAGATCACACCTTCTGGAAGTGGGAAGGAAACTCTTTTCAATCTACGGCCTGAAGAAAACCAGCATTGACAATGTGGTTGCTGAAGCCGGTATATCAAAGGGAGCTTTCTATTCCTTCTATTCCATGAAAGAACTTTTTTTCTGGGATGTCCTCAATTCTTTCGAAGAGGAGATCCGGGAAAAATTTGCCGGCTTTCTCTCCGGCCGGCCCCTGTCTTTTAGTGTCATGAAACAATTTCTCTTGAACATGTTCAACGTGGTGGACCAGGAGCCCCTGATCCGCAGGCTTCTTGAGGGCAATGATTACGATCTCCTGAAACGTGCCCTGCCGGATGATATTTTGGATGAACATCTACATTCCGATTTTAATTTTTCCCGTTCTCTCATCGACGGCTTCGTCGCAGCGGGAGTAAAGATGCCCGACGAGAATGATGCGGTAGCGGCGATGCTCCGGTCGATCTTCTTCATCTCCCTGCATCAGCGGGAAATCGGTGCGGGATACCGCCAGGGGATTGAACTGCTTTGTGATGTTATCGCCGGAAGTTTTTCCTATCCGGAGGCACGCGAATGATCCGCCTTCGGAACCTGGAATACACCTACCCCGGAAGGCAATCTCCGGCGGTAAACGGGATAACCTGCGAAATCGGGAAGGGGGAAATTTTCGGATTTCTCGGACCCAACGGCGCGGGAAAATCCACCACCCAGAAGATATTAATCGGGCTATTAAAAAATTACCGTGGGAAAGTGGAAATTTTCGGAAAAAATCCGGCCGCGCTGAAAGGGGACTATTACCAAAAAATCGGTGTGGCCTTCGAATTTCCCAACCTCTACAGTAAGTGTACCGGTCTGGAAAACCTCCTGTTTTTTCAGTCCCTCTACAAGGAAAAGGGAAAAGACCCGGAAGTCCTACTGGAATCTCTGGGGCTGGGAAAAGATGCCCATCTTCGGGTGAGCGAGTATTCCAAAGGAATGAAGATGCGTCTCAACTTTGCCCGGGCTTTGTTGAACGATCCGGAAATCCTCTTTCTGGATGAGCCCACCTCGGGCCTGGACCCGGTAAACGCCCGCCTTTTAAAGGATATGATTCTTTCCCAGAAAAATGAGGGGAAAACGATTTTCTTGACCACTCACGATATGAATGTGGCCGCGGAACTCTGCGACCGGGTCGCCTTTCTTGTGGAGGGGAGGATCAGCCTTATCGATCGTCCGGAGAGCCTAAAGCGGGATTTCGGCCGGGGGGAGGTGTCCGTGACGATGAAAAACGGCCATGGAGAAACGGAAAGGCAGTTCTCCCTTTCGGGTTTGGGGAGGAATACCGATTTTCTTTCCTTTCTTACCACCGGTGAGGTTCTGACGATTCATTCGCAGGAAGCCACGTTGGAGGATGTGTTTATCAAAGTCACCGGAAGGAAGCTCCTGTGAGATTCTCGGGGATGCTGAAGCAGGACCTGCTTTTTCAATGGCGCCACGGGTTTTACCCCATCTATGCCGCGGTCACGGCTCTCTATGTAATAATTCTGTTTTTTTTACCGTCGGGGGCTCGTCCCATGGCCGCTATGTTCATGGTGTTTTCCGACACGGCGGTGCTGGGGTTCTTCTTCATCGGCGGCATTATTCTGCTGGAACGGAGTGAACAGCTCCTGGAATCTCTGTTTATCACCCCTTTAACCATTCGGGAGTATATTGTAAGTAAGGTGGTCAGTTTAAGCCTTCTGTCTCTTCTGTGCAGCCTTGTTATCCTGTTGCCGGCGGGGTTGCCTTCGCCTGCTTCGCTTCTTCCGGTTCTTCTCGGGGTACTGGTATCTTCCATTCTTTTCATTCTTATCGGAATGATCATTGCCGTTGAAGTTCCGGACATCAACCATTATTTCCTGTGGTCCTTGGGATTTATCATCTTCGCCGTGCCGGCGGTGCTGGAGTTTCTCGGACTCTTTCGGTCAAGGTGGATCTATCTCATTCCCTTTCGGGGAATCCTTGAAATTATCCGTGCCGGATTGGAAGGGGAAAGGGCCGGGGTGTTTGTCCTACTCTTCGGCACCCTGATCCCCTGGCTGGTGGTCGCTTTTTTCGCCGCCGGGGAAACCCTGAGGAAGGCCGTGGAGAAACGAGGAGGGCAGCGGTCATGGATCAAATTCTAGGTTTTAGGAACCTGCCGGCCCTGATGAAAAATGACAGAAAAAATATCTTCCGAGACCCCCTTTTCATGCTGATTTTCCTGGCACCCTTCCTGATCCTGCTGGTGGTCTACCTGGGGGTGCCTCTTCTGCGGGATATACTGCTCCGTTATACCTCCTTCGATCTCGTCTCTTTCTATCCTCTGATTCTTGCTTTCATGGTGGCTATTCCGGCTCTCCTGTACGGCTTTGTTTCCGGTTTCATGCTCCTGGACGATCGGGATGAAAAAATTCTTCTGCAGATCATGGTGACACCTTTCGGCTTACGGCGATATGTAATCTACCGGGTGGTGCTCCTGGCATGTATTTCCCTCATTTTTTCTTTTTTCTTTCTGCTGCTCAACCCCCTGGTGGAAATTTCCTGGGTTCGATGTGCCGCCCTGGGAGCGAATGTCTGCATGGAAAGCCTGGCAGCATCGCTGTTTTTGCTTCTTTTCGCGAAAAACAAGGTGGAAGGCCTGGCCAAGGGAAAGATGCTGGGGATCATCTTTATCGGACCCCTGGCGGCGTGGTTTATCCCCGCTCCCTATCATTATGCCGCGGCCTTGCTGCCGCCGTACTGGAACGGCTTGATTTTATTCAGCCACTGCCCCTTGGGTATATCGGTTCCTCTTTCCTTGTTCTTCCATGGTGTATTACTGTTTCTGTTCTTTCGGCGGCTTAACAGGGTTTTTCAGGCGATATAAAAAGAGGAAAATCCTGGATTTTTTTCTTTTCTTTTGGTATATTCTCCTGAAAATCCACTAAACGAAAGGACGTCTATGGAAACTCCCTCCCCCCAGGGCATTGAGACGTTAAGTCGTTCCGTCGAAGCCCTGCTGACCACGGAGCACCTTCAAGCCCTTACGCGATCTATAATAGAAGCCCACCGCTGCGGAAACGCCTCCGCGCTGCTGCAACAGGCAGCCAGGGCGGGAATAGGGCTTGAACAGCCCAACCCGGAGCCCCGGAGACTCTTTTACCAACTGGTGCAGTTGGTTCATCCCGACCGGCTTCCGGGACTTCAGAAAACCTTCCGCGACGCGGAGGGAAAAAAGGACGCCGCCGAACTGGGACGGTTGAAAGACCTCCTTTCGATTCCTCTTGAAGCGCCTGCCCGACAAAGCAGAACCGGGGATGAGGATACCGAGGTGTGGGAATATCCCCACCGGGAAGAATCCTCCTGGGAGCCCGACGGATGGGATGACGAAGAAAGCCGTTGGGAAGAAACCGAGGAGGTTTCCTTTCTGGAGGCGGTCAAAATGGACCTGGTGGGAAACACGGATCTTTATATTTCTCCTTTTGAATTTTCTCAGCTGGATGGAACTGTGGATGTCTCCGGATATCGTCTCTATGATCTGGACGGAGCGGAGTTTTTTACCCATATTACCGTACTGGATGCTTCCTGGAACGAGCTTACCGATGTTCGGGAACTGGCCTCTCTGGACCGGCTGATAGAACTGTACCTATCGGGAAACAGCATCGACGATATATCCCCCCTGGCAGGGTTAGAGTCCCTGGAGGTTCTTGATCTGGAGGGAAATGAAGTGGATGACCTAGTGCCCCTTCTGGAGCTTCCTTCCCTGCGCTTTGTAAACCTCCGGGGTAATCCCGTGAAGGACCGGGCGGTCCTCCGGTCTCTGAAGGAAGCGGGGGTTGTGGTATTGGTCTAAAGCTCTTTTATCGGAAGATGCCTTCCACACAGGTGTCCACGGCATAAGCGGCTATTCCGTCCAGATCATCGGCTCCCTCACGGGCACTGCCGCTTACCCGTGTTGTATTCACATCTACCAGTTGCAGGGAAAGATAGTATTTCGTACCGAATTTGGTGAAGGATCCAATAATGACATAATCCGCGGCTAGGTAGCGACCCACTTCCAGGGCGCAGGATGCGTCGTCACAGAACCCTGTCATGGAGAATTGATGTTCCGCCAAAATGGATTCACGGTTTTGCCGTGAAATAATCATGAACCTCCGACCACCGTATCGGTACAGGGCGTCATAGACGAAATCGGTGACAATATCCGCTTCCATGGCCGAGACACCCTGCTTGGGGGTAATATCGAGAATACCAATAGTGGACAGGTCGGGTATTGACGCTATTGGAGGAGCCGCGGGTGTGGTGACGGCCGAAGCTCCCGGCGATGAAGGTGATGGAGACGGCTGTGCCGGTAGCGAAACCGCCGGGGTAGCCGCGGAGGGCGGTGTTTTCAGGGTTGCCCCTCGAGCGCTGGAATAGACTTCATAGGATCGGGAGTCCCATTTCCAGGCAAAGCCTTCGATAGTTCGTAATGAATCCAGTTCTGCCTTGGCTTCTGCAGAGCTCAGCAGCGCAAGCTCCCCAGTCTGGGTCAACGCGCCGTTCGTATCCGTGCTGAGAGTAATGCGAAGGCGGGCGGGAAAAATGGTGATTGTTCCCGCCCTTATGGTAAAGGGTATGCTAAGGGAACTTCTTCTTACCTCTGTATAGTCAGATACACGAACAGATTTTAATTCAGTGGCCGTATAATTCCCCGGCTTCAGGGCGGTCTTATATTCATTCAGACTGTAAGCGTCTAACGTTATATCTCGCTGCTCAGGACCCTGAATTACCAGGATATACCTTTCAGGATAGCTTGCGTCACTTCCCGTGTTATTAACGGCTGTTCTGGGAATGCACAGGAGTGTATCTCCGGCACTCGCCGGTTCTGGAACACCCCCGGATGCGAAGAGAGATGACGGTACTAGGGCAAGGTACAGGAGTGAAAGCAGGATGAACGATAGCTTCTTCATGCCGAGATTCTATCAGAAGACTCTCTTCGGAGCAAGGTGAATTACAGTTAATCCTGCCTTGGGAATCCTTTGGATAATCTACGAAAGGTTAGTCCCTCGTCTTCTGAGGTACCCGGTAGATAGGCCGGGTGTCGAAACCCTGGCCGGCGGCGATATCGGTCATTTTCTGGAAGAGTTCTTCATCGATCTCGTGGTCCCGGGCGAGAAACCAGAGAAAGTCCCTGGAATTATTGCCCACCACGGCCCACCGGTAATTCTCTTCATCCAGACCAAGGATCATGTAATCCGACACAAAAAGACCGAAGAATTTCACCTTCAAGGCCCCGGGAACGGCGGGATCGGGTCTCCAGGCCACAGCCTTTACTTCCCTGTAGGGTCCGTCCAGGGTGTCTTTGAAACCGCTGTTTACCACCTGTACCCGGCCGTCATCCCGCAGGGAATATTCCGCCGTGGCACCCACCAGGTCGTCTTCAAAACGGTGCTGATACCGGCCCACCTCGTACCATCGTCCGAGGTACCGGTCCAGGTCTACCTGGTCCACCAGTTCCAACGGATCCATCCCTTTGGGAGGAACGGAGGCACAGGATGCGATAAAAATCACTGTTATGGCTGCAAGAAGACTTAAAATAGGCAGTTTTGTCTTTTTTTGTAAACTCTTTTTCATGAACGTGCTCCTTTGTTGTTCTGCTTGTCAATAATATAAACAGTATTCGATATAAACAGAAGAACTTTTTTCCTGAGGGGGTGCGGATTTCTGTAAGAAATGGTACACTCCCGGGAAGCTGAAGCAACATTATATACAAGGAAGGACAGATCCTATGAAAGCATTACCCGACGAAGTACTGAAAGCCTGGGAGACCCGGGAACGATCGGTGGTTTTTTCCACCGTGGATCCGCGGGGTGTCGTGAACGCCGTTTATGCCTCCTGCGTCTCCCTCTACGGAAAGGACACGGTGGTCATCGCCAACAATTATTTCGATAAAACACTGAAAAATATTCAATCCGGGAGCCAGGGATCGGTGGTGTTCCTGACGGACAAAAGGGATTCCTATCAGATCAAGGGACCTATCGAGTATGTAACGGAAGGGCCGATCTACGACGACATGAAATCCTGGAACCCCAAGGAGCATCCCGGCCACGGCGCGGCGGTCGTGCGGGTGGAAGAAGTGTACAAGGGTTCAAAGAAACTTTTATAAGAGAACCTCTGGAAACGACGGTTTTCCAAAAAATCCTCCGGACAGCTTGACCTCAGTATTCTTCCTGTGGTATAAATGTTTCTATGCATAAGAACACTAAAAGGAGTACTGGTGTGAAAAAGATAATCCGCGCCCTGGCCTTGGTTGCCATGTTCGTGATGGTTCTGCTCTCGGGCTGTCAAAAAAAAGAATCCGTGGCTGAGGTTGAAGCACCTCCGGCTCCGGCTGTCGGTATTTCGAAGATTGTTGCCCATCCGGCCCTGGATGCCCTGGAACGGGGGATTGTCGAAGTGATATCAGCCTCCTATCCCGACGCGGTGTTTGATCTGCAGAACGCCAACGGTGAAATGTCCACCGCGTCATCCATCGCTCAGAAGTTCAAGGCGGATAAGGTCGATCTGGCCGTGGGCATTGCCACACCCACCGCCCAGGCCCTGGCCCAGGCGATAAAGGATATTCCCGTGGTGTTTTGCGCCGTTACCGATCCGGTAGACGCCGGCCTGATTACCACCACGGAACGGGGGGAGGGAAACATCACAGGGGTATCGGATATGACCCCGGTAAAGGATCAGATCGAGCTTTTACTGTCCCTGGTGGATATCGATACCCTCGGTTGTGTGTATACCAACAGCGAAGCCAATGCCGTACGGCTCGCCGAAATCGCCGAGGCATCCTGTAAGGAACTGGGAATCGGTTTTATCGGCACGGGGGTAAATAATTCCTCCGAGGTGAAACAGGCTGCCCAGACGATTGCCGAAAAGGTAGACGCTTTCTATGTGGGAACGGATAACACCGTGGTTTCGGCTATCAGCGCCCTGATAGACGTGGCCGCCAAAGCGGGAATTCCCATTGTTTCCGCCGATACCACCTCTGCGGAAAACGGCGGGGTTTTTGTCTCCTGGGGTTTCGATTATTATAAGATGGGGAAAGCCACCGGCAGGATGGTAGTGGATATTCTGAAAGGGAAGGATCCGGCGGAGATTCCCACCCTTTTTATGACCGACCCGTCGGATATCGATCTGTTAATCGACACAAATGTGGCTAAAGCTTTGGGCATAGAGATTCCCGCGGATCTGCTTTCCAAAGCCCGAACAGTACAGCCCTGATGGTTGAAGGTATTTTTGTCGAGGGCCTGATCTACAGCATCCTGGCCCTCGGTGTTTTTCTCACCTTTCGGGTTCTAGATTTTCCCGATCTGACGGTGGACGGCACCTTTCCCCTGGGAGCCTCGGTCATGGCGATCTGCCTGACCGGCGGCATGCCCATGCCCCTGGCCCTGCTTCTTTCTTTTCTCTGCGGATGCGCCGCCGGGGTGGTTACCGCGGTCATCCATAATAAACTTGGGGTTCCCGGTCTTCTGGCGGGAATCCTCACCATGACCATGCTCTGGTCCATCAATATACGGGTTTTAGGAAACCGGGCCAATCTCCCCCTGCTCAGAACGGATACGATCCTCACCCGGGTGGAAAAGGTCTTCGGGCCGGTTTTCGGTGAAACTGCGGCGATCCTGATCTTTTTTTTCCTGGTGGTGCTGGTAATCAAGGTTCTTCTGGATCTTTTTTTTCACACCGATCTGGGGCTCACAATGGGAGCCCTGGGGGACAACCAGCAGATGGTCATTAGCCAGGGTGTGAATCCCGAAATGGTGAAGATCATCGGCGTGGGGCTTTCCAACGGTTTGGTGGCCGTCTCCGGCGCCTTTGCAGCCCAGTATCTGGGATTCGCCGACGTCAATCTGGGGATCGGCATCGTCGTTTCCGGGCTGGCCATGGTGATGCTGGGAGAATTCCTCTTTTCATCCACCCGGATAAGCCTGCTTACCCTCAGAGTTATCTTGGGAGCGATCCTCTACAAGGCCATCATGTTTGCCGGCCGCTATTACGGGTACTATATCCGCTTGACACCTAACGATCTGAAACTTCTTACGGGAATCTTGATCATTGCCTGTCTGACTATCAGCAGGTATCGTTCCAGGGGTTTTCATTTTACCGGGAGGCGGAAGTGATCAAACTGGAAAAAATCAACATGATCTTCGGCGAGGGAACCCCCAACAGGAATCATGTGTTGAAGGACCTGGACCTGAAGGTGTCCCGGGGTGATTTTATTACCATCATAGGGTCCAACGGGGCGGGAAAATCGACCCTCTTTAATGTTATTTCCGGGAATCTAAAACCCTCCGGCGGGAAAGTAACCATCCAGAACCAGGATGTAACGGGGCATCCGGAATACCGCCGGGCCAGGTATATCGGCAGAATTTTCCAGGACCCACTGTTGGGAACTGCGGGAAAGATGAGCATCGTGGACAATATGATGGTGGCCGGGTACAAGGGGTTCAAGGGATTGAAGATCAGCCTTACCAAGGCAAAACGTCATTATTTTCGTGAACAGCTCCGGAGCCTGGACATGGACCTGGAACATCGGCTGGACGATAACGTGGCTCTTCTTTCCGGCGGCCAGCGGCAGGCGCTGACTCTTCTGATGATGGCCCTTTCTAAACCGGAACTGGTGCTCCTGGATGAACACACCGCCGCGCTGGACCCCCGGAACGCCGCCCAGGTGATGGATCTGACCACCCGGTTCATTACCGAATACGGTTTTACCGTGATGATGATCACCCACAATATGCAGCAGGCCATCGCTTACGGTAATCGTCTCCTTATGATGGATGAAGGGAAAATCATCATTGACATCCGGGGGAAAGAGAAGGAAGCTCTCACCGTCGATTCCCTGGTGAAGAGATTCCATGATATCAGAAAAAAGGATTTTACCACGGACGAAGCACTGCTGACGTAATACCCGGCCTGCAGACTTTTGTCCTGCGGCTCGAAGCAAAAACAGGATTCACTATTTTTTGTGAGATGGTGGAAAACTGGGGATGCATACATTAGTATAAAGAGGTTGGGATGATACAGCTAGAAGCTATTCGTGGCGTGGGTGCTTGAGGGTTCATAGATTTCTGTTCGACGGGGGAAGCATGAAGCGCAGATACCGGCACACCGAATCACTTCTCAGATCGATGATGGAAAGCCCCGATCAGCTTCTTATCTGGGCGGTGGACAAGGATTACCGCTACCTCTTTTTTAACAATTCCCATAAAAGGGAAATGGAACACTTCTGGCACGCGGATATAGAACTGGGGGAAGATATTTTTTCCTACATTACCGATCCACGGTATCGAAAAGCCGTAGAGGCCAAGTACCAGACCGTTTTTAAGCAAGGAAAGAGCGGTGTTTCGGTGGATGAACTGGTCGACAGCAGCGGAAACAAACGATATTTTGAAAACTACGGCAGTCCGGTCTTTGATGATGATAATACCATTCTGGGACTGGTGCTCTATACCATTGAAATAACCGACCGGGTGAGGGCGGAGCGGGAACTGGAACGGGTTTCGGTGACGGATAAGCTAACGGGCCTCTATAACAGGAATAAGCTGGACGGCGTCCTGGAACAGGAATTGCAGAGGGCCCGGCGGTACGGTCGGTCTTTTTCTCTCCTTATGGCGGATATAGACCATTTTAAGAAGGTAAACGATACCTTGGGGCATGTGGCCGGTGACCAGGTGCTGAAAGAACTGGGTGTCCTTCTGCGGGAAAACACCCGGGAGGTTGACACCAGCGGCCGGTGGAGTGGAGAAGAGTTTATAACCCTTTGCCCTGAAACTAATCTGCAGCAAGCGGTAAAAATCGCTGAAAAAATGAGAACTCTGGTGGAGGAACACCCTTTCTCCACTGGGTGTCCCATTACCTGGAGTATCGGTGTGGCGGAATTCCAGGATGAAGCGTCGGTGACGGAGCTCATTGAAAAGGTTGACGCGGCTATGTACAAGGCGAAGAATGAAGGCCGGAACAGGGTCTGCGTGGAAGAAAACGGGTAATTTCATCCAGTAACAGCTCTCTGTGTTTTCGCCCCGGGGGTGAAGGAGCGGCTCCTGAACTCCCTCGGGGAAACGCCGAAGGTATGAATAAATATTTTATTGAAACTCGATTTTGAATTGAAACCGTTCCGGAAGGCGATTTCCAGAATGGAGCTCTTCGAGTCCTCGATTAGTTCCTTTTTAATGTGATCGAGGCGTACCGAATTGACATAGGAGCGGAAATTTTCCCCCAGCCCACGGTTAACGCTGTAGGAGACCTGAGCCGGTGACTTTCCCAGGGATTGGGAAAGGTCCCTCAGTTTGTAATCCGGATCGATGAAGCGGCGTTTTTCCTCGATGAAAAAGTGAACTCCCTGCAGGACCGCTTCCATTTCAGCGTCCCATTGGGGCATCGAACGCTGAACCGGAGTAATCATCATCCCGTCAAGCCCATTGGTGTATTCAGCCATGCGGGTACTGATAAGGGAGAAGACCAAGCCCATAACGCCGTAACTGAGAGACCCGAGGAGAAAAAGGACTTCGTCCTGAATAATATAATTGATTAAGAAGATCGACAGAGGAAGAAGCAGGAGAAACAAAAAAGCCATGAGAATTCGGTATTCGGTCTTTCGATATACAGCGCCTTTCCGATATTGCCTGATCCCCCGGGTGATCGTCAGGAGGATGTAGAAGAGTAAAAAGACATCCGCGGAGAGGCTGAAGAGAATAAAACCGGAGTGTTCGAAACGCCCGGGAAGGGCGGCATAAGCCTCCGGCGAAGGCGTGACAGATACTCCATTAAAAACCGCGAAACCGGTGAAGATGATAACGGGAAGAATGTAATGATGAAGGTAGTTTTCAACGGGCTGTCGTCCTTCAAAAATCATCGTGATAATGAAGAGATAGATGGACGGAGCAATAATAAAGGTGATGCTGATGTCGCTGTTGATCAGGGCCGGCAGCCGGTAGATGAATCCGGCCTGGACCGCACCGAAATAGAAGAGGGTATACGCCAGAGAGAAAAAAGCCACGGCCACACAGTAATGCACCGGACGTTTATTTCGCAGAAGGAGCTGGGATAAGGCGAAAAGGGCGATGCCTCCTGCAATGGCGAACAGGATATATGACATGGGTGATTATAACCGCTCTGAACCGATTCGCCAACCAGTTTT
>JAFGDJ010000040.1 GCA_016932135.1 Spirochaetales bacterium | reverse complement strand
TTCGCGGAAAAGCTCCGTTCCAAGGAGCTGAAGGTCCGGAACCTGGTGGACCCGGAGGTGTATGTCCGGGTGGACTACAATATGTTCGAGACGGTCATGCGGAACCTCCTTTCCAACGCCATCAAGTTTACTCCCCGGGGAGGAGAAATCACCCTTTCAGCGAAAGAAGGAAAGGAAACCACCGAAGTGGTTCTCAAAGATACGGGCATCGGCATTGATCCGATCCATCTCAGGAAACTCTTCGCCATCGATACCGTATTTTCCAGAGCCGGAACAGAAGGAGAGAAAGGCACGGGCTTCGGTCTTGTATTATGCAAAGACTTTATCCGGGCCAACGGCGGAACCATCAGGGTGTCCAGTGAGCCTGGAGTGGGGTCTGTCTTCAGTTTGTTTCTTCCGAAGCCCTCTTAGGCTTGATTTTTTCTGAAAAATCAGATATCAATTCCCTAAAAGAAAACAGTGGTACGGCAGGTACCACGGGTGTCCGCTTCGCTCGTTATTCCTGGTACGGACAGTTTAAAAGACCCTTGAAACCGCCGTGTATGGCATTCTTGGAAAGAAAGGCCTATACTTTACGAAAGGAACTGGTATGGAAACGTTAGAAAGAATGAGGAATATCGGAATCAGTGCGCATATTGATTCGGGAAAGACCACCCTGACCGAACGCATGCTGTTTTATTGTAAGAAAATCCACGCGATTCATGAAGTCCGGGGTAAGGACGGGGTGGGAGCCACTATGGATTCCATGGAACTGGAACGGGAGCGGGGCATTACCATTGCCTCCGCGGCCACCAACGTTACCTGGAAAGATTACAACATCAACGTTATTGATACCCCGGGCCATGTGGATTTCACCATTGAGGTGGAACGGGCCTTGAGGGTTTTAGACGGAGCCATCCTGGTTCTTTGTTCCGTCGGTGGTGTTCAGTCCCAGTCTATCACCGTAGACCGGCAATTGAAGCGGTATCATGTTCCTCGTTTGGCTTTTATTAACAAGTGTGACCGTACCGGTGCCGATCCTTACAGGGTTTTCCGGCAGTTAAAAGAGAAACTGGGGCATAACGCCGTCCTGATGCAGCTACCCATCGGCCTGGAGGGTAAATTCGAAGGGGTGGTGGACCTGGTAAAAATGAAGGCACTGTATTTCCAGGGGGATAACGGAGAGTCGGTGGTGGAAGAAGAGATTCCTTCTCACCTGGCCGAAGAAGCCGCCGCCCGGCGAGAAGAATTGCTTGATGCGGCCAGTATGTTCTGTGATGAACTCATGGAAGCGATCATGGAAGAAACCGTTACGGAAGCCCTGATTTATAAAGCTGTCAGAAAAGGAACCCTGGCCAGAGAGCTGACCCCGGTGTTCCTGGGCAGCGCCTATCGGAACAAGGGGGTTCAGCCCTTGCTGGACGCGGTGTTGGACTACCTTCCGAATCCCGCCGAGGTGGAAAATATTGCCCTGGACCTGGATACTAACGAAGCAAAGGTTGTCCTTAAGGCAGACCCCGCGGCCCCGCTGGTAGCCCTGGCTTTCAAGCTGGAAGAAGGCCAATACGGACAGCTCACCTATATTCGCATCTACCAGGGTTCCCTGAGGAAGGGGGACGAGGTCTATAACACCAGAAGCCGAAAGAAGATTAAGATCGGCCGGTTAATCCGTATGCATTCCGACAGTATGGAGGACATTCAGGGGGCTCCCGCCGGAGATATAGTTGCCCTTTTCGGAGTGGATTGCACCTCCGGGGACACCTTCGTGCGGCCCGGACTCAATTATTCCATGACCTCCATGTACGTTCCCAATACGGTTATTTCCCTTTCTCTGAAAGCCGCCGACAAAAAATCGGAAGACAATATGTCCAAGGCTTTGAATCGGTTTACCAAGGAAGATCCTACCTTCAGAACCTATGTGGACCCGGAATCCAACGAGACCATTATTCAGGGGATGGGGGAACTGCACCTGGATGTCTATGTGGAAAGAATGCGAAGGGAATACAAAGCGACGGTCGAGACGGGTCAGCCCCAGGTAGCTTATCGTGAAACCATCAGTTCCCGGGTGGATTTCGACTACACCCATAAAAAGCAAACCGGCGGTTCCGGACAGTACGCCCGGGTTGCCGGATACATCGAACCTCTGGAAGAAGGGGAATACGAATTCGTCAACGAGGTGAAAGGGGGATCTATCCCCACCGAATACATTCCTTCCTGCGATAAGGGATTTCACTCCGCCCTGGTGAAGGGGCTGTTAATCGGTTTTCCTGTTACCGGGGTAAAGGTCGTGGTAAACGACGGCACCAGTCATTCGGTGGATTCGTCGGACATGGCTTTCCAATTGGCGGCCGTCGGCGCCTTCAAAGAGGTGTACCGTAAAGCGGGACCAAAAATCCTAGAGCCTATCATGAGGGTAACCGTTGAAGCCCCCACGGAATTCCAGGGAAATATTTTCGGCAGTATCAACCAGCGACGCGGGGTTATCATCAGTGCTCAGGAAGAAGTATCCTTTTTCTCCGTGGACGCGGAGGTTCCTTTAAGTGAAATGTTCGGATACTCCACGGTCCTCCGTTCCCTGACTCAGGGAAAAGCTGAATTCTCCATGGAGTTCCTGAAATACGGACGGGTTCCCGTCTCCATAACCGAAGAACTGGTAGAAGCTTTCAGCAAAACCAGGAAAAACTAAGGAGTATATCAGATGGTAAAATCCGAGCTCATACGGCGCAGCCCTCTACGAATTTTTGAAAAATCTATCCACGGTGGTCTTGGCAAGGGTAACATCGGTGTTATCGCTTCACGCAAGGGTGTCGGCAAGACCGCCTGTTTGGTACATATAGCCACGGATAAATTATTGCAGGACAAACAGGTTCTGCATGTTTCCTTTTCCGCCCGGGTAGATCATATCATTACCTGGTATGAGGATATTTTCAGAGAGATCTCCCGCAAAAGGAACCTGGAGTCCGCCGTGGAGGTTCATGATGAACTGGTGAAGAAAAGGATCATCATGAACTTCAATCAGAAGGGAATGGGAACCGAACACATTCTGCAGAGCCTGAGAGCCATGATCAAGGACGGCCACTTTGCCGCGGATTGTGTTATCTTTGACGGGTATGATATCGATATTGCCACATCGGAAGATATCAAGGCCATCGGCGATTTCGCCCGGGAAACCAACCTGGAGATATGGTTCAGCCTCAGCCTGAAGGGTGAAGAGCCCCTCTTCGACGACCGGGGGCTTCCGCGGGTTGTGCTACCCTACCTGGATGCCATCGCCGTGCTGGTAACCCTGCGTTTCATTGAAGGATATGTGCATCTTCAGGTGGTGAAGGATAGGGATACCGTGGATGTCAGGGATATGAACCTGCGGCTTGATCCTAAAACCCTTCTTATCGCGGAAATTGAGGAATAATCGTCCCCGGTCAGCGGGACCTGGTTATCCCCACCCGGGGGCACCGGTCCTTCAGTCCGCAGGTCCCGCAGAAGGGTGACACGGGAGTGCACACGGTTTTTCCAAAGCGCACCAGGAGTTCGTTGATTTCCCTCCAATAGCGCTTCGGCAGGATTTTTGAAAGCTCTTTTTCCGTTTCTTCCGGTGTTTTTGTTGCCACCCAGCCGTTGCGGTTGGAAATCCGGTGAACATGAATATCCACACAAATCGCGTCGATATCAAACCCAAGGCTTAAGGTCAGGTTTGCTATCTTTAATCCTACTCCAGGAAGGTTTAACAGGTCTTTCAAGGTGGAAGGTACGCGGCCTGAGTAATCTTCTATCAGCTTTCGGGAGGTTTCGAGAATATACCGGGCTTTTACACGGTAAAACCCGGCGGGGAAGATAAGGGAGCCGATTTCCTCCTCGGTTAATTCCGCCATCGCCTCGGGCGTGTCGGCCCGGCGAAACAGGCGCTCCGAGGCTGCCAGGGTTACTTCATCCTTGGTGCGGGGGGATATCATTGTGGAAACCAGAATTCTGAAGGGGTCTTTTTTCCCCACTGCTATTTCAGAGACCGACGGCAGGGGTGTGTTTCCCACGGTAGCGCGGATGATGGGTATGACGGTATCCCAGGGAATCGGTGTGTTCACTTCTTTTCCAGCAGTACTAGGGCGTAGGCTTCCACCGCGTTCCCTGAACCCACCTCTCCGCAGCCTTCCTTGGTTTTCGCCTTAACGGTGACATCCTCTCTGGAAAGGTCCAGGAGCTCCGCCAGCCGGTTTCTCATAACGCTGATATAAGGCTGCAGCTTCGGTTCCTGCAGGATCACCACCGAATCGACCTGCCGGCAGGCATACCCTTTTCGCGCGATGACTCCGGCGGTCAGTTTCAACAGCTTCTCTCCCGAAGCGTTTTTCCAAGCCGGGTCTCCGGGGGGGAAATGGGTGCCGATATCGCCTTCGCCGGCGGCTCCCAGCAGGGCGTCGATCAGGGCGTGGGTCAGCACGTCTCCATCGGAATGGGCCTCTTCACCCTTGGTGTGCGGCACCAGGACACAGCCGATCATCAGGGGTCTCCCCTCGGTCAGTCGATGGAGGTCGTATCCCAAACCTATTCTCACAGCAACCTTCCTTTCGTTAAAGTATTGCGGATTCCGGTAAATCTCCCGGGTAGGTTATCTTCCGGTTGGCAGGGTCTCCGGGGACTGTCTTGACCCCTCCCACGTAACGGCCGTAGATCTCCGAGTCGTCGTGATATGTAAGGCCGTCGGAAGAGGCCTTACGATGAGCCTCATACAACTCGGTAAACCTGAATCCCTGGGGCGTCTGCACCAGGTATACTCCCTGCCGATCGGGCCAGCCGGCTACACTCCCGTTTTCATCCAGGGCAGCCAGGGTATCCACGGCGGGAACGACAGGGATACAGGCTCCCCAGGCTCTGGTTCCTTCGCAGACCCGGGTAACCAGTTCGGGGGATACCCAGGGCCTGCTGCCGTCGTGGATCAGTACATAGTCCGGGTCGACCATAGCCATGGCCGCGAGCCCGGCCAGCACCGAGTCTTGCCGGGTGTCGCCGCCGGCGATGATCCGGGTATCCTCTTGGTTCGCAGATAGATTCAGCAGGGTGCCGACGGCGTCTTCGTCGCCGGGGGGGCAGGTTATCACGAAAAAGGTAAAAAGACCCGAAGCTGTGAATTGTTGGTAAATCCGAGAAAGAAGGGGGAGGCCGTTCACGCGACGGTATTCTTTTTTAATTCCATCCCCCATTCTGGTGCTGCGGCCGGCGGCGGTGATAAGAGCCGCGAAAGTACCGGAGGATTCCATTTTTATGATTCCATTTTGCTGAAGATCAGCTCTTCCACATCCTCTTTACTTTTATTGAGGGAGAAGGATATTTCATCCACCAGGAGTTTCAAAGCACTGTCAAAAAGTTTCCGCTCCAGGATAGGTAGTTCCTTGACCTTGCTTCGATGATAGAGGGTCCGTACTACCGTAGCGATATCCAGGACACTACCGCTTTTCAAGAGGTCCAGGTTCATCTGGTACCGCATTTTCCAATCGGCGGTGACCGGTTCATAGTCCTGAGACACCAGGTCCAGGGCTTTCATCGATTCCTTGCTGCTGACGATGGCCCTGATACCCAGCCCTTCAGCCTTGTCCACCGGGACCATAACGGTCATGTCCGATACCTCGAGATAGATGATGTAATAGAGTACTTCTTCATCCTTGAAGAGCTTTTTTTCTATATTGAGAACCTTGCCCACGCCCTGTAACGGGTATACGACTTCCTGGTTAACCTTGAACGTGGTGGTTGTCTTTTGGTTGGATTTCATGGAAAGTAGTATATCGAAAAAAGACATTTTAGTCAAAGCATTGGAGCGGCTACCTGGAAGAGCCGGGTTTTCACGGTATCAGCGGTATAAGGAAGCGTACGGCAAAAGCTATCCAGGGAAGAGCCAGCCCCAGACCTCCCATGACGATGAGCCAGCAGGAATTCGCGTAATCGAGATCAAGGTTATAAAGGCTGGGCGGTATCAGGGAAATAAAACCGCTGGGCATTGAGGAAAGTATAAAAACGACCCGTAATGGAAGGCCGTCCATAATGGTGCCCAGCTCGGAGATCCAGGCCAGGAAGGTTGCCCCCGCCGGCACGAGAAGATATTTGATCAGCATGAGGTAAAGACCGGAATGCCAATAGCGCCGAAGGTTTTGAAGCTTCATAGCCATACCAATGGAGACGAGAAGAAGGAAGGATACCAGGGGGATAAGGATACCGTTCAAACCGGCATACCAGGCAGGCCGGGGAATGCCGGAAAGATTCAGAATCAAACCGAGAGAAACGCCGCTCAGGGCCGCGATCATGAAGGGGTCTTTCATGCGCTCCAGAAGCCGGAATCTGCCCCCGGCGTCGGGGGTGTCGCTATGAAGCCGGGCTACGGGAAAACCGATACCGTAGTACATGACTTCTTCCAGGAGTTTATAGAAAGGAACCAGGGCAAAACCAGCTTCACCCAGCAGACTGAATACTACAAGACCTCCCAAGGATCCAATATTTGTAAAAGCTCCCAGGGTAATGAAGGAACCCCTCTGTTTCCTGCCTAGGTGTATCAGCAAGGCAACAAGGAAGGCCAGGAGTCCTCCGAAGGAAAGGGAGAAGGCTCCGATCAGGGGCATGGACAGGACCTTCACGCTGCTTAACGGAGCTATCCATATTGCCCCAAGGAAGGTTATAGGGTTCAGTGATAGAAGGGTGATTTTCTGGATTCCTGTTCGCACGGAGGAAGTATCATATTTTTTCTTCAATACCCCTTGAAGAGCATACCCGGTTATGATGCCGGCGGGTATAAGGATGATGGGAAGCAGGAACCTGATCATTCAGGGCTTTGACGTTCCTGGACTCCTGAAGCGGCCAGGGCGTTTTTTGTCCGCAGGTGGTGATGCATCAGCAATCTGCAGGCCTTGTCGATGTCACCGTTTCTGATTGATCCTATGATTTCCCGGTGTTCCGGCAGGGTTTCTTCCGGCGGCCGTAAAAGACCGAGTTGATAGCATTTAAGAACAAAATCAAAATTACGGATGAAATCGATGATTATAGGGTTGTTTGAAAGAAGCAGAATTTTTTCATGGAAACGACGATCCACCTGTTGATATTGTACCGGATCGATAGGTTTATCGTCCTGAAAGATATCGAAGACCGATGTTATTGCCTCGATTTCTTTTGGTTCGAACCGTTCCATACATAAGCGCAAGGATACACTTTCCAAACCGGCTCGGACCGCGTAAAGATGTTCCATATCCCGGTTAGAGAAAACCTTCAGATAGGTTCCCGAGGAATTCTGTTGTTCCGCCACACCTTCATGAACCAGTCGTTGCACGGCGGCTTTAACGGGGGTTTGGCTTACTCCCAGGAGATTTGCCAGGTCTTTGATGACGAGTTTATCACCGGGAACCAGGTCCTTATTCAGGATCATATCGGTTATTTTTGTGTATACCAGTTCGGTGAGGCTGTCCTTTTTAAGCTTATCCATTCTCTTCCCGCAGCTTTTTCTCTATGACCTGTCTGGCATGAACAATGTGGGTGTACATTGTTTTTTCGGCGGCAGTCTTGTCGTGGTGTTTTATCGCTTCTATCAACGAACGATGTTCCGCAATGCTTTGTTCGGGACTTTTGAAAAAATGTTGCATGTTTCCTAAAGATATGATGTTGAAGGACCGGATCATCCGGGATAAAAAGGAATTTCCGCTTATTTCCATAACCAGGGAATGAAAACGGTAATCGTATTCCTTGAAACTACGGTAGTTTTCCGTTACCCCGGCTAGGGCTGGTGGGTTAACCGCAGACTCCAGATCTGCAATTTGGGACGCTGAAGCCCTTTCCGCCGCTTCCCCGGCTCCCAGGGGTTCGAGGCGGAGTCTGATGTCATAGATGTCCAGGAGTTCCTTAAGGCTCAAACGGTTTACATAAAATCCTCTTCGCGGAAGGGAGGTGACCAGCATCTCCTTTTCCAGTTTTGCCAGAGCGGAACAAAGAGGGGTGCGTGAAATTCCCAGGTTTTCAGCCAGGGATTCCTGCAGCAATTTTTCCCCCGAAGGGAGCTCTCCCCGCAGGATCATGAGCTTCAGGGCTTCATAAGCTTTTTCAGCCAGATCTTCCCGTTCAATTTTGTACACAAGGGTATAGTACTCGTAAATATTCCTTCGGTCAATGTTTTTTGCATGCAAAATTTTAAAAAATCATTGACAAATTCTTTTTCTTGTGTGTAAAATATTGCATGCAAAATATTGCATCTGTGATGGAAAACAACAGCTTTGGGGTATCCCCGGCTTTTTGGGTTTCCCTGTTTTCCCAGCATTTTACCCTTGAACAGGTTAGGGAAGGTATAAAGCTTCTTGACCGGTGGGGATTTCAGGTTCTGCAGCTCGAGGTGTACCACCGGGAACAGCTTGGTGACTGGTCAGGTGATGGTCTGTACACAATCATGGAAGACCTAGGTGAACGGGGAATGAGGATCAGTGCCTTCGTCGCTCACTTTCTTATACATCTGTTTACTTCGGAGAGGTCCATGACCGACACCCTTCCCATGCGGGACTGGGTGGCTCTCTGCGGAAAACTTCAAGCTTTACCGCCGACGGTTCCCCTGGTTGTTCCGTTGGGTGCCCTGCAAGACGGCAAGTCTTTCTCTGTCAGTCTCCGGGATCTTTTTATTTTTACGCTGAAAGAATATGCGGCGGTGGCTAGAAGCTTTGGAAGAACGGTCGCCCTGGAAATCCTGCCCGGCAGCATTCTTTCACGAATTTTTCATGAACACGGCGAGATTCCCCGGGAGCTGGAAGCCCTGGATATACATCTTCTTTATGACACGGGGCATCATTTTATCGCCGATTCTTCGGTAACCGACATTCTTCCCTGGTTCAAAGGAAGAGTCGCGGCTCTCCATCTGTGTGACAACCGGGGAACGGAAAATCGTTCCGATATCCCCGGTACCGGTAACATTGACTGGACGTTTCTTCTGGAAAAACTGGACCTTTACGGTTACACGGGCTCCTATGACCTGGAGATTCTCTGTCCGCCGGCCCTGGTGGAAACATCTTACCGACAGGGTCGAGATTTCATTATCGAAAAGCTAAAGGAAAGGGTACATCATGGAGTATAACGGGTCTTTAAAAACCCTGGATGAACGGGTTGCTTACCTGGAAAACAAGGCCAGAGAAGTGAGAATAGAAATCGTTAAAATGATTTACGCTTCTCAATCCGGGCATCCGGGAGGCGCTCTTTCCGCGGCAGACATGGTTACGGCTCTGTATTTCGATATCATGAACCTGCGTCCGGAGGAACCTCGTTGGCCCGCTCGTGACCGGTTTGTCATTTCAAAGGGACATGCCTGTCCCGTAGTGTATGCCTGCCTTGCCATGCGGGGTTTCTTTCCCATGGAAGCCCTCGGAACGCTTCGCCGGTTCGAGAGCATTCTCCAGGGGCATCCCGATATGAGAAAAACGCCCGGTCTTGATATGACTACCGGTTCTCTCGGCCAGGGCTTAAGTATGGGTCTCGGAATAGCCATGGAAGGGAATATGCTTGGGGCCTCTTACAAGGTGTTTGTTCTGCTCGGCGACGGAGAAATCCAGGAAGGCCAGGTGTGGGAGGCGGCGGCATCGGCTTCGGCACGGCATCTGGGCAACCTCATTGCCCTGGTGGACAACAATCATCTACAGATGGACGGTCATACCGATAAAATTCTACCCATGGCTTCAATTGAGGAAAAATTCCGGGCCTTCGGTTGGGAGGTCCTTTCAATTAATGGCCATGATATGAGAGAGGTTCTGTTGGCTCTGGAACTGGCCCGCGGTACGACCAGGAGTAAACCTGTTTGCATCGTCGCAGACACGGTAAAGGGGAAGGGGGTCAGTTTCATGGAGGATCTTCGGGAATGGCATGGTATGGCGCCGGATTCCGGCCAGTTAAAGAGAGCTCTGGAGGAATTGGGAGGAGATCGGTAATGCAACTGGAGAAAGCAAAGAAACCCACCCGCCGGGCCTTCGCGGAAAGAATGAAGGAATACGGCAGCATCGACGGCGATTTTGTCGTCTTTGAAGCCGATATCGGGTATTCAACCTACAGCCACCTCTTTGGTGATGCTTTTCCGAAACGGTATTTCAACATGGGCATCGCGGAGCAGAACGAAGCGGCTTCCGCGGCCGGCATGGCTTCGGACGGCAGGACCGTGGTGGTCTGTACCTATGGTGTCTTCCTGTCCATGCGGGCCCTGGAAATGATCCGGAGTTTTATTTGTTACCCTAACCTGAATGTAAAATTTCTTGCGTCTCACGGTGGGCTTACAGCGGCCATAGATGGAGTTACCCATCAGGCGACTGAAGATATCGCAATTCTGACGACCCTGCCGAATATGAAGGTTTTTTGCCCGGCGGACAGCCATGCCGCCCGGTCCGTTTTTGACCTGGCCATGGGTACCCCCGGTCCTGTGTATACCAGGCTTATGCGGGATCCGCTTTTCGAAGTGTATTCCGGCAGTGAAACCTTCAAGTGCGGCGGCAGTCACTGTCTGAGAGAGGGAAAGAATATCACCATTGTAAGTTACGGCGATATTCTGTTCCAGGCCCTCGAAGCGGCGGAGAGCCTCGCGGCTAGAGGGGTGGAGGCCGAGGTCCTGGACATGTATTCATTGAAGCCCTTCGATGCTGACGGGGTTCTCGCCTCGGCGCGAAAAACCGGGGCCGTTCTGGTGGCGGAGAACCATCAGAGGCGAAACGGTTTGGGATACGAAATCGCAGCATGGCTTCTCAAGAACTGCCCGGTGCCCTTCGATAACCTGGGTTTGGACGACACCTTTGCCGAGAGCGGAGATTATCCCAGGGTCATTCAAAAGTATGGTATTTCCTGCTCAACCATTGTCAGCCGCGCTTTACAGCTTCTGGAAAGAAAGGAGACCCTATGAAGGATTACCGATTAAAACACGCCATAATAACCGGTTTTCTCGGACAGACGGCGGACAGGTTCCGGACCTATCAACAGGCTGCGGACCTGGAGCATAAGTTCCGGACCATGGCCCGGATGGAAGGAATAAACGGGGTTGAGCTCGTGTATCCTTACGAAGTGCCTGAACCGGAGGTGCTCAAGGACCTGCTTTCCCGGTACGGTCTATCAGTGGCTGCCATTAACGTGAACATTAAAAAAGACATGGATTTCACCCTGGGCAGTGTTACCAACCCGGATACCGATATCAGAAGGAAGGCCGTTGACATGGTGAAGGCTGCCAAGGACTACGCCGCCTCCGTCGGGGCTGATAAAGTACAATGCTGTCCCCTAGGCGACGGTTACGAATACAGTTTTCAGAATGATTACATCACTTCCTGGAAACGCTTGGTGGAAGCCTTCGGAGAAGCGGGCGAATACCGGCGGGAGATCCCGCTTTTTATCGAGTACAAGCCGAATGAAATTCGGGGAAAGTGCTTCATCGATTCGGCGGCCAAGACCTTGTGTCTTCTGAACGAACTGGGCAATACAGCCCTCGGGGTTACCCTGGATTTCGGCCATTCCGTATACGGAGGAGAAAATCCCGCGGAAGCCCTCTGTCTGCTGGAGGCCAGTCCGTATCCCTACTATATCCATATCAACGATAACGACGGCCAGTGGGACTGGGATTATATGGTGGCCACAAAGCATTTCATCGATTACGTGGAATTTCTGTTCTACCTGCAGGAATTCAACTACGCCGATTACCTGACCTCCGATACATCTCCCACCCGGCAGGATATCGTGGAAACCTTTAACGCCAACGCTCGCTGGACGGAGAAGCTTTGGGACAGGCTTCTTTGTCTCGACAGAGACACGTTTAAGGGTCTTATTTCCGGCGCGGATTTTTCAGCCACCTGGAAGTTCCTGGAAGAACAGTTATTTTTTCCTGTTCGGATAAAAACATGAGAAAAAAATCGGTCTATGTGACCAGGCAGATACCCCGTGAGGGGATCGATTTTCTCACTCCGGAGTTTGATGTGGAAGTGAATCCGGAAGACCGGGCCTTAACGCGGGAAGAGTTTCTTACGAGCATCCGGGGAAAGGACGGAGTCATTTGCCTGGTGACTGAAACCATCGACGCGGAAGTCTTTGAGGCTGCCCCGGAGGTGAAGGGATTTGCCAATTTCGCGGTGGGGTACAACAATCTGGACGTTCAGGAGGCTACCCGGCGGGGCATTCCGGTCTCGAATACCCCGGACGTCCTCACCAAGGCCACCGCCGAGATGGCCTGGGCGCTCCTTTTCGCCGCAGCCCGGCGGGTCGTTGAATCCGATGCTGTTGCCCGTTCCGGCCGGTGGCCCGGCTGGGGACCCCTGCAGTTTATCGGCGGTGATGTATCAGGAAGGACCCTGGGTATTGTCGGAGCGGGAAGAATCGGAGCCGCCATGGCTCTTATGTCCCGGGGTTTTGACATGCCGGTCCTCTACTGGGACACCAGGAAGAATACCGCCCTGGAAGAAACCCTGGGAGCCCGGAAGGTTTCCTTCGAGGAGCTTCTTGCGGGTTCCGATTTTATCAGCATCCATGTTCCTCTGCTGCCCGAGACCACCGGATTGTTCGGCCTGGAAGAGTTCGGAAAAATGAAAAGGACGGCTTACCTCATCAATACCTCCCGGGGTCCGGTGGTGAAGGAGAAAGAGCTGGCCGAAGCCCTGAAGAAAGGGTTGATTGCCGGAGCCGGTATCGATGTGTATGAAAGGGAACCCGATATAGAACCCGATTTACGTGGCCTGACCAATGTCGTGCTGACACCTCACACCGCGTCGGCTACCGGCTCGGCGAGAAAGGGTATGGCGTTGAAGGCGGCTGAAAATATACGGGCCATGCTGAGGGGCGAAAGGCCTCCCGATTGTCTTAATCCCGAGGTGCTGAAGTACTAGGTATTATGAGGCGGCCGTTACCCTGTATACGGTCGACCTCATGAACGATATTATCGATTCTAAGGAGAGAGCGATGAGAAAACTGATGTTAACGGTACTGATGGTGTCCGTTTTGGCAGCCCTGGCTTTTGCCGGTGGTCAGGCGGAAGGGGTGGAAGTCCCGTATCCCGAAAGGGACATTACCACGGTGGTGGTGTGGGGCGCCGGTGGCGGCACCGATGTGTGTAACCGTATCGTCATGGCGGAGATGGCCAAGGAACTGGGCGTCAACATAAACGTGATAAACAAAACCGGCGGCGCTTCCGGTTCCGTCGGCATGACCTACGCCTACAGCGCCCCCCATGACGGCTACACAATCTGCGGCTTGTCGGAATCCAATGTGACCGCCGGCGTCAAGGGCGCCTGGAGCAACAGGATGAATGTATGGGACTTCTTTATCATCGGCGGCTCACCCGATGTGGTTTCGGTAACCCCGAACGCCCCCTACAACACCATCCAGGATCTTATAGAAGACGCGAAAGCCAACCCGGGAACCATCCTGGCCGGTGCCAGCGGGTCCGGCTCGATTCATCACTTGAACCTTCTGGCCCTGGAAAACGGCTCCGGTGCCGATTTCAGCTTTATCCCCTATGATGGCTCCGCACCGGCCCAGAACGCCGCCATGACAGGGGAAATTACCGTTATCATTACCTCCGTGGCTGAACAGGCCGAACTGATCCGCGGCGGTAAACTGAAGCCCCTGGGCATGCTGATTCCCGATTCCTTTGACCTGGCCGGAACGGTTATTCCTTCGGCCTTCAAAACCTATCCGTCCTTGAGCGACTACCTGCCGCTGCCGCAGTCCATTGGTTTTGCCGTAGCCGCCGATACCCCGCAGGAAAGGAAAGAAGTGCTCTATCAGGCTTTCGACAAGGCTATGAAATCCCAGGCGGTCCTGGATTTCGGCAAGGAAAAGTATTATGTCCTCTCCGGGAAGCGCGGACCCGAGGCGAACGAGATTTTCGCTTCGCTGGAATCCAACTTTGCCTGGACTCTCTGGGAACTGGGCGCCGCTGATGTGGACCCGGCGGATCTGAATATTCCCCGGCCGTAAGGACGACTTAGGAAAGTCTTTTTTCGGATGCATCCAAGGGACCTGCCGAAAGGCCGGTCCCTTCATTGAAAAGGGTATTGTGTATGGATGAAAAAGCGAGTTTGCGCAGATCGGATTTTATAACGTCGATTATTCTCATTCTGTTCGGTGTTTTCGTTATTCTGGTTTCAACCGGCATGCCGATGAAGGCCAGTTACGGTGGGGTGGAAACCCATTGGTATGTGGCTCCGGCCCTGTTCCCCCTGTTCATCGGCGGAGGTGTTATTCTACTGGGAGTTCTTTTAATGGGAACAGCGGTCAGGCAGGGTGGCCTTGCGAGCCTTTTAGCGGCGGCGAAGCGAAAAACAGGGTCCCGCTTGGATGAGCGGACCGTCCGGACCATGGTCGTATTCCTGTCTCTTATCACCTTTGTGTATCTCTTCATTCCCCGGATCGACTTCATGATCAGTATCATGTTCTTTCTTTCTTTTGTGTGCACGGTTTTTTATGCTGAAAATAAAAGGGTTTTTACGCGGGTAACCTTTGTATATATCCTGGAATGCGCTGTTCTGGTGCTTTTTTACATCAGCCCCCTGGCCCGCCTTCTGAACGGCCTGTATGTCTATTCCATGGATTTTATGGCGTTGCTGTTCCTGGTGTTCCTGTATATGCAGGCCCGAAAAGTAATGAAGCGGGAAAATGTGCCGCTGAAAAAATTACGTACTGTCCTGTTCGTAGCGGTACTGACACCCTTATTCCTCTGCCCCGTTTTCAGGTACGCCCTGCTTGTTCCTCTGCCCAAGGAAGGGCTTCTTATCGGGCAGATGAATTACCTGTATTACTCGCTGAAATATTAGGAGGTGGTATGTCCTTCGCCCTTGAAGCATTACAACAATTTATCCTGGAACTTGCCGCCCTGGTTACAAATCCGGGGGCTTTAGTTCTTCTTTTTGCCTCCGTTATCATGGGCATTATTTTCGGGGCTATCCCCGGTCTCACCGCGACCTTGGGAGTTGCCCTGCTGACAACCCTGACCTATGGAATGAGTCCCGCCACCGCCATGGTGGCTCTCCTGGGGATCTATGTGGGAGGAGTGTACGGTGGCTCGTACACGGCCATTCTGGTGAATATTCCCGGTACGGCGGCGGCAGCAGCCACGGCCATGGACGGCTACCCCATGGCGAAGAAAGGGCAGGCCGGAGTAGCCCTGGGGTTAACCACCACCGCTTCAGCCATCGGAACATTTATCGGCATGCTGTTTGTCGTATCCTTTTCCCCCATCATTTCCAAGATGGCCCTGGAGTTTACATCTTTTGAGTTCTTTCTTCTTGCCTTTGTGGGCATTGTCATCAGCGGAACCCTTACAAGCCCGGACCTGGTTATAAAGGGGTGGATCGCGGGGCTTATCGGTTTGTGGATGGCCACCATCGGCCGTGACAAGCTGCAGAATTATCCCCGCTTTACCTTCGGATTCAGTCAGCTCGACAGCGGTCTTGACCTGGTCCCGGTACTGATCGGCGCTTTCGGGATCCCGCAGATTATCCAGACCCTGCGGGATAATTTTAAATTCGGTGAAATGGCCCAGGTTGACCGGATCGTTCCCGGGTTTAAGAAGATCTTCCGATATACCCCGAAGATAATTCGGTCGGCTCTTATCGGGGTCGGCATCGGCGCGGTGCCGGGCATCGGTGAGGATATCGCCGGATGGGTCTCCTACGGCGCCGCTAAGCGGTTCAGCAAGGACGGCGATAAGTTCGGTACCGGGGTCGAAGAAGCCGTTGTAGCCACGGAAACGGCGAACAACGCCTGTATTGGCGGCGCGATGATTCCACTGCTGAGCCTGGGGGTTCCGGGAAGCCCTCCGGCGGCAATGCTTTTGGGCGCCCTGCTTCTGCACGGTTTCAACCCCGGGCCCATGCTGAACATTGATCATCCGGGTTTCTACCTTCAGGTTACGGCTATTCTTCTTTTAGCTTCCTTCGCCATGTGGATCTGCGGTATTTTCCTGGCCAAACAGGTGATCAAGGTTCTGAGAATACCCACCAGTCTGTTTATGCCGGTTATCGGGGTGCTCTGTATTATCGGGTCCTACGCCCTGGGAACGGATATCTTTAATTTGTACCTCATGCTCCCGGTGGGAATTATCGCGTATTTCCTGACGGAGATGAAATATCCCATTGCGCCCCTGGTAATTGGGGTCATTCTCGGAGGCATGTGCGACAGCAATCTGCGCCGGGCTTTGATGGTTTCGAAAGGAAGTTTTCTACCGGTATTCACGCGGCCCGTGGCTCTCATCCTGTTCCTGGTGATACTGTTCATGATCGTAAGCCAGACACCGCTATACAACCGGTTTGTGGTGAAATTGAAAGGGCGGGTAAAACGCGTTAAGCAATAGCCGGTATTATCGACTCATCACCACCGACGGAGGAATCTCCGGCTTATTGAACCTTATATACTTGAAGGGGTGGATATCCAGGGGGTTGGGATACCACCCGTCGACCAGCGATACCTCCAGGGCGTTCAAGGCCGGATAGTGGCTCAAGGGAAGGACCGCCGCTTCACTTAAAAGGAGTGCTTCCGCCACGCCCAGCGTTTCATAGCGTTTTTCTCCGGTCTGCCCCATGGATTCCTTGAGAAGGGTGTCGTAATTTTCGTTCCGGTATCCCGAATCGTTCAGGTTACTGGTGCCGGTCCACATCTGCAGAAAGGTCAGGGGATCGGCAAAATCGCCGATCCAGGTAATAGTCGCCAGGGTATAAGGTCGGGTTTCGATAACGTCAAAATAAGACGGGTAGCTGTGATATTCCACGGCTACGGTAATGTCCAGGGAAGTTTCCCAGGCATCTTTGATAAGAGTGGAAATTCTTTCCATGTCTCCGCCTTCGGGCACCCGGATGATCAGGTCTCCCAACCCTTGCCCTTTTGGAAAACCCTGGGCATTAAGGAGGGCCAGACCTTCGTTCACATTCTGAGCCTCTATTCCCTGGGCTTCCGGGTAACCCGGAATGGAAGGGACCAGGCCGGCGGTCGGAAGAAGCATATAGTCCTCCGATCGAATCTCTTCCCAGGGAATCAGCAGGGCAAGGCCGCGTCGTACGTCCGCCCGGTCAAAGGGAGGGGACAAACAGGAGAAAAAGAGGTAACTGGTGGCAAACATGGGGTTCAACAACAGATTGTTGGGATTTTCCACGGCTCCCCAGTCGATGCCCCCGGCGCACCAGTGAATCTCTCCACTGTTAAAACGGGCTGTGGTTTCCTCATAATCATCGGTCAGCATGATACGGATCTTTTCCAATTCCACCGAGGAAGCATCCCAGTAAAGGAGGTTCTTCCCCAGAATAATCTCCTCATCCGACCAGGAGAGGACATAAAAGGGCCCGTTGCTCAAAATTGCCGTTTTCGAGTTCCATTGCCGCTGTTTTAATAGCTTCGGGTGAATGGGAGCCAGGCTGTGGTGGCAGAGAATCTTCAGAAAATGATCCGCCGGCTCTTCCAGTTCCACCTCCAGCAGGGTATCCGAAAGAACCCGAAGGCCGACGGTTTCCGGGTCCGTTGTCTTTCCCGTCCGGTAATCCAGGGCCCCGCGAACCACATCCAGGAGAGAAGAATATTCGGCTTTTTCCTCCGGATCCAGCAGGGTAAGCCAGGCGTCGCGGAAGTGGGCCGCCGTTACCCTGTCGCCGTTCCAATATCTTGCGTTTTCCCGCAGATAGAAACGCCAGGTCTTCCCGTCGGGCATGACTTCCCAAAAACGGGCGACTCCGGAGATCGGCTGTAAACTGAAAGGATGGTAGGTGACCAGCCCTTCGTATACCGCCGTGTAAAGCTGGGCTTCGAAGGAAGAATAGGAATGAATAATATCCCATTGATATTCCGTAGAGGCATAGGCTGTTGTCAGGGTGGTTCTTTCTTCCGCCGGGATGACAACCGTAGAAAAAAGGAGCAAAAAGGCGAGAACAGGAAACAGACCTTTGGAAATCACATATTACTCCAGGAATTTCTTTAGCGTGGTTATATAATCCTGATTTCTTAAAGGTTTGATGAATACGTCGGTGAAACCGTCTTCCAACATCTGTTCCCGCTGAGTTTCATCGCTGGTTATTCCGATGATGGGCACCTGGTCGTTTTTCTCCCGGATATGACGAGCTATCATGTTTCCGTTCATTCCGGGCATGTACTGATCTAAAACCACCACCGAGTAACCGCCCCGGGAAAACATTTCCAGAGCTTCCTTGCCGTCGGAGGTGAAATCGTACTGAATTCCCGCCCGATCAAGTTTTATTTCCATGAGTTTCCTGGTGGTGTATTCATCTTCGGCTATGAGTATTTTCACAATTCCTACCTGAATGTAAGCTGGTATTCCAAGATTTCATCAAGGAGTAAAAAACGTAGGAGTGGAATCCGAAATACTACGGTGTCGCCTTCCCGAACACCTCCTTTTTGATCCAGGAGGGTTCCCTTAACTTTTACCCGGGTTTCTATGATAGATGCTCGCAGCAGGTCCGACCCTTGCTCCCCCAGGGCATAAGACATCATTTCCAGATATTCTTCTTCTGAGAGGCCTTCGTTTTCCTTAGGACCGAAGATATCCATTACGATCTTTTGCTCCTCGGAAAAGAGAGCATCCAGGTGTTCATAATTTTCCCGATCCAGGCGAATATGAACTTTTTTACTACCGTCGGCCAGTTCGGTGAACCGGATAATCTTTGCCGCCTGGGCTTCCTGGGATTCAAGGAGGCTTTCCAGGCTGTCGAAGGTCAGCGCGACCCGGAGAGTGTTCGGGTCATCCACGGTAACGGCTGTGACGTGAACCCCGGATTGATCCTTTTCCAGATCTTCCTTTATTTTGTCAGTTTCAAAAAGGGTGAACTCTTCCGAGGAACTGGTGGTCAGGGAGGCCAATTCTTCCAGATAATCCGCCATATCCTGAGAGACCCGGAAGGTTCCTGTATATTCTCCTCCCCCGGAGGCATCTAAAAAAATTTCTTGTTGAATGCTACAGGAGGCAAAAAACAGAAGGCTAAGCAGTAAAAAAGCCTGAAAGTATTTCATAGGCTAAAACTAATGGTTTTTCTTTCGGTGGTCAAGGTTTCCCGTCTCAGGGGGATGCAGAAGATTCAGAATAACCGGCAGGATCAGGATGCACCCTAGAGTTGTAGCCAGCAGGGTGAAAGATACTAAGACACCGAAATAAACGATGGGTTTGAATCCGGACAAAACCAGGATGAGAATGCCCCCCATAATGGATACGCTGGTCAGTACGATGGGCCGCCCGGTAATATGCAGGGTTCTTCGCACAGGATCTTCGGAAGAAATCTGTTTTCTTTGTTTTCTATACTGCAGTAAAAAATGAATGGAGTCGTCCACACCAATACCGATGGCCACGCTGGAGACCATGAGGGTGGTCATATCCAAGGGAATCGCGGTCAGGGCCATGAAGATATACAGGGCTGTAATACCGGAAACCATGGGGAGAAGGCTTAACAGGCCGTATAAGGGGGATCGAAAGAAAAACGATGTAATGATAAAAATAAAAACCAAAGCAAGTATTGTTGACTTCAGCTGGTCTTCCCGGGTTTGTTCGTACAATTCGGTGTAACGAAGGCTCCCCCCTGAAAAGCTCACCCTTATCTCGGACGGAAGAAGCCTCTCGGCATTGTGTCCGGCTCGCTGAATGATTTGCTGCATTTCCTTTTCCGATTCAAAACGATGGTGCTCCTTGTCAAAGGTGCGAAAGGTGCAGACAAGCTGGGTAAAATCTTCGTTAGCCATGACCGAGAGCATGTTCTGGGAACCGTCGCTTTTCGCCAGGGTTGTAAAATAACGGGACAATAGAAGAATCAGCCCCCGGGTGGTGGGAATTTCATCCTCTCCTGTAGCCAGGCGGTTTATTTCCCTGATATACGAGGGGAACGATATAAGATAACTGACAACGGCTTCATCCCGCAGGGTGTCCTCGAAGGCGGAGACATCCCTTAAAACTTCGGGCTTGAGAAAATAGCCTTCTTCCTCCGAAGGCCCCTGCAACGTCACCTGCACCTGGTTAATACCGCTCAAGTGTTCGGCAATAAAGTAAAAATCCCGAACTACCCGTTCCTTTTTTGGAAAGTAGCCCAGGTAGTTGGAATCGTAGTTGATGTGTCTCAGGGAAAAAACGAAAAGCAGGGGGAAGGCCGCCAGGCTGAGAAGAACCCACCGTTTGTTTCGCGCGGCAAAGGACCCCAGGGCGTCGAGAAACTGAACCAGCGGGCCGGAAGTAACCAGGTTCTGCTGTTTCTTCGAAGGTTTTCGGATACGAGATAACAACCCGGGAAGGAGAAAGATTGAAAGGACGGCACAGGAAAAAATCCCCAAACTTGTGGCCAGGCCGAAATCCCGGGTTTGTTCCAACTGAGTGACCAGCAGGCTGAAAAAACCGATAATGGTTGTCGCGGCGGCCATAACAATGGTTCGTCCCACTGAAAAGACCGACCCGGTGATGGGTTGGTTCGAATCGACGGTATGGTCCAGGTCCCGAAAGTACTGGTTCAGAATATGGATGGTATAAGATGTTCCCAGGGTCAGAACCAGGGGGGGCGTCATGATGCTGATTACGGATAGGGGAATTCTCAAGAGCGACATCAGGCCCAAGGTCCAGATAGTACCTGTAATGACGATCCCCAGGGGCATAATGGTTATTCTGAAGGATTTAAACCCCGTATAGAGGATAATCAGGATTACCGCCAGACTCAGAAGAATGAGCCGGGAAAAATCTCCCAGCAAGCGGTCTCTCACGGCCTTTTCGAAGGGCAGGGGGCCGGAAACGTATACCCGGGTGATTTTTCTCATTTCATCTATCAGGGGATCCAGGGTGTCCATAAAAGCGGCGTAATCTTCCATGGGTTTGTAGGGGTAGAGAAAACAGAGAACCCTGCCGTCTTCAGACACCAGGAGTCCTCGTACGGTTCGGTCGGTGAGAATTCTTTCCTGAAAAACTTTCATTTCTTCCGCGGTCTTTGGAATCTCCCCGGTGGGAGAGAAGCGGACAATTCGAAGCTGGGCGCCCCTTTTTTCAAAGGTATACTGGTTAAAAGGCGTTATGGGGGTTCCGATATGTTCCAGAGAGGCCAGGGTGTCCAGGTAAGGTGCCAGACGGCTCATAAGCCGGACATCGTAGAGGTTCTTTCCGTAGAAGGCCAGGATCAGGTAGTCGGAATTAAGAAAGGCTTTTTCGGAGAACCCTTCGGGTATGTCTCCCTCGGCAATGAGACTTTCCACATCGGCGTTGATTTTCAACTTAAAGGCGAAGATGCCCAGGACAAGAGTAACTACCAGAACCGCCAGGAAAATACTTTTAAAATGCCTGGTTGAAAAAAGAAGCAGCTTTTCAACTCGGGATGTCTTCATGTTGTCACACCGCAGCCTCTTTACCTTTGAAGAATAGCATACTGAGTGATTGTTCCGATGTCAACCAAGAGCTGATTGAGGGGTTGACGTTTTTTCCAATTTATGCAAAATCTCTCAAATTCAGAGAGAATAGCAGGATAAAAATCCCTAGGAATAAGAATATGACTCGTAAAGCTAAAATTTATCTCATTGTGGCCCTTCCCTTGTTCTTCGCCTGTACGGTTTCCGGGCGGAATGAAGTGAGCTCTTCCTATAAATCGGAAGAGTTCTTCAGCCTGGAAAAACAGCCCCTGGTAGAACCGGTTATTGAAGGTGATCCGGGTCTTTTCTTTTACAGGAATCCCGATACCCGAAACAGTGTGGTCACCTTTTATACCGCTGAAACCGGAAAGCGAATTATCGCGGAGACTATTCTTCAGGCTGCGGAGGAATATGACATTCCCCTTTCCCTGGCTTTTTCCCTTTGCAAGGCGGAAAGCGGATATAATCCCCGGGCGGTGAATGTCAATGAAAACTCCCTGGACAGGGGGTTGTTTCAACTGAATTCCAATTCCTTCCCGGATCTGGCGGTAGAAGACTTCTTTTCGGTGGAGGTCAATGTTCTGCAGGGTATCCGGTACCTTCGTTATTGTCTTGATACCGGGGAAAATGAGCTGGTAGCCCTGGCCATGTACAACGCCGGACATCAACGGGTAAAGACCCAGGGCGCTCCTGTTTCTACCCTGGAGTATATTTCCCGGATTATTACCTTTCGTGAGGCCATGGAAGAAAAATTTCTCGCGGAGTTCAAGAAAAACTCCCCGGAGGAAAGGGAATCTGATAAACCGCGTCTGGTGAAAGCTGTACAACCTTACATGAAATCCGTACAATAGCACACCATGATAATCGTGCTTTCACAATCTATTCACCCCGAAGAAAAACAAGGTGTTATCACCTTTCTTGAAGGAAAGGGGTATAAAATCCGGGAAATCGTCGGGGAAGCGGAAACCGTTCTGGGCGCCGTCGGTCTAATCGGTATGGACGCCCGGGAAGTGGAGGTTCTTCCCGGAGTGGAGAGGGTTATCCCCATCTCTAAACCTTATAAGCTTGCCTCCCGGGAGTTGAAAAAGGAAGACACCGTGATCTCTCTCGGTCCGGTAAGGATAGGCGGGCGCCGGGTTGCCGTGGCTGCCGGCCCTTGCGCGGTGGAATCCCGGGATCAGATGATGCGAATCGCCGAAACCGTGAGAGCTTCAGGCGCGGTAATGCTCCGGGGCGGCGCCTTTAAGCCCAGGACGAGCCCCTATGACTTCCAGGGGTTGGGTGAAGAGGGACTACAGTACCTCCGGGAGGCGGGAGACGCCGTAGGTCTTCCGGTGGTTTCGGAAGTTGTGGCCACGGAAACCGTGGAAATGGCGGCCGGTTATGTCCATGTCTTTCAGATCGGCGCCAGGAACATGCAGAATTTCGAATTACTGAAAAAAGTAGGCGCCGCGGGGTTGCCGGTTATCCTAAAACGGGGAATGGCCGCCAAGATTGAGGAATGGCTCATGGCGGCGGAGTACCTTCTGGCCCACGGCACCGAAGATGTGATTCTTTGTGAACGGGGCATCAGGACCTTTGAGACCTACACCCGGAACACCCTGGATCTTTCGGCTATCCCGGTGATTAAAAAGCTCAGCCACCTGCCGGTGATCGTCGATCCCAGTCACGCCACGGGAATCAGGGAAAAGGTCCCTCCCATGGCTTTGGCGGGAATCGCGGCGGGGGCTGACGGTTTAATAGTAGAGGTTCATACCGATCCTGAACACGCGCTTTCAGACGGACCTCAGTCATTATATCCCGAGCAGTTTGAAAAACTCATGCGTGACCTGGAAGCCCTTTCTCCGGTTATCGGAAAGGAAATCGAGCATCTTCCGGAAAAACATCCCCTGTGGGCGGTGGATAAGGCTTTTACCGGAGGAAAAACGGTAGTGGCTTTTCAGGGGGAGCCCGGCGCGTACAGCGAGGAGGCTCTGGAGCGTTATTTCTTTCATATTGATCATGACATCTTCCCCTGCGGCTCCTTCGAGGAAGTGTTTCGCGCGGTGCTGGATGGAAAAGCCAGGTACGGCATCCTGCCCATTGAAAACAGCCTCACCGGATCGATCCATGAGAACTACGACCTTTTATTACGCTATCCGGATATCAAAATTGTCGGGGAAAAAACCCTTCGCATTGTCCACAACCTCATCGGGAAAAAAGGGACGAAGATCGAAAAACTAAAGCGGGTCTTTTCTCACCCCCAGGGGTTGGCTCAATGTGCCGCTTTCCTGGACAAATATCCCGGTTTGGAACGGGTGCCATTTTATGATACCGCCGGGTCGGTGGCCCATGTGGCTGCTGAAAACCGGGAGGATTGGGCAGCCATCGCCGGTGAGAAGGCTGCCGCCGTGTATGGGATGGCCGTTCTGAAGGAAGGCCTGGAGACGAATCCCAATAACTACACCCGGTTTTTTATCTGTTCCCGTCTGGAAGAACCCACTCCGGAGGAAATTAATAAAGTATCCTTTGTCTTTTCCGCGGTGGACAAACCGGGGGCTCTGTTTCATTGTCTTTCAGAGCTGGTAAACCGGGATTTGAATATGAAGAAACTGGAATCCCGACCAATTCACGGACGTCCCTGGCAATATATGTTTTATATCGACCTGGACATCACCGGTAAGGTGGATCGGTTTACTCAGGCAGCGGAGAAGCTGAAAGAAGGGGTTGAGGATTTTCGTATTCTCGGCTGGTACAGGCAGGGTGGGGTGTGATTCCCCTTAATCATCGTTTATATTGATCCCCAGTTTTTTTAACTGCTCCATCTCCTCCTTCCGGGAGACATATTCATAACGTTTCTGGTTTGCTTTCAGCAGGTTGTTTTTTATGGCGGTTATTTCCAGTTTTAACCCTTTTACCTGTTTTCGCTGGTCCCGCTGCACCTCGGTTTTAAAAAAAGTATCCAGGGCCGTTAAGGTATGAAGGATCGTCTGAACTTCCATAATCTGTTTTTCCAGAAATGAATAGACATCCCCTTCGTCGGCGTTTTCCAGTTTTTGATACCGGGGAGACATTTTATTCGAAACCGACTGGAGCAGTTTTCCCCGGGAAAGGGTTTTCTCAAGGAATTTTTTTATATCCAGTTTCATGGTTTTTGATGAAGAGGTCTTTTCATCAAAATACTCGATGTCGTAGACCATGGATTCTTCGGTTTTCTGAACAACCCGTTGCAGCCAGAGGCGGAAACGCTCGGATATGGAGATTTTCTTGGATTGAAGGAGAACAAGATTATCGTTGGCTTTCAGACCGGCGTTGTAAAGGGACGGCCCCGCCATGCCAAGGGCTTTTACCGCGTCCATCAGGATAGACCGGTAGTCTACCCCCTGCCGTTTGGGTTTCTCCTTTGCCTCGACCGCCAGGTGGGTCAGAATATCGTTTTTCAGGGTGGCCCCCGACGGGGTATAGTCTTCGTCCAGGACCTCCTGAACCAACTCGGGATAGAAGGCTTCGTTTCGCAGGGTTTCGGCGAAGGCGTGTTTAACCTTTTTAAAGGCCTCATCCCGATAGGATTCCACCATTAAAGTGTCGATCTTAGCGGCGGGGAATACGGTTTTTCGCAGGAGAATCTTATAATATTGTTTATGGTAGAACATGATCTCCTTCAGGGACGCCATAATTTCCCTGGAGGCTTCCGCCATCTGTTTTTCGCCGTCTGAAAGGATACCGGAGGAAAGGGAGTCGTTCCCCTGTTTTACCTTCTCGGAAAGATCGGCAAGCACCCGGGTGTTGAGACTATTGCTGCCCGGGGACATCCGGTCCCAGAGGATGTACTGGCATAAACCGGCGAGGATTTTAATCTGCTTGAGGTCCAGTTCCTCGGTTTTAAATTGATAATAGTTATTCAGAAAATCGAGCTGAATCTCGAAAGCCGAGAGGCGCTTCCCCATTTCTACGGTCTTTTCCGAATCTGAGATTGGACCCTTGGGGGGAACCTCCAGGGAAGACACCTTGAGTTCGAATTTATAGGGGTCTTCCGCAATAAGAGCCTTTCTGACCAAGAGGTCATAATAATTTTTAAAGGCCTGGTGATATTTTCGAAAGGATTCCTTGAGAACGCGGATACAGCGGTTTTCCAGGTCGCTGTATTTTTTTTCCAGAGCCGCTTCCAGAGTTTCCAGATAGGTGTTCGTATCTTCCATATACCAGGTATTATGGGATAAAATTGATGATCACGCAACGCTTTTCCCTGGTGAAGAGGACGGAACTATGGGTGAAAGGGAACCTTTTCCTCCGGCGAAACTTATTCTGGGGGTGCTTTATGCCCCCGAATATCCCCCCGAGACATTCAGACCTGTACTGGCAGAGGCTTTCGGGCCGATAGATTTTTGGAGCGACGCCATCCCTTTCACTTTTACCGATTATTATACCGGTGAGATGGGTTCCGGTCTCTCCCGTTGTTTCGTTTCCTTTCAAGATCTTATCTGCCCCTCCCGGCTCTGGGAGTACAAAATCCTTTCCAACCGTGCCGAAGAGCGTTTTCCTTCCCCCGGGGGACGGGGAGTCAACCTGGACCCGGGGGTTTTAACCCTCCATTCGCTGATTCTCGCTACAACGAAAAACCACAGCCATCGCATACCCCTTTCAGACGGAATCTACGGTGAGATAACCTTGTTGTACCGAAAGGGAGCTTTCCATGACCTGCCCTGGACCTATCCCGACTATCGGACCGAAGGCTACAAAACAATTCTCTCGGAAATCCGAACGATTCTTTGTTCACAATTGAAGCATTCCCCCTGAAGAGCCCGTATACGTCTTTTATGAAAAGACCGATTTTTCTTTCCATTCTCCTGATGCTTCGACTCTTCTCCGGCTGTTCTTTCTTTCGGGAAGATCTCAGTCTTTCTTATTGCCTGCCTCCGTGGCCTCAGGCCTGGGAACACCGGTCCTGGGATAACGGGTTTCGCCTGGTCTTTCGGACGGATACCGGCGCGATGGAAGAGGTTGTCTACTCCGGCCTTCCGGAGGATCTGTCCGTCATCCTTCCCCGCAGAACCAACTTCCCGGTTCTCCTTTACCCCGCGGGGGGAACTCTCCCCGCCGGCGCCGTGATTCCCGGGGATCTGGATGATCGGGGACGCCTGTGCTTTTCCTGGGAAAAGGGATGGACGGCCTTACTGCTGTTTCGTCTCACTCCTTCCTGGGAGGTGGTGGAAGCCTTGAATGTGGATCGTCTTTTTTCAGAGGTGTTCAGAGAGGGGGAAGGGAACCCGTGGAAGGTGGATATGGAAAAAGCTCTTCGCTTTCTTTCCTACGGGCAGTTTTCCGTTTATGCCCTGTCGGCCTATGAAGATAAAAGCGCCACCATCCCGTCACCGGAGGGAACCTGGGTTCCGGATAATCCCTTTATGGCTCCGGTCTCCACCAATGCCGAGGGTAACCTGGAGTTCACTAACCTGTGGGAAGGGTATCACCGCTTTCATTCCCGGGAGGAAGACACCGTTCTGGATCTGTATATTAAGGGGGATTCCTGGTCGGCGGTGTTCCGGCCCTAGGAAAGCCGCAGAATCCGGGACCGAGTCAGCAGTTCCGACCCGTTTTCTGTAATAAGCAGATCGTTTTCCAGCCGGACACCACCGGTGTCGGCGGCGTAAAGCCCGGGTTCGATGGTAATGACCATGCCCGGCTGTAAAACCGCCTTCTCGTCGGCCCTGGTGGACACCATCGGTGCCTCATGGGCATCCAGGCCGATGCCGTGGCCCAGGGAGTGGGGCATAAAAAAGCCCTCGACGGCGAAGGTATTGTCCACTTTCCGGCAGATGTCCCTGATCAGAGCCCCGGGTACCGCCTGTTTCACCGCATTGTCATAGGCCTTCTGCACCAGGTTGATCATTTTTTCCTGCTTCGGAGAGAGTTTTCCCCGGGCAACCGTCATGGTGACGTCGCTGGTGTATCCCTGGTACAGGAATCCGAAGTCCAGGATGGAAAGACCCTCCGTGGCGTGAGGTCCCCTGGTATAGGCGGGAAAGGCGTGAATACCGAAACTTCGTTCCGGTCCGGCCGCCAGGGTCTCGAAACCGGTCCCCTCGGCCCCCCTTTGGCGGCCCTCAGCCTCGATGAACATAGCCAGGTCCAATTCGGTTACCGGGTCTCCCGTTTTAAACTTTTCCTCCAGCAGGACCAGCACCTCGTTGGTTATCTCGGCGGCTTTCCGGAGAAAGCTCAGCTCTTCCGGGTCCTTCAGGGCCCGGCGTTCCTTAATCTTTGCTTCAATCCCTTTCTCCGGGCAGGAGAAGATGACATCAGGACAGGCTTTCTGAAGTTTCATGAAGACTGAGTAGGGGGTGGCAAGGGATAGTTCCAGGCGGCTGCCTTGACTGAAGCCTTCCCGGGCCAGGATACCGGCCAGGACTTTTTCGGTGGTTCTGTCGAACTCGGAGAGGGCTGTGATATCCGAAGCCCAGGCGGTCCGTTTCGCCAGAATGACATCCCAGGGGCTGAGAACGGTTCGGCCGTTTCGGAAGATGAAGAGTATTCCGTCCTGGGGTAACCCGGTGAGGTACCTCACGGAGGAGCAGCGCCGCCCCTCCGTGTCTTCCAGGACCAAGACATCCAGCCCGGCTTCAGCGAGCCATTCCGCCACCTCGGCCTGTCTTTCTTCGTATTTATTTCGCGACAAGGTTCACCAGCTTTCCGGGGACCGTAATAATCTTGATGACTTTTTTTCCAGCCAGGAGTTCCCGGATCCTCCCGTTACTCAGGGCGATTTCCTTCATCCTTTTTTCCGATATACCCGCCGGCAGATCTTCCTTCGCCCTGGTTTTACCGTTTATCTGCAGTACCACGGTAACTTCCGATTCCCGGGTAAGCTCTTCATCCCAGGCAGGCCAGGACTGCCGAGAAACGGAAGGTTTTTTCTCCAGCTTTTCCCAGAGTTCCTCCCCCAGGTGAGGTGCGTAGGGGCTTAAGAGAAGGGTAAAGGTTTCCCACATATCCCGGTAGTTGGTCTCCGTTTTATAGAGCTCATTGATGAAGATCATCATCTGGGCGATGGCCGTGTTGAACTCGAGACCGGCGGTGTCATGGGTTACCTTTTTCACGGTTTTGTGAAGCAGCTTCACCAGGTCTTCCGACGGGTTCTCCTCGCTTAAGGGGCGCAGGGCAATTCTCCAGATTCTGTCCAGGAAGCGATGGACACCCACCAGGCCCCGGGTTGACCAGGGTTTTGATACTTCCAGGGGCCCCATGAACATCTCGTACATCCGCATGGAATCGGCGCCGTAAGCCTGAATAATCTCATCGGGATTTATGACGTTCCCCAGGGATTTGGACATCTTGACCCCCCCCTCGCCGAGGATCATTCCCTGGTTTACCAGTTTCAGGAAGGGTTCCGGGGTGTTTACGTGACCCAGGTCGTAAAGGACCTTGTGCCAAAACCGGGCGTAGAGTAAATGAAGCACCGCGTGTTCCGCCCCGCCTACGTAGAGGTCCACGGGCATCCAGTAGGCCAGCCTTTCCTGGGAGACGAATATGCCGTCGTTTTTTGGATCGAGAAACCTGAGGTAGTACCAGCAGGAACCGGCCCATTGAGGCATGGTGTTGGTTTCCCTCTTGGCTGGTCCGCCGCAGACGGGGCAGGTGGTGTTGACCCACTCTTCAATGCCGGCCAAGGGGGATTCTCCGGTTCCCGTGGGGGTATAACTTTCAACTTCCGGCAGCCGGAGGGGCAGATCCTTCTCCGGCACCGGCACGATACCGCAGACGGGGCAATGAACAATGGGGATCGGCTCTCCCCAGTAACGCTGCCGGGAAAAAATCCAGTCCCTGAGTTTATAGTTCACCGTCGCCTCGCCCAGGCCTCGTTCGGATAGCCAGGCAATGATTCGCTTTTTGAACTCCTTTGTGGGCAGCCCGTCGAATTCCCCCGAGTTGACGGCGATACCGTCCCCGGCAGAGGCTTCTTTCATGTCATGGAGGCTGCCGTCTTCGGACACCACCTGGATGATGGGCAGATCAAATTTTTTGGCAAACTCAAAGTCCCGTTCGTCGTGGGCCGGTACGGCCATGATGGCCCCGGTACCGTAGGAGATAAGAATATAATCGGAGATCCAGATGGGGATCTTTTTCCCGTTTACCGGATTAATCGCGCAGGCTCCGGTGAACACACCGGTTTTCTCCTTGGCCAGGTCGGTCCGTTCCAGGTCCGACTTTCGGTTTGCCTGTTCGATGTAGTCTTCTACCGCCTGCCGGTGTTCCGCCGTGGTAATTTTTTTCACCAGATGGTGTTCCGGGGCCAGCACCATGTAGGTGGCACCGAAAAGGGTGTCCGGCCGGGTGGTGAATACCATAAGAGAGTCCTCGTGGTTCTCCAGGGCAAACGTGACGTTGGCTCCCTCGCTTCTTCCTATCCAGTTCCGCTGCATCAGCTTTATCGGTTCGGGCCAGTCGAGCAGGTCCAGGTCCTGTAACAGCCGTTCGGCGTATTCGGTGATTTTCAGGATCCACTGCCTGATATTTTTCCGGGTTACCGGCTCACCGCAGCGTTCACAGCAGCCGTCTTTCACCTCTTCGTTGGCCAGGCCGGTCTTGCAGGAAGGGCACCAGTTGATGGGAGTTGCGGCTTCGTAGGCCAGGCCCTTCTTAAAGAGCTGCAGGAAGATCCACTGGGTCCACTTATAATAATCGTCCGTGTGGGTGGAAACCTCCCGGTCCCAGTCGTAGGAGAACCCCAAAGCCTTGATCTGGGCACGGAACTTGTCGATGTTTCCTTCCGTGGAGATTCTCGGGTGGGTGCCGGTTTTTATGGCGTAGTTTTCCGCCGGTAAGCCGAAGGCGTCGAACCCCATGGGGTGGAGGACGGAGAAACCGTTCATCCGCAGGTAGCGGCAATAGATATCCGTGGCGGTGTACCCTTCCGGATGGCCCACGTGCAGCCCCTGGGAGGATGGGTAGGGAAACATATCCAGGACGTATCGGCGTTTTTCCTTGGGAACCGAAGGATCTTCCACGGCTTTAAAGGTCTTTTCCCGTTCCCAGTAGTCCTGCCATTTCTTTTCAATGGATGTAAAAGGATATTTGCTCATAGGTCGAATCATATCGACTGACCGCCTAAGGGTCAATCGTTCCTCCCGGGAACCCCGATCCATGTCTTTCATTTCTTTATCTCTCATCATGGCATGGTTGTACCTTCAGTCGCAATTGGAACATGTTCCCCGGATGAAGTCAAAAGTCCTCGGAAACAGTTACATCGCGTCTATTAATTATTCCTACATGATAAAATGAGAGGAATGCTTTTTGGTTTTTGATCGAGGTTGCGTCCGGTTTCCGGCGAATTCTTTTATTGACCAGGAAATATAATAAAGTTACTATGACTGCATGAAACCCGACGAACAATGGCTGAAAAACCGACTGATGGAGCGCTTCGACCGGTATGTCCGGATCGATACTACTTCCGACCTGCATAACGACAGGGAAATTCCTTCAACCCCGGGGCAGTGGGATCTCCTGCGGCTTCTGGAACAGGAAGTTAAGGACCTGGGTATCCCGGTGGTTTTGTTTAACGAGGACGGTTATCTTATCGCCCGGGTGCCTTCCAACCAGGATGGTGCCGCCCCGGTTATCGGATTCATGGCTCATGTGGATACCTCGCCGGATGTAACGGGCAAGGATGTGCGCCCCCAGGTGCACGATGCCTATGCCGGGCAGGATCTTAAGCTGAAAGACGGGTTGATTCTGTCTCCTTCCGAGTACCCGGAACTGTTGAAGCATACCGGCGATACCCTGATTACCTCCGACGGTACCACCCTGCTTGGGGCCGACGATAAAGCTGGTGTCGCTGAAATCATAACCGCCATGGAATGGATTCTCCTGAACCCGGAGGTGCCCCATGGGGATATCGAGATCATCTTTACCCCCGACGAAGAGACCGGCCGAGGGCTGACGAATTTCCCCTTGAAGACACTGAAAAGTGTGTATTGCTATACCCTGGACGGCGGTGAGGAAGGACTCTGCGAGGTGGAATGTTTCAACGCTTTCCGCGTTCGGGTTTCCTGCCGCGGCCGGGTTATCCATCTTGGCCAGGCCCGGGGAAAGCTGGTGAACGCCGTTACCATGCTTTCGTCTTTTCTGTCCATGCTCCCCGGCGCGGAAAGCCCCGAGGCCACCGACGGAAGGTACGGGTACTATTGCCCCTTGGAATGCCGGGGTAACCTGGAACAAGCGGAAGCCGATATCTATCTCAGGGATTTTGACCTGAAGGAAATCCATCGGAGAATTGACGTCCTCACCGCGCTCGGGACAACAGTGGAAAAATTATTTCCCGGAGGCACCGTGGAAGTAACTTCTGAAGAACAGTATCTGAATATGCTGGAACATATCAATAAAAATCCCCGGGGATTGGAACTCCTGGAAAAAGCTGTCCGTTTAAGCGGTATTGAACCGGTCAGAGAGATTATCCGGGGGGGGACCGACGGCTCAAAACTCAGTCAAATGGGAATTCCCACACCTAATATCTTTACGGGGGGACATAACTTTCACAGCCGCCTGGAATGGGCTTCCCTGCGGGGCATGGTTCGGGCAGCCGAGACGGTGATCCATCTCTGCGCGTTATGGACCGAAAAGTAGGGTAAAACGAGAAGATTCCTCATCCAGGTCATGAAATCTCCCTTTCCTGATAACTAGATAGTTTTATTGAATTGTCTTTTTACCCGTGGTATACTTGTCTGTAGATTACGCTTGAACTGGTGAACACCTAGATGTATTCGTAAACCAGGAAGGTTTGTATGAAAAAGATGTTATTGGTTCCCAAACTTGTTATGGTTCTCCTCTTTTCTCTTTTGATTCTTACCGGGGTTTTTGCCCAGGAAGCGGTTGGGCGGATTGTATATATAGAAGGAATAGTCGATCTTCACAGAGAGGGTGAGCTACTGGAACTCTTCGACAGTGATGTCGGTATGGATATTTACAATTTCGACCTGGTGGAAACCGGCGGCGACGGGCTTGTGGAAATTGAAATGGTGAACCTGACCAATCAGGGGTCCATGATTCGCGTGAGGGAAAATACGGCTTTCTATTTTGATTCCTCCAGCCTGGGAGGGGCTTCTCAGAACAACCTTACCATGCTCAGCGGATCGGTGCAGTTAAAGATCCAGAAACTTGCCGGTAAAGAAAATATGGCGGTCAGCACCGAAAGCGCCGTTATGGGTGTCCGGGGTACCGAATTTACCGTCACCGAGGCTCCTGAAGCCTCCGTTCTGGTTGCCTGTACCGCCGGCGCCGTGGAATGTGCGGACGATGAGAATAACAAGCTTACCGCGTCGGCCGGGCGAATCGTTGAAAAGCGTCCGGATGAACCGGTCAAGGGTATCGCCGTGGACCCGGGGGATGAAGAATTATACCTTCAGTTTTGGTGGAATCAGCGGGAAGAAGTTTTCAAAGCGGGAGCCGTTACCTTCGTGAAAGGCTATTCCCATCGGTACAACCAGATGCTTCCTCTTTTTGAAGAAGCCTACAGAAATCTCTATGCCATCCGGGATGTCCTGGAAACCCATGGAAACGAAGGAGCTTCGGAGGCTTTAGGCGCTACCGGAACCATGGTGCAGGTAAAGAGTGAAGTGAGTGATGAGATCTTTGCCATGCGAAGTGTTTTTCCGGCTTTTGAGGAGATCTTTTATACCGTCCAACTTTTGGAACGATATCATTGCCAGGGAATCGGTGTAACTGAAATAGAAAGGAAGTACAGTTCCTCCGACTTTTTCCAGGAATTCGCGGCTGAAAAGGAAACCCTGAAGCAGAAAATGTCCTATGTCCGGTATCTCTTCCGCATGTACACCAATATCAGCAAAGCCGCCGGTGGCGGTTATGAGGGATCCCTTTTCGATTCCGTGGGTCCCCTGGGGACACCCCCCAGCTTCTAAGCCTGGACTTGTGGTGATGAAGAACGGCTTTGCTGTAACGGGCAGAATGTAGTATACTTAAACACAGGGAGGCGGATGAAACGCTTTACGGCCGTATCGGCCCTGGTGACAATAGTTCTTCTCTTTTTTTCCTGCGGTGACAGCGAACTGTTCTTTGACTCCGGGGGTGATGAAGGTATTATCATTGAATCCATTGCGGAAGGGGCCGTGTTAAAAACCGGCGACGGTATTAACGTTTCACTGATCTATGATGAAGGGATATACAATCCCGAGAGCCTGGAAATACTGCTGCTGGATCAAAATGGTGAGATTGTGGGGAACACTCTCCTGACCGGAGCGGATCTGGCCGATCCTATTCCCCCGATTATCCTTCCGGTTATCGATCCTGGTTTGTATATCCTCCGTTATGTGATCAGAACTGATGATGAGATAGTCTCGGAAGAGGAGTTTCCTTTTTTTCACACAGATGAAGAATATCTGGTTCAGGGAATTACCATTTATCCTCCGGTACTCCTTCCGGGAGGCTCGGGACTTCTCCAGGCGGATATCCGGGTTCCCCAGAATTCAGATCCCTATGTCCGGTGGAGCAACGACGATTCTTTAATCTATCAGGGGTTTCTCAGCCAGGGGGCCGATCGAATAGAATGGAATGCTCCTGCCGAAACCGGTGTATATACTCTTTCTTTTGAGCTTTTTCCTTTCAATCCTCAATTTTCCGGATCTGATTCCTTTCATTCTACCCTGTCCCACGCGGCCCGGGTATATGTCACGGAAAAACAGGGAGCCACCAAGGGCGAACTTGTACCGGAGGGCAGTTACTTCAGTCTGTTCCATTTCAGGGGTTCTCTGATAGACGCGGTGGCCGGAGTTGACGCGATACCTTTGCGGAACCTTGGAAATCCAAAGCTTGATATACGAGAAGGGGTCTTCGGGTATTACCTCGACGGAGCTTCAGGCTTTTTTACTTCCGGATCTCTGCTCCCCCTTTCACAGAGCGACCCGGCGCCTTTTTCCGTAACCCTTCGATTCCTCCCGGAGGGCGAACAGATTGAAAAGGATTTTTTCTCCCTGTTCGATGACGGGGATAGGCGCGTTTTTTACCTGGCCACCGATAGTACGGGTTCTCCCAGTCTCGAACTGACTCAGGGCTTTCAAAGTGCCCTTGTAACCGCTGAGGTCTCCTCCTATGAGCTGGAAAATCTGCGGGAATTAACGGTTTCTGTGGTTCCTCAGGAAAAGGGTACCCTGATTCAATGGTTTGCCGACGGTCTGTTTGCCGGGTCTTCCATCGTACCCTTTACCTTCTCTCTTTCCGAGGGGAAGGAATACCGTTCTTCTATCGGAGGCGAGAACGGTTTTACCGGTGTTATTGACGAATTCGGTGTTTACGTCCGATCTGCCGTTTCACAGGAGTCTTCGGCCGATTACGGTGCCTATGAGCGTCGGATGAAGGAAGAATACGGCAAGTCTCTCCTGCTGGCCGACGGTCTGGACGGGTATCTCGACACGGAAAAGTATACCCCGGAGGGAGCCTTCTCTTTTACCGGGGGTGCTCTTGAGCTGGCCCCGGGGACAACCCTCGTTTCTCCTGAACTTCCTTTTTCCGGCGGCGATCTTAAGGTGGTTATTCCGATGGAATCGGGAGCCGGGGAAATCATTTATATCTCCACGCCTCCTGACCGGGAGGGAGTCATTCGCCTTAGCCTTCTCCCGCCGGAAGATGAGGCTTATCCTTTTCCTTTAGTGGATAACGTTCTGGTTTTCCGCCTTTTCGGTTCCGCTGAAGGTCTAACCCTCTCCCCGGAGAACGGTGAACCGGCCTATCAACTGCGGGGGTCCTTTGAAGTCTTCAAGATTCTGGTGGATAATAATTCTCCGGAGGATCTTTTGCTTATCCAAAGTCTCCTGGTGCACAACGGGGGTACCTCGTTGGCGGAAAACCCTGATACTGGAACCTCGGCGAAGAACCTGTGATTCCGCGAGGACATCCTTCCCCTTTTTCCCTGGGGGTCCTTTTCCTGTTCTGTTCCGCTTTTCTTTTTCCCGTTTACGAAGGCAACATAGCCGTGTTTTCTCCCCATCCCGGTTTACAGGACCCCGGAGATGAAATTCTCCAGGAGGCCGCCTCCCGGTGTCTTGAACTCTTTGCATTTTATCCCTTCGGTAAAACCGTTCTTCTGGATTTTCAGATTAAGCCGGAACAGATGGATAGCCTTTTGGATGTTCTGCGCGGCATGGACCCGGAGGGGAGCCTGGAGCTGCCGGAACAACTGCCGGATCTGCTGAAGGAAGCCTTTCTAGTGATAATTCCCGAAATCACCGATTTTTCCGAATCCGCCGAGGCGGAGAATCTTTACCGCTGCGAGCTGGAGATGCTTTTCAACATGGTGGACCCTAAAGGGCGATATGCCTTTGAAGCCCTGACTGTTCGGGGAAAGGGTGAAGGAGAAACCCGGGATCAGGCCCTTCAACACGCCCTGGAAGATCTGGTAGCGGCGGCCGAAGGAAAGATTAAAAGGCTGCCGGTCTTTACCGCTTCTTTTCAGGTGGTTGAGATTCTCGATTCCCGGAGGATTGTCCTGGCCGGGGGAAAGGGGGATGCCGTCGAGCCGGGGGATGAATACCGGATTGTGTCACCGCTGGATAAGGAAACCCTCCTGGGGATGGTGGTAATAGAGCAAACCGCTCCTGAAGTGTCCTACGGTTATATCCTTTTTTCACAGGAACCGGTGAACCAGTACACCTATATGGAAAAAGTTCCCCGCCTGGGAGTCGATCTGTCAGTTTATGGAAAATCGATGATCTGGGTTGATACCTCGATTGACAACCCCGGGATTCCTGTTTCCGGTGTTTTCGGCCTTCGGGGTTTCCCTGCCCGGGGGTTCCCGCGGATCCGTCCCTTTGTGGGTTTGGAGGTTCCGGTGCACGCAAACCTGTCTTATTGGCCTGGATTCCCGGTGAACATATCCGCCGGTATTGAAGCCCAGTGGAATATCGGCCGATTTCAGATTGTACCCGGATCGAGTATCGGTATCGGTGTTCTTCTGCCCGATCCGGTCGGAACGGATATTCTTCTTTCTCATGTGGGCGGGGTTTTCGAAACAGCTTTTACCTGGCTGTTCCACCCCTCTTTCAGGGTTTTTTTCAGCCTGGGCTATGCAGGATGGTTCAGGATTACCTCTTCTTCTTTAAGCCCCCAGGGAGTGGATGATTACGGCGGTATTCTCCTGGGGATCGGCTTACGAATCCGGCTTTAGGCGGGGTTTACCGCAAGAATCGGCTATTACAGTCAAAACCATGCCGGGATCGTCGGAAATTATACCGGAAACCCCCAGATCTGTCAGACGGGTTACCTCTTCAGGGGTGTTTACCGTATAGGGAATCACGGGATACCGGGCTATACGATGTTGTAAAAACATAAAGGTCCTGGTAACCATGTGTTTATCCGGGTTGAGAGTCTTCGGCCGGCAGATATACTTTCCCGCGCCGTGGCGGAGGGCTTTCGGCAGCTCATCGCTGGTGTCGGTAAAAAGCAGCCCCGTGGAAATATCGGGAGCCAGGGAGCGGGTTTTTTTCAGGGAAACAGGGTTGAAAGAGGTAAAGATACAATTTCTTTCGTAGCCGAACCGTCGAACCAGATCGATAAGCTTTTCTTCCAACCCCCCCAGGCGGGACACTTTCCATTTAATTTCGATATCGTAATACATGGAATCACCCAGGAGCTCAAAGACTTCCTCCAGCAGGGGAACCCGGGCTCCCCGGAATTCCGGCGCGTACCATGAGCCGGCGTCCTGTTCACGGATTTCCTTCAGGGGAGTCTCTTTCACTTTCCCCTGAAAACCGGTGGTTCGGGACAGATTGTCGTCGTGAATGACCACCAGTTCACCGGTACCGCAGAGATGCACGTCGAACTCCACCGCCGGAACGCCGGCGTCCAGGCACCGCTGGAACGAAGGCAGGGTGTTTTCCGGAGCTTTGGCGGCGTATCCCCGGTGCCCGAAGACCAGAAGACCTTCTTTTCTTTGGAGGACCTCCAGGATCGGGGTGATCATTCGGAAATACCCATATCCTTTTTCAATTCCTTCAAAACGGCTTCCGCTTCTTCCTCTTCGAATTGCCGGGACAGGGTGTCCGGTTCACCCACCAGCAGTTCCAGCTCCGCCAGAAGAAGATCGGTGTTTACTGTTTTGGATGTTTCGGCCTGGGCCGCGGGAAGCCGGGTTTTCATCCTGAAAGCCTCCCGGGAGAGTTCCGCTTCTTCTGCCGACAGGGTGCGCAGTTGCTCGGTGATTTCTTCTACCCTCTGTACCGCAGCCCCTTCCAGATCGGTCCGTCCTTTTTCCCTGGCCAGATTGATCCGGTTTTTCCACAGGGTCAGTTCCTCCTGGAGTTTCTTCTGCTTTTCTTTGATTTGCTTGAGGTTCGCCATTAAGGCGATCAGGTACTGACGCACCGAACGGGCATCCATATCGTCGGGATTCTGAAATTCCAGCATAGCGCCGCCTCCTTCCTCCTATTATAATGACCGGAAATGAAGGATTTGTAAATCATTCGTTGATCCTTCAGGTCTAGTTGCATAGGATAAGGCCGTTATTTATAATCACCGGTACATGATGGAATCAATACATGACCCGGATGACGCCATTGCCGCCCCGGCTACTCCCTGGGGCATCAGCGCTTTGGCGGTTATTCGCACCACCGGCTGTCGGTGTATCGAAAAGGTTTCAACCGTCTTCAAACCTTCAGACCGATTGAAAAAGGCCCTCGGGGGGATGGCTGTGTACGGGGAGGTGTTCAATCCCGCCGACGGATCCCCGGCTGATCAGGTGATTGCCCTGGTATTCCGCGCTCCCGCCAGCTATACCGGCCAGGATACGGTGGAACTCTGCTGCCACGGGGGGATCCCATCGGTTAGAAAGGTGCTGGATGCTTTAAAAGCCGCCGGTTTCCGGGATGCCGGTCCGGGGGAGTTTACCCTGCGGGCTTTTCTCAACGGAAAGGTAGACCTGACGCAGGCCGAAGCGGTGAATGAATTAATTACCGCCAAAACCCGCCGGGCCCACGATCTGGCTTTCAACCGTCTCTCCGGAGCTCTCTGGAAGAAGGTGGACGAAATAAAACAATCCCTGGTGGAGGTCTTAAGTGCTCTTGAGCTGACTTTGGACTACCCGGAGGATGAGATTGAGGAACCAGAAGAAATTTCCTTACCGACCCTCTCTTCAGCCAGGGGCAAGCTGCAAAGCCTTCTTAAAACCTACCGAACCGGCCGGCTCTTTCAGCAGGGCATCCGGCTGGCCTTGGCCGGCCGGACCAACGCGGGGAAATCATCCCTTTTCAACCTGTTGTTACGGGAAGACCGGGCCATTGTGTCGGAAATCCATGGAACCACCAGGGATTATCTTGAGTCCTGGATAACCATGAACGGCCTGCCCGTGTTGCTGCTGGATACGGCGGGCTTGAGAGCATCGGATCATCCCGTGGAAGCGGAGGGCATACGGCGGAGTGAAGAGATCATCGAGAACGCCGATCTGGTCCTCTACCTGGTCGATGCTTCCCGGGGTCTTTCGGCGGAGGACCGGGAGTATCTGGAAAAATCAACCGACAGGGTTATCCCGGTCTGGAGCAAGGCCGATATCGCCGCTGCGGAACCTCCGGAGGGGTTTCTGCCCGTCAGTACCGTGACGGATCAGGGGCGGGAGGATCTGGAACGGCGGATTTATGAATCGGTCCTGGGAACGGAGCCCCTGGACGCGGCGGTGATCGATTCGGAACGGCAGAAGGACTGCCTCACCCGGGCTCTGGAGGCCCTGGAACGGTTTATCGGGGATGTGGGTGAAGGAATTCCCCTGGATGCCGCTTCCGCGGATCTCAAGGAAGCCGTGGACGCCCTGGGGGAAATTACCGGTGAAGTGACGTCGTCGGATATCCTTCAACGGATGTTTTCCCGCTTTTGCGTGGGGAAGTAGCATGGATTACGACGCCCTGGTTATAGGCGGAGGCCATGCCGGTATCGAAGCGGCCCTGGCTTTAGCCCGCCTGGGATACAGTACCCTCCTGGTTACTCAAAGCCTGGACGCCATCGGCCGGCTTTCCTGTAACCCTTCCATCGGGGGGCTTTCAAAAGGAAATATTGTCCGGGAAATCGACGCCCTGGGGGGTGAAATGGCCCGGCTCATCGATCGGGTGATGATCCAGTTTCGGATATTGAACCTCCGCCGGGGGCCCGCGGTTCGGGCTTTCAGGGCACAGGCGGATAAATTTTCCTACAGCCGCCTGGCAAAGGAGACCCTGGAGCATCAGAAGGATCTGCATCTTTTCCAGGATACGGTAACCGACCTGCTTTTGGATTCCTCAGGCCGGGTGGTGCAGGGGGTAAAGACTGAACGGGGCAATACCATCAGCGCCCGGACCGTTGTTCTAACCACCGGTACTTTCATGGAGGGAATGATCTTTATCGGGGAGCATACGGCCCCCTCCGGGCGTCTCGGTGAACCGGCGGCCTTGGGCCTCGGCACGGCCTTGCGGAACCTGGGGTTTACCGTGGGTAGGCTGAAGACCGGTACGCCCGCCAGGGCGGCCGGAAGTTCCCTGGATTACGATAAAATGGAAGAACAGCCGGGAGACCCGGAGATCCTGGCCTTTTCCTTTTCCGGGGCCCCGGTGAACAGGCCTAATCTGCCCTGCTATATCACCTACACCAATGAGGAAACCCACCGGATTATCCGGGAAAATATCCACCGGTCTCCGTTGTACGGGGGAAAGATCGTCGGCAAGGGGCCGCGGTACTGTCCTTCGATAGAAGATAAGGTGGTACGGTTTCCCGATCGGCCGCGGCATCAGGTTTTTGTGGAGCCGGAAGGTTTGGGAACCGACGAGGTCTATCTGAACGGCATTTCTTCTTCCCTGCCGGAAGAGGTTCAGGAAAAGTTTTTACGGACCCTTCCCGGGTTGGAGAACCTGAGGATTTTTCGCCCCGGTTACGCCGTGGAATACGATTACCTGGACCCCAGGCAGCTTTTCCCCAGCCTGGAAACCAAGCGTATCAAGGGTCTGTATGTGGCGGGGCAGACCAACGGGACCTCGGGCTATGAAGAGGCCGCCTGCCAGGGGCTTATGGCGGGGATCAACGCCGCCTTGGCTCTGAATGGGCGGGAACCCCTTATCCTGTCCCGGGCGGAAGCCTATACCGGTGTTTTAATCGATGACCTGGTCACCCTGGGGACGGAAGAACCCTACCGCATGTTTACCTCCCGGGCGGAATACCGCTTATGCTTACGACACGACACGGCGGATCTGCGGCTCACCGGCAAAGGGTACCGGGTGGGGCTGCAATCCTCCGAGGCAATGGAACGGATGGAAAAGAAACGGCAATCCCTGGAAGAGATCAGGGAGCTTCTGAAACAGCGGACCTTGAAGGAAGGGGAAATTCCGGGTTTACCGGAAGGCCAGGGGGGAAAAAAGCTGGAGGTGCTGTTACGGAATCCCCAGGTTAGTATCGCGGATGTGTTACCCCTGCTGCCGGAGGTTCGGGATTTTTCCCGGGAAATATTGGAATGCGTCGAAACGGATATCAAGTATGAAGGGTATATCAAACGGCAGGAACAGCAGGTGCGCCGGTTTGAAAAGCTGGAAAGCATCCGGATTCCTCCGGATTTCGATTATCAACCCTTAGAGGGCATGTCTGCCGAATCAAAGGAAAAACTGCGCCTGATCCGGCCGGTGTCTCTGGGCCAGGCTTCCAGGATTTCCGGTGTCAGATCTTCCGATATTGCCGTGCTTATGGTGCTTCTGGCCAGGAGGCCCAAATGAAGGAGGCCTTGGAAAAGGGTCTGGAAGCCCTGGGGCTCACCTTTTCACCCTCCCAGGTGGAAAACTGCCTTCTTTACCTGGAAGAGCTGAGCCGTTGGAATAAAAAAATGAATCTGGTAGGGGACAGGGAGGAACTATTCCTCCACCGGCACCTTCTGGATTCCCTGGCAGCTTTGCCGGTCCTGTATGCCTTGGCGCCGAAGAGTTTGGCGGACGCCGGGTCCGGCGGCGGTTTTCCGGGTATTCCTTTATCTTTGGGTATGCCCGAAGTGAAGGTGAGCCTTATCGAAAAATCAGAAAAAAAGGCCGCCTTTTTACGTCATGTCGGCGCCCTGGTTGCCCGGGATAGGGACCTGCGAGTAATAAAGGAGGACCTTCGACAGGTAAAGGAAACCTTTGACCTGGTGGTGACCCGGGCTCTGGCCGATCTTAAGAAGGGCTTGCAGCTTCTCTGGCCTCTAACGGCTCCCGGGGGAACGCTGGTGTTCTATAAAGGAACCACCGTACGGATCCGGGAAGAGATCGATTCCGCGGGTGCTTTGCCGGCACCCCCCCGGGTGATTCCGCTGGAGGTGCCGGGGCTTCAGGGAGAAAGGCATCTTGTTATCTTCTCTCGGAATCAATAATTGGTGTGGAGGAGTTTCTCCATAAGCTTGTCTTTTTCGATAAGATCTATCAGCCGTGCTTCGACGAAGTGTTGGGCGCTCTCGGTAAAGGTGCCCGTGGTAATACAGTATCCCCTTCCCGCTTTTACTTCTTTTATTCGTGAATAGAGGTCCCTGAGAATGAGCTCACCGATATCGCCGGAGGTCCTGACGAATCGGAATAGGACAATGTCTTCCCACTTTGTGGTGCTCACTTCGGTCAGGATGTCGGCGTAATCGTTTTTTTGAACGGAAATATCCAGAATCTTAACCTTCGCATCGGGAAAGAAGGAGGTGGTCAGTTTCCGGCAGAGGGCTACAAAGTCGGAGATGGGGGAAAGCAGGAAAACCTGCAAATTCTTATTGCGGTTCAGCTCACTGTAATTCTCCAGCTGCTGTTTCACGTCCTTGTAATCCGGCTGGATTGATCGGATTTGTTGAAAATAGTTCAGAGCGTTCGGCAGGTCCTGGTTTTTTATATAGGCGGTCGCCAGCCGGTACATCAGTTCCAGCCGAACCTCCTGTTTGATCTGTTCATGCCGTAGGCCGATCTCGAAATCCATAATAGCCTTGTTGGTATCATGAGCGTTTAAATGGATGGTACCGGAATATAAGGCGGCATGGGGGCCGAAGAGCGGGTCTACCCGAAGATGGGCGAAAATCTTGACGGCCGGTTCATTCTGTCCCAGGTTGTGGTAGCATTGACCAAGACAAAACAAGGCTTCCTTGTCTTCGGGGTCCATATCCAGGGCTTTTCTTAAATGTATCGCCCCGTCCTGATAACGCCGGATTCGAAAGAGGCTGAGCCCCAGCAGACGAAGGGTCTGCAGGTTGTCCGGTTTCATCACCTTGGCTTTGGAAAGGTATCCCGCGGCTTTTTCATAGTTTTTATTCAGATATTCCAGGTGGCCTAAGTTATGTTCAATCTCGAAAACATCCTGCTTCATGGTCCGGGCAATGAGGAAACTCTTATAGGCTTCCTGGTATTGTTTAATCTGCATGGCCGATAAGGCGTACCGGAGGGTAACCTCGAATTCATCCAGCTCGGTATTGGTGCCGCAGAGATCAATGAGAACCTGATAGGTTCTCATGGCTTTTTCATAGGTCTGATCGGAATAGTAGATATCCGCCAAGAGTAAAAGAGCTTCGGGGTCCTTGGGGTTTTGAGCCAGCCGGCGGTTTGCTTCTCTCACAATGGTGTTTCGGTCTTTCACCTTCTTGTTTTTGTTTTTGACTTCTTTCTTATCGCCTTTTTTCCGAAGAATGAAGAGAATGAAAACGGCAGCTATAAGAGCAGCCCCAATTGGAACTACAATGTAAAGTGTAGACATGAGGCCATTATGCTGTCTGTACCGCAATATTGTCAAGAAAAGGAAAAACAATTGACAAATAGTTTGTCCGGGGATAGGCTTTCATTAGGGGGTAGGGAGTGAACGATTCGACGATAGGTATCAAGATAGCTGATGGATCCTATTATCCCATCCTGGGCGGAGAAAAGGGATCGAGTAAGCGGGTTGTTTTAACCACTGTGCGGGACAACCAGGAAAGTGTTCAGATCGATCTGTATAAAGGTCAGGGCGAAAGCCTGGAAAACGCTCGATATATCGGCAGTCTGATGATCGAAAATATAGAAACCGCGGAAAAAGGAGAGCCGGAAGTCGAACTTATTGTCGGAGTAGATAAAAATGGAAATTTAAACGCTACGGCGGGCGATCATATTACCGGGGAAAAGCAAAGCCTCAGTGTCAGTCTTACGGCTCTGGAAGCGTCGGATACCTACGATATGCCCGATTTTGAGATTGAGAATGATATCGGTACGGTTTCACCGGATGAAGAGAGCAGATTGACTGCCGAAACTTACGAAGATGATGACGAAGAAGAGGAATGGCAGGAAGAGGAGGAGGAAGAGGATGAAAAGGAATCAAAAAAGAAACATCCCGTTCTCCTGATTGGTTTTATAATTCTGGCTCTTGCCGTTCTGGCGGTACTGGGGGTTCTGCTCTTCAAGAACCTTCGGGGAGAGGAGGTCCCCCCTCTGGAAGCCGGAGGAACGGTGGTTTCCGAGACGGTGGCTGAAGCCCCTGCCGAAGAACCTCCGGCTGCTGAAAAGCCCTCGGCGGTGGTGGAACCGGCCGCGGAAGAGCCTCCTGCGGCTGTGGCAGAGACCACAGAACCGCCTGCGCCGGCTCAGAGTGCCATACCCCCGGCAAAAACGGGTCTCTGGTACAGGATCGCCTGGGGTGACACCCTCTGGGATATTTCTTACGCCTTTTATAAAAACCCCTGGCTCTACCCGGTTATCGCTAAAGAGAATGATATCAGGAATCCCGATTTTATCCTGGCGGAGACTTCCATTTTTATTCCCGCCCGTTAATCCCGCCTGAAGGCTTTTTTTATTTCATGAGACGTCTATCTTTCTGTAGGTGGTTCTTTCTGTCTCTGGGAATACTCCTGTCCTTTCCCGTCTGCCGGGGGACGGTTAGCAGCTCGATGCACGATCCGGCGGAACTCCGGGAAGAATTCCCCTATTATGCCGGCCGTAAAGCGGAGTATCTGGGTGAGGTGGAGAAAGCCCTGGATTATTACCGGCTGTTGCTTCCGCGGCCTGACGAGACCCTGGCGTACCGGGAAGGATTGAAGCGTTTAATTGCCGGGTTGATCGACGCCGGGGGGTACAGGGATGCCTTAAACCTTTCCACCGACGCTTTGGACCGGTTCGGCAGAGATCCGGACTTTTTAGTTTTCCAAGCTGAGATTTTACTCCGGTTGGGAAAACGTCGGCAGGCTCTCTGGACGGCTCATGAAGCGGAGGATCTGTCCTCCAGCCCCCGGGGGCTGCTGGTGCTGGCCGAAGCCTCCCGAAGAATGGGCTTATCTCCCTGGGAAGACCGGCTGGAGCGACTTTTTCTCGATTATCCCGCCGGGCCGGATCATTTGAAGGCTTCGGAATACCTTTTCTACCCCCTGGCGAAGAAACCGAAGGATTCCCTGGTTCTCCTCATCCGCGGAAAGGCGGCCTTGGCTTCCGGCAGTCTTGAAGAAGCTCTGCCTTTATTGAAGACGTATCTGGAACAGGGGGCTTTTGCATCTCCCCTCTTGATGAGGGAAATGGGAAGCCTGTTCCGCCAGGCGGCGGGGGAAGAAGAAGGGCTGGTCTTTTTCTTAGAGCTCCTGGAAGTTTTTGGACGCTCCTGGAACGCGGATCTCCGCGCAGCGGTGCATGAACAAATCGGATCATTGTATCTGTCGGCCGGCCGGACCCATGAGGCGGCGGAATACCTGGGATCTCTTCCGATTCCCGACGAGATCACGGAACAGGCGGGCAGAATGCTCCTCTCCGCCCTGTTTTGGACTTCCGGTCCTGAAGAAACCCTTAAGAAAACCCTCCAAATTCTTCCTTCTGTCCGAAACCCTCAGGATTATGAAGGTGTTCTTGATGAGCTTACCGCTTCTTTGCTTCGTCTGGGGCGATGGGAAGACCTGCGGTCTTTAGGGGGAATTGTAAAAGCCTATGGAAGTCCCAGCCAGCGGTCCAGGAGCCTGTACCTGGAAGCCCGGGCCCTGGAAGAGGGTTTTCTAAGAGATGGCGACCCGGGGGTTTTGTTCGCCCAAGCGGTGGAGGCGGATCCCCGGGGGTATTACGGATTTCTATCCGGCCTGCGGCTTTCCGGCAATCAGGTTCCCGACTATGAGAAGATCATTTCCCCCGCCGGTGCATTGGAAAATCCGACACCGACGGATGAGTTTCTTCTCCCCTTCTTTTCCCTGGGGATGATCGATCTTGGCCTGGAGGAAACCTATGTCCGGCTGGCCGACCTCAGCCCTTCGGGGGCTGTAAAGGTTGCAGAGGTTACGGCAGGGCAGGGAAGGTACCTGGATTCCATGAGGATTATGCTCCGCTGGGACGGCCTGCGGAGTCTTCCTCCGGGCGGAGATGCCCTGAAGATGCTTTTCCCCCGCTGGTTTCTTAAGGAGATAGCCGAGGCGGCTGACAGGAATGATCTGCCGGCCCATCTTTTTTTCGCCTTGGTGAGGGAAGAGAGCGCCTTTCAACCGGATATCCGCTCCTGGGCCGGGGCTGCGGGCTTAAGCCAGCTTATGCCTTCCACGGCATCCTACGTCGCAGAGCTCATGTCCTATGGGTCATACGATCTGAACGATCCGGCGGACAATGCCATGATAGGCGCCTGGTATCTGGCCTTGCTGCGAGGGCAGTTTCCTTTTTCTGCCTGCGCCGTGGCGGCGTATAATGCCGGACCGGGCCGGGTGGGTACCTGGAGGCGTCAATTCGGTACCCTTCCGCCGGATCTTTTCGTTGAAGCTATTCCGGTGACCGAAACCCGGCGCTATGTCAAGAAGGTGCTTGTTTCTTCGGTGTATTACGGGTATCTTTACTACGCCGTAGATCCCCGCGATACGGTGTGCTTCTGGTTTGAACAGCTCTAGGGAGATAAGGCTATGACAATTCTACAGGCAACTCTGCTGGGAATTCTGCAGGGTATCACCGAATTCCTTCCGGTATCCAGTTCCGGTCATCTTGTGGTGTTCCGTCGGCTTCTCGGCACCGGTGAGATACCCCAGCTTTTCGATGTACTCCTCCATGTTTCTACCCTGGTGGTGATCTGCGTTGTTTTTCGGCGCAGGATAGGGACCCTTTTTATGGCGGTCATCCGCTTTATCTGCCGAAAAAGCAGGGAAGAAGACCGGCCCGACCTGAGACTGTTTCTTATCATTCTTGTAGCAACCGTCATTACCGCCGCTTTGGGAATGGGCATATCCTATCTCTCCGTGGATCGTTATCCGAAGGTTGTCTCCGCTCTTTTTATCGTCACAGGCATTATCCTGATCCTTTCCCGGTATGCCCGGGGAAACCGGGATTACGAAGAACTGAAGCTGAAAGACGGCCTTTTTACCGGCTTCGCCCAGGGGTTGGGCGTGCTGCCGGGGATCTCCCGTTCGGGGATCGTCATTTCCGCCGCCCTGGCTTCCGGTATCGGCAGAAAGAAAGCCGGCGAGCTGGCTTTCCTGGTATCTCTGCCGGCTGTTCTAGGTGCTTTTCTTCTGGAGCTCCCTGACGCCCGGGCCTTGTCGGTGGAGGTTCCCTCTGCCGCCCTGGCGGCTGGAATGCTCAGCGCCCTGGTAGTGGGGTTTGCATCCATTAAACTTCTGCTTCTTCTTCTGGAAAAAGCGAAATTTCATTATTTTGCCTTTTATCTCCTTCCACTGGGAGTGGCGGGGCTCATTCTCCTTTGAAAACCTTGAAGGATTTACCCTTTAGACCTCCGGCGGCTTCAACCGATATAGTATAAAGAAGATCTATGGAACGAAAAAACACAATCCCCGGACGTCTCCCGGCGATTCTTGGCGCCGTGGTTTCATTGTATATCCTGGTATCTCTCATTCTCGGCCTCACCCGGGGTATAGATCTGTTCCCCGGAACGTACCTTTTACGAAGTTTCCGATACGCGGCTTTCTATGTTCCTCTTTACCTGCTGGCTCTTACGGTGTTTTTTTTCCTGCCGGATTTCAGCCCCCGACGGATGGTTATTCTGCTGGCATCTCTTTTACCCTTTATAACCCTGGGTCTCTTCTTTCAGGTTGTTTCCCCTGAGCCCGCGGGTAAAGCGGCTGAAACCTTGGCCTTCTTTTTCGGCAGAAAAGGGGCGGCCTTTTTTCTTCTTCTGCTGTTCCTGCTGGAATTTTTCCTTCTTCTTCGCCTCTCCATGCCTGGCAAAAAGGCTTTTGTAGGGGTTTCTTCGGAAATTCCGCCGGGAGAAGAGAATAGAGACGAAACGGAAGAAGAAGTGAATACCGCGGTGGAAGATACGGAACCGGAATTTATCCTTCCTCCCCCGGTTCCGATTGTTCCGTCTGCTTTTCAGGATGAAATTGTTCCGGAAGAAGCCCCGGAAGAGCCGGCAGAACTGATTGAGGAACCGGAAGATTATCCTGAGCCGGAAGCGGGCTGGACAGCCCTGTTGGAAGAGGATGATGAAGACGAGAATGAAGACGAGGATGAAGACGAAGCACCGGATAAAGTCCCTGCCCCCAAGGCTGTAGTCCGGCCCTATGATATGCCGATTCAGGACCTTTTGGACGACTACCCGGACGGTCAATACTGGATCGTGGATGAGGCGACTACCAAGGCCGCCGAGGTCCTCAAGCTGACCCTGGAAGAATTCAAGATAACCGCCGAGGTTACGGGGATCAGCAAGGGTCCGGTGATCACCATGTTCGAGATTCTCCCCGCTCCAGGGGTGAAATTGTCGAAGATCGTCAATCTGGCGGACAATATCGCCCTTCGCCTGGCCGCTTCCCGGGTACGTATTGTGGCACCCATTCCAGGAAAACACGCTGTAGGAATCGAAGTGCCGAACCGGCACCGGGCTATTGTCTCTTTCAAGGAAATGCTGGAAGCCGACGAAATTGTCGGCGATAAGATGGAAATACCGGTGATCCTGGGGAAGGATATCGCCGGAGGTTCCCGGGTAATCGATCTTGCCCAGACACCCCATCTGCTGATCGCCGGCGCCACGGGGTCGGGGAAATCGGTCTGTGTCAATTCCATCATCTGCTCTATTCTCTACAACCGGCACCCTTCCCAGGTGCGGATCATGCTCATCGATCCCAAGATTGTGGAATTGAAACTCTACAACGATATTCCCCATCTTCTGACCCCGGTGATTACCGAACCGAAACGGGCCTTTCAGGCTCTGCAGTATTGTATTTTTGAAATGGAGCGACGGTACTCCCTGTTGGACGGATTGGGGGTCCGGGATATTCGATCCTACAACCGCAAGGTGGTTCAGCGGCGACTGGCCACGGAACCTCTGCCGTATATCCTGATCATCATCGACGAGTTCGCCGATCTTATGGCCACCACCGGTAAGGAACTGGAAGCTACGATTGCCCGTCTGGCAGCCATGTCCCGGGCGGTGGGGCTTCATCTGGTTCTGGCTACCCAGCGGCCCAGCGTCGATGTCATTACCGGGCTCATTAAGGCGAACATTCCCTCCCGAATCGCCTTTATGGTGGCGGGGAAATTCGATTCCCGGATTATCATCGACCAGGTGGGAGCGGAAAAACTCCTCGGCCGGGGAGACATGCTCTTTACCTCCGCCTGGGACCCCAATCCGGTGAGAATCCAGGGGGCTTTCCTCTCGGAAGAAGAAGTCGAAAGGGTGACCAATCACGTGAAGACCCTGGGAAAACCCGATTACATCGACGACGAGATCTTCTTCGATGATGACGATGACGGGGATTTCAACCTTATCAGTGACGGTCCGGGAGACCCTCTGATGGATTCCGCCATGGAGATCGTCATCGAAGCGGGTAAGGCCTCGGCCTCCTACCTTCAACGAAGACTGAAAATAGGCTATAATCGGGCCGCCCGGCTGGTAGAACTCATGGAAGAGATGGGGATTGTCGGTCCGGCCAACGGGAGCAAACCCCGGGATATTCTTCGAGTGCCGGATAAATACCTCTAAAACCGTCGGTTTAATGTAAAAGGAGAAACTGATGAAATCTATTCTTCCTCCCCAGGAGGTAAGCCGTTCTTTTATTGAGGTCGGTAAAACCAAAGCCGCCATGCCCTTGGGGAAACTGATCGGCCTGGGGGTTCTGGCGGGGTTTTTCGTCGGTCTGGCGGCTCACCTGGCTACCGTGGTTGCTACGGGCTGGGTTGTGGCGGGACAGGAAGCGCTGTACGGCCTGAAGATGCTTAGTGTCGGCATGGTGTTTTCCACCGGATTGATGATGGTGTTACTGCCGGGGTCGGAATTATTTACCGGCAACTGCCTTATGACCATACCCCTCTGCGCCGGGGAAATAACCCTGGGCGGGCTTTTACGGAACTGGACCGTAGTGTATCTGGCAAACTTGCTGGGCAGCCTGGTGCTGGCCTATTCCCTGGCCGGTTTCACCGGACTCCTGGCAGGAGATGTAGGGGGCACGGCTATTAAAACCGCCTGGACCAAGGTTGCCCTGTCCCCGGGGGGGCTTTCCCACTGGATGTCCTTCTTTATGCGCGCAATTTGGTGCAATTTCCTTGTGTGTATCGCCGTCATGATGGCCGCGGCGGCTCAGGATGCCTCAGGGAAAATTTTGGCGGTTCTGTTTCCCATCATGGCCTTTGTTACCTCCGGGTTTGAACACGTGGTGGCGAACATGTATTTTCTTCCAGCGGGGATCATCGCGTTGAGGTTTCCGGAAGCCGTGGAAGCCTCGGGGCTCAACCCTGAAGCCTTATCGCAGCTTACCTGGAAAGCCATGGTATGGGATAATTTCGTTCCCGTTACCCTGGGGAATATTCTCGGAGGGGGTATACTCGTGGGGGTGTTGTATTGGGCGATCTATCTTCGGCCGGAACGGAAGTCCGCCGAGCTATCGTAACGACAGGTCCCGGAAACCGGGAGCCTCGGTTTCTTCGGAAAAGAGAGAGCCTTTCCTGAAATGGCTGCGGCCGTTATCCGAGAGAATCCCTTCAAAGGTGATTCGTAAGGCTTCCCGGAATAATTCTTCTTTTCGGATGCTGATGTCGGCCTCCCGGTAGATGTTGACACATCCTTCTATGACATTCAAATAAAAGTATGGTACGAAATCCTTGGCCAGGTCGTCCCGGATCATTCCCTTTTCAATGCCTTCCTGAAAGAGCCGGCTCGAGAGTTCGAGGATTTTTCTCCGCATCGTCTCAAAGGGGCTGTCGGTTTCCTGCAAGTCCATCCCGGAATAATTATCCATGATGATGGCGCCGTTCCGAGAGACCTGGGTGAAGGAATACTCTAAAATGGCCTTGAGCCGGCTGGTGAAATCAAGAGCCGGGTCACCGGCGATTTCTTCAAGCGATTGAACGATGTCTTTCATCAGGTTGGACACCACCCGGTACACCAGGGCTGATTTGCTGCTGAAGTGATTGTATATAGTTTTCTTGCTGATCTTCAGGTATTCGGCCAGATCCTCCATAGTAACTCGGGATGTGCCTTCCCGGGCGAAGATGGCTTCAGCTCCTTTGATGATCCTCTCTTTTATATCAAAGTCCATGGCTTTGCCTCCTAGGTTTCTCCGCCGGTCAGGGCTTTCAAGGTATAGAGTCCCGAAAAAAAAGTGATGCATTCCCGGTAATACTCGATGAGATCGGTGTACAGCTCTATCTCCTGGGTGAGGTAATCCGATTCGCTGCCGGACCCCGACTCCATCTGGGTTTGCTTCAGCTCCAGCCTGCTTTGTCCCTGTTCTGTTTTCAGCCGGTAATATTCCAGGTTCTGCAGGGAAAGCTCCAGCTTTAACAGAGTCTCTATAACTGTCCGGGCAATGGCCTGGGCTCCCTTTTCGTATTGGTGCATGGCTGCTTCGGTGTTCTGGGCTTCTTTCAGGAGGGAGGACATCAGCTGTCCGCCGTCGAAAATAGTTGTGGATATCCCGATGGTAGAGGTGAGGTTCCAGCGGTTTTGACCGTACCAGTCCTTTTCCAGAAAGGGAAAGCGGCTGCCGGAGTAGGACAGTTCAAAATGAAGACCGATGTCCGGTTTCAGGTAGTTCTCTCCTTCGGTGATCCTTTGCCGTAAGGCTTGAATTCGCTTCATGAGTTCTAAGAGTTTTATGTTCGGATTCTCCTTCAGGGAGGCTTGAATAAGGGTTTCCCGATTATCCAAGGTGATCTCTTCCGGGTGTTCCTTAAGAGAAGAGAAATCCAGATCTTCCAGATTGAGATGTTCTACTCCGGAGGTGTAGCTCAGGTCGATAAGGAGATTGTCTTTTTCGGTTTTCAGCCGAACCAGGGCGATGTCCAGTTCCTTTCCCCGGATGCGGGCTTCCAGCACGTCGGACAAAAGGATAAAGCCGTTCTCGTAACTGTCTTCGGCTATTCCGATAAGCCGGTTCACCGCTTCCTGTTGGAGCGTCAGAATTTCTTCGATCCGGCCGATGAAATACAAGGCGTGCATGGATCCGTAAATTTTCCAATAGAGCTCCGTCTGCTTGTTTTCGATCTGCAGGGCTCCCGCTTCGGCGGCGATACCGGCGGCCTCCACGGCCCCGCGGATTTTTCCCCAGGTAAACACCGGCTGTTCGATGATGATTTTAAAGTCGTACTGACTGTTCTCCATCCCTTCGTAGAGGGTCATGTCTTCCGGCGGTATGAGGATCTCCTCCCCCGCCAGGTTGTAGACCCCCAGCTCTCCGGCGGTGAGATTAATCGCATCCATGGGGTTGGCGATGTGGGTGAGGGCCGTCTGGAAGTCCACCGTGGGAAACCTCCTGGCCTTGGCCCCCCGTTCTTCAATGAGCATCTTGTTCCGTTCGATGTTCAGCAGGGAAATTTCCTGGTTGTTATACCGGGCCTGTTCGAATAAATCTTCCGGCCCCAGAGCCCCTTCCCGCTCCGGCGGGGCCGCCTCCTGGGACCAGAGGTCCAGCCTCCGCTCCGCCGCCCCGTACACCTTCCGGTCGATCTCCGCCACTTTCTCCAGCAGAACATCGGGCCAGGGGGGTTCTTCCGCCGGCAGGAAGGCGGGGAGGAGGAGAAAGAGGAAAAACAGGGAGACAGAATTGTTTCTTTTCTGTGGATTTCTCATCATATTACCCTAGGGGCTCTGGTTGTATTCGAAATAGTTCTCACTGTCCGAGTAGATGTTTTCTTCATACAGCGTGAAGTTTCCGGCGGTAGCATCCTCGATGCCCAGGTAACAGGTTATATAGGTCTGGGAACCACTGGTCTCCAGGGTGTTTGCGGACTTATCCCATTCAATACCCGTAAAGGTGTAATTACCGTTCTGTATTTCTCCTTCGGTTAAGACGATAGTCTGAGTATAGACCCGGTCGTCCCAGGCTGCTATCTCCTCAGGCGTAGTAGGCTGGCTCGCCCGGTCGATATAGAGCAGTACCTCAATACCGTTTAAAGCCGTAGTACCCATATTGTCGAACACCCGGCCTTCCGCCGAGGTGCTGTATTCTGTTCGTACCATGTCAACGGTTGTTATGGTTTCTGAACGTCCGTTGGTTATCCAGTCTGTCTGGAGGTACGGATCGTCTTCGTTATAATCCACCGTGCTATCGCCGTTCCTGTCCCAGCCTCCATCAGTAATATTTCCGTCAACAGTATTGGAAGTCTCATACCCGTTCCTGTTGAAGACGATCCGTACCTTCACGGTACCTTCATTTGTCACCAGGTCCGGTTCTCGGGGGAATTCAATCACTGAAGAATACTCTCCCTCGGTATTGGTGACCAGATTGTAGGAGGGGTCACTGGACCAGGTGATATTTTCCATTTCTCCCGTACTGTCGTTATAGTCCCAGCTTTCGGGGACAAAGACATCCACGTTCACGTTGGCGATTCCTTCACCGGAAGATTTATCTTCCACGATACCGTCAATGACGGCTGTGTTGACTATCTTCTCCAGAGAAACCGGCGGTAGTCGGTTAGTGACGTTGGAAACAATGTATATGGGTGTATCATTTCCCGTCAGGCCGTAGTCCCGCTGGTGATACAGCATAAAGACTTCCTTCCTGTCTCCGGACTTACCGTAAACGGGAAAAAGCTCCTCCCAGATAAACCCGTTGAAGGTGAAGGCTCCGTCGGTGTCGGTGACGGTTTTAAGGAAGTACCGGGGGTCCAGGGGGTTTCCGCCGGTGTCCGCCGGGTAATCGGGTAAGGGGCCGGTGCCCCCGGCCCAGGCCGCCAGGTCTTCGGCCCAGGGCTCCTCTTCGGTGTAGAGGTACACCGCCGCGTCGGCAATCCCCGAAGCGGCGTCGCCGGCATCATAGGCGTCGGCATCGTGGAGTTCCCCGGTGATGGACCCGGTGAACACAACGGAACAACCCGCCGCCAGCAGGAGGAGCGGTAGTATCATGAGAGATAGAATGAATCTTTTCATCGTTTTCTTCCTTCGATTCGCTTTTCCACCGTGTAATACAGGGTGGGAATCAAAAACAGAGTTATCAGGGTAGAAGACACCAGGCCCCCTGAAATGGCCTGGCCCAGGGGAGCGTAAATTTCAGCACCCTCACCGAAGCCCAAAGCCATGGGGATAACCCCCAAAACAGTGGTAAGGGTAGTCATGAGGATGGGTTTCAGCCGGGAGCCGGCACCTTTCAGCACCGCCTCATGGAGGTCGGCCTTGCCTTCCCGGCGAAGCAGGTTAGTATAGTCGATCATAACGATGGCGTTATTCACCACGATCCCCCCCAAGGCGATAATGCCCATGAAGGAGACGATGTTTAAGGTGGTTCCGTACACCAGGAGGCTCCCCACCACACCGATAAAGGTGAAGGGCACCGCCGCCATGACGATGAGGGGCTGGATGAAGCGCTCGAACTGGATAACCATGACCATGTACACCAGGAACACCGATATCCCCAAAGCCGCCAGAAGGGAAAGAAAGGACTGTATCATCTCCGTCTGGCTTCCCGTGGTCGACCAGGTGATTCCCGGGGGCAGCCGGAGGTCTTCCAGGGCGTTCCGGATCCTCCGGGAGGTGTCCCGGGTGTTGCCGCCGGAAAGGTGTCCGGTGATGATCAAGGAGAGAGATTTATTGGACCGATGGATCGAAGATACCGCCGGTTCGGTTTTCAGGTCGGCAAAGCTGGAGAAGGATACAATCTGCCCGCCCCGGGTCTTCAACGTCAAAGCGTTGAGGATATCGTCGTTAATCTCTTTCCCCGTGACGTCGGAGTTCAACAGGATGGTATGATTAGACCCGTCACCTCGAAAGGTTCCCGCCTCCATACCGTTAAAGACGATACGCCCGGTAACAGCCGCTTCGTAGGCCGTTATCCCCAGGTTTCCCATATAATCCAACGACAGATCGGTGATGACCTCCTGCCGGTCGTACCCCACGGTTCTTTCGGTTTTCAGGATATTCGGATCCTGTTTCATCAGGTTTTCCACCGATTCTCCCGCCAGGATCAGTTCGGCCAGGTTGCTGCCGGTCAGTTCGATCATGAACCCCGAACCGCCGGTAACGATAGCCATCAGGGCGTCCAGCCCGCCGTTTTTGACGGTAATGTTCATGTCGGGAATTTCCGCCGGTAGGGTTTCCTGCAGCAGCCGCACGATCCGGTGTACCGACCGGGACCGTTCGGAATGTTTTACCAGCCGAAGCCTGGCATAACAGCGGTTCTTGGCACTGGATAGCCCCAGGCTGTTTTTCTGCCCCACATAGTAGACCGCCGCTTCCAGTTCCGGCACCAGGGAGCGAATCCGGTTATCCAGAATCTCCGTTTTTTCCCGGGTTTTCTCCAGGGTGTACCCCGGGGGTGTTTCTATTTCCAAAAGAATTTCATTCATGTCGGTGCTGGGGATAAACTCGAAATCGAGGAAATCCGCCGCCGGCACTGATATAACCAGGAGGAGTACCGCGATAAAAAAGACAAACGGCCGGTTGTTCAGAGACCAGGAGAGGGCTTTTTCGTAGGCTTCGGAAAGGCCACGGATCATTCCTTCGGATAATCCGGCCAGAGAAGTTTTTACCGGGGGTCCGGCGGATTCTTTCTTCAATAGGAGGGCCGACAGATAGGGAACCACCACCACCGAGACCAGGAGGGACGCGGAGAGGGCGTAAATCACTGTCCAGGAGGCGTCTTTTAAAATAATCCCGGTAATTCCCCGGGTGAAGAGCAGAGGGAGAAAAACCGAAACCGTGGTGGTGGTGGACGCGATCACCGCCCCAGCCATTTCCGCGGCTCCCCTGGAAGCGGCTTCTTTCCGAGAAAGACCGGACTGATAGTGCCGGTGGATGTTTTCCAGAATCACGATGGAGGAGTCCACGATCATGCCGATGGCCAGAGTCAAGGCTCCCAGGGTCATAAGGTTCAAAGACTGCCCCTTCAGATACATCAGGGCGAAGGCTATGAGCAGGGACAGGGGTATGGATATGCCGATGATCAGGGTGGTCCGGGTATTATGGAGGAAAAAGAAGAGAATCAGTACCGCCAGAAGAGCACCGAACACGGCGGCGGATTGTACCGAGCTTATGGCCAGGCGGACATCCTGTCCTTCATCTGCCAGGGTTCGGAAACTGACTGTGCCGCCGGTTTCCTCTTCTATCGACTGTAAAACGCCTCTCAGCCGCCGGATGATCTTTACCGAGTCCGCTCCCTCCTGCCGGAAGACATCGATCAGCAGGATTTCCTTTTCGCCGTCCAGGGTGTAGGTTTCCGGTTTCTCCTGTACCACCTGCACGTCGGCCACATCCTTGAGGGTAAGGTAGGTGTTGTCCTTAAAAGCCACTACCAGGTTTTCGATTTCTTCCAGATCGTTAAATTCCCCCAGGGTTCGGACCTGCAGGGCGTTTCCCCGAAAGATGGTGGTTCCCGCGGGAAAGGAAATGTTGCTGTACCGCAGGAGTTCGTAGATATCCAGCACGGGAATCCCCTTGGATTCCAGCTGACTCAGCCGCAGGCGGATTTCCACCACCTGGCTGCCTTTGCCGCTGACTCGCACCTGGGATACTCCGGGGATCCGGGCAATAAAAGGGACTACCCGTTCATCCACGAAATCGCTCAACACTTCCCGGTCGGTAGAACTTTCCACCGAGGTGGAGAACACCGGCATGGAATTAGAGACCATCTTGAAAATCATCGGCGGCTGGGGCAACCCTTCGGGCAGATCCGATAATGAAGCGTTCAGGAGTTCCCGCAGGGAAGGCAGTTTGAGATCAATGTCCTCACCGTATTCAAATTCCACCGTAACCGTAGAGACCGAATCTTCCGATACCGAGGTGATGGAAGACACACCGGCTAAGGTTGATACACTGTCTTCGATGACCGAGGTTATCTGGGTGTCTATGTCTTCCGGTCCCACCCCCGGATAGGTGGTGACGATCAGAACACTGGGCAGTTGGATGGGAGGAAAGAGTTCCTGCTTCAGCCCGATAAAGGACAGCAAGCCGAAAACGAAAACGGCTATCAGGAGGATGGTGATAATTGCCGGATGTTTGATGGAAAAATCGGAGACCTTCATCCTTACATCTCTCGCTGCGACACGATCCTGACGGCCTGGTGTTCCCGCAGGAAATGCTGTCCTTCTATGATGAAGGCGTACCCTGCGTATTCCTCCGGCACCATGAAATATTCGTCGTTACTGTAATCGGGTTCTATTCGTATTTTCCCTGCGGTTTCCGTTTCCCTGTCCACATACCAGAGGTCTCCCTGCCCGGTTATGGCGGCAAAGGGGAGATAATGGATGTTTTCCATCCGGTCTATCTGAAAGGTCAGGCGGATAAACATTCCCGGACGGATCATGGATGTGTCACCGGAAAGTTGGATAGTGACTTCAAAGCTTTTTGTTTCAGGAGAGATATAGGGGGAAAGGGTTTTTATCTTTCCCTGAAAAATCGTGTTTCCCGCCGCAGGGACATTCCCGCTGATTTCCAGTTCCTCGGTGTTGCCGTAAAAATTCCTGAAGTATCTTTCGGGAACCCGGGCGTGGATAACCAGGCTGGAAAGATCGCCGATGGTAACGATGGGAACCTGGGGAGCCACCAGGGACCCGGCGGAGGTATGCCTTGCGAGAACGACTCCGTCGATGGGAGAAGTGATTCTGGTGTAGTTGTATTGCAGCCGGGCCAGTTCATATTGGGATTTATAGGCTTCATACTGGGCCTTGGCGTCGTCGTAACTCTGCTTGCTGGCTGAATGAGATTCATACAGTCGTTCCAACCGTTCGAAGGTAGATTTTGCCGCCAGGTAAGCGGCTTCCGCCTGCTGCAGGGTCAGGCTGTAGGGTTCTGAGTCTATTTCGGCTAACAGTCGGCCTTTTTGAACCGCTTCACCCACTTGAACAGAGAGCTCCGTCAGGCTGCCGCTGATCCTGGGGAGAACAGTCAAGGTAGTTTCCGCCTCCACATAACCGTTTAGACGGAACACTCTTTCCAGGCTGCCGTAAGCCGGCGTGGTAACCACCACCGGTGGTTTGATTTCGGTTCCGGTTTTTTCTTCCGCCCCCAGGGTGCTGCCGAACCAATAAAACAGGCCGGCCGATACCAGCACCAGGGGAATGATGTATTTCAGATCCAGGTACCGCTTCTTTTTCATATTTTCAAGATACCGCCGTGGTGAGGTTATTTCAATTCTCTTTATACTCCTTTTACACTTTTTTTGTATAATCCGTTTCCACCCATGCAGAGATACGGATTTTTTATTATACTTTCCTTTGTGGCGATGAAAGAACAGGGTGGACTGCCCAAGGTGTTGATTCCTTTCTCGAAGGCCGATTACCTTTCCGGAGCCGGAGACGTGGTGCTGTACCTGCGCCCGGAGACCAATGGGGTGCTTGCCGAAAGCATCCTTTTTCGTACTTTGCGGGACCATCCCGCTTACGGGAAGGGGATAACCCTGGTATACCTGGCCAATATTCCCGGGGAATTCATGGTTTCTCAGGGTGTTTTGGAAGATCACTACAGGCATAAACTTGAATTCGCCTACCATGG
>JAFGDJ010000039.1 GCA_016932135.1 Spirochaetales bacterium | reverse complement strand
TGGGGAAAAGGGTGACAATATGCTCCAGGGTTTGGCGCATCGCGAATTCCGAAGAACTCTTAATAATATATGAATCGGACAGGCTGTTAATCGCCTCAAACTGGGGGCCGATAGTCGGGACAAAAATCTTCGGTATCTCCGGAAAGATCTCGTCCCCGTGGGCAATTATAAGTGAATGTACCCCAGGGAAAACCGAGATAACGATATCCGGTTGAATAAGCCCGGCGTTGTTTCGAAGGTCTTCGATAATCCTCTCTTCAGAGATGCCCTTGGGGATCAGTTCCAGTCCAAGATACTCAAAGATAATGCCGATATTGATTTCCTGCTGACCGGAAATTTTCTTATACAACCCGGTATTGAACTCATTGGGCCAGTCCCCCACTTCCAGGGCCGGGTGGAGGACCAGGACCTTGTATGTTTTTTCCAAAGAAGCCGAATCCTGGCTGAAGACCGGAATAAGAGGCAGAAAGAGGAGAACAACAAAGAACCATCGAAGGAAGAGCTTCTTTCCCATCCAACACCCCCCAAGTATTGTAGGTAAAAAAAAAATAAATCCGCAAATTTCTGCTGCTTTATTCCTGGAAAGATTCTTTATTCCTAGTGGAGGCGAAGTTCACAGATATCCCATATTTTTTTTATTATTTACAATAAATTTTTTGCGTAAATGATTTTTTTTATTCATACTTTACCTAGAGTAAATATATTCACTCTTTATATCGGAATAAAAAATCAGGAGCGCAAAATGAAATTCAAAAGCATCAAAAGACAAATGGTTTTTTCCCTGGGAATCGTGGGCATCATCCTTTTCATCGGGCTAGGTGTCTATCTGTATTCTTCCACCAACAGAGTCATTGATGAACAAATGATCATCGAATTGGAGAATATCAGCGAAGGGATCTACCATATCGCCGCCACTTCTTTCGAGATCAATCAAACCACGGTGAAAAATAACCTGAAGGTTGCCGACTACTTTATCCGCGGCAATGTGTCTATGGACAAGGATACCTTCATTGATATGAATATCGAAAACCAGATAACCCATGCCAAAACGACAAGCAGAATTCCGGTCATGACCTTGGAAGGCAAACCGGTTGCCGGTAACACGGAAGTGGTGGACCGGGTTTCTTCACTGTGCGGCGGCACCAGTACGATTTTTCAGGTCATCCCGGAAGGCTTGCTTCGAATCTCTACCAGCGTGTTGAATACCGACGGGACAAGAGCCCTGGGAACCTATATTTCTACCGATTCAGAAGTATACAAAACGGTCATGCGGGGGGAAACCTTTTATGGGCGGGCTTTTGTCGTTACCGATTGGTATATAACCGCCTATCAACCGATAGTGGATCGGGAGAAAAACATAGTCGGCGTACTGTTTGTCGGGGTGAAACAGAGTGATCTGGATATTCTCAGGCACAAGATTCTCTCTTTCTCCATCGGCCGGACAGGAGTGCCTTATATTATGGACAGCACCGGGAAAGTTATTATCCATTCGGACCTGGAAGGGAAATCGATCCTGGACAAGCAGGACGCCGAAGGAAACGAATATATCCGGCATATGAGTGAAACAAAGGAAGGCTGGGTAACCTTGCTGATGGAAGACGACAGGCCCGGCATGAAGGGAGTTACAGAAAAATCCATCCGCTATAAATATTTCGAACCCATGGATTGGATTATCGTCGCGGGAACATACTCGGACGAACTGCTGCCCTATCTTCGGGATCTGCGGCTCATGATGGTTTTCATTCTTATCGGAGTTCTGGTCATTCTTGAAGTATTTGTTTTCATTATAGCGGGGAATATTTCATCGCCTATTTCACTGCTCAATGATGGGGCGGAAAAACTGGCGGAAGGAGATATCGAAATAACCGGTATGGATCGCAGATTAATGAATAAAGTGTTAGGGAGGAAGGACGAATTAGGAGCGATCTCTCAGGCCTTTACCAAGCTGATTGAATATCAGCGCGAGAAAGTGGAAATATCAAAAGCCATCGCCAGGGGCGATTTAAGGGTGGACGTAACCATCTCATCGGAAAGGGATCAGCTCGGCCTTTCCCTGAAGGATATGGTTCGGTCTTTGAACGATCTTCTCCGGATGGTTGATGAGGCGGTTGAACAGGTCACGGCAGGATCCCGCCAGATCGCTGAGGGAAGTCAAGCTCTCAGCAAAGACGCCACCGATCAGTCCAGTTCCCTGGAAGAGATATCCTCGTCTCTCACGGAGATCGACAGCCAGTCAAAACACAACGCTCAGACAGCCGCCGAAGCTAACAACCTTTCAAAACAGGCCACCGGAAACGCCAACGCGGGGAACGATAAAATGACCGATCTCTCCGCCACCATGGAGAGGATAAATTCTTCCGCCGATGAAATAAAGAAAGTGGTTAAGGTGATCGACGATATTGCCTTTCAGATTAATCTTTTAGCCTTGAACGCCAATGTAGAGGCAGCCAGGGCGGGAAAGTACGGCAAGGGCTTCGCGGTCGTGGCTGAAGAAGTTCGGAATCTGGCAAACAAAAGCGCGGAAGCCGTGAAGGAAACCTCCGTTATTGTGAACGAAACCGCGGATAACATAAAAGACGGCAATCTAGCAGCTTCAGCGGTGGCTGACCGGTTACAGCAGATTGTCAGTGATTCAACAAAGATCGCCGCCTTTCTCGAAGAGATTGAACACGCCAGCCGGGAGCAGGCCCAGGGTATAGCCCAGATCAATACCGGCCTGGAACAGGTGGAGGAAATCACTCAAGCCAATACGGCCAGCGCTGAAGAGAGCGCATCGGCCGCGGAAGAATTATCCAGTCAGGCCCTGGAACTGAAAAACATGATAGCCCGATTCTCTCTGGTTGATGAAAAGGGTACGACTACAAGGTATCTTGAAGGACCGTCTCTTTAGGATACTCCGCCGGTATTCCCTACCCCGCGGCCAGGGTAATACCGAATAACAGCAGCCCCTGGGCAATCAGGTAGGTTATCCAGGGGATCTGAAATTCGTGGACCGGATGACGGCCGTGCACGGTGGTTTCCCCCATCACCGCGTCGGAAAGTAAAAAGAACAGCGCGCCGGCGGCCGCCGGCGCGTAAAGTATGCCGCGAGCAAGAAAAGCGGAAACCGCTACAGCCGCCATGGCTCCCAGGATGAAGCCGTAAAAAAAAGCACCATACATGATGTTCTTCGGCCGGGACGGGTTATACACCCGCAGGCGGAAAAGCAAGGCAGGAACAATCACTAAAGCCGCCAACAGAGGAAGAAAAAAGCCTTCCGAGATCAGTTCACCCGGAGAGACCAGGGAGAACAAGGCCAGGATATAGCAACCTTGAGCCGCGGCGAAACAGAGAATGCCGTGAAAGAGGGTCTCCCCCAGTTTCTTCGTAACCCGGGGGAACTGCAGATTGAAGAAATCCCCGGCGGAGGAAAAGGTCATGGCCGCCGCGGCCAAAAGAACAGCGGGATGCCCGCCCTTCCCCACACCGCCGGCAAAGAACAACACCCAGCCGTAGAGCAGCAGCTGGACGCTGAAGGCCATATAGGCAGGCCGGCAGTACGGCAGCCGTTCGGCGGAAGAGGAAAGATGCCTTATGCATGCCCAATGGATAAAAAAGGAAATACTTACAACCAGAGGTACAAGACCAAGGATTACACTATTCATGCCTTGCATTGTACCCCACCAGAGGAATTAAGCAAGCTCTTTTTAGGTTACGCCGGGTCCATGGTGGGGGACAGTAGAAAAGTGTTGACAGCTCAGGGAAAGGGGTTTACACTAAAACTTGTCAGACATCTAGACATCTACTGAGAATACAACAAAAGGAGCAATATGGAACCGATCAAGAAAGTCCGGCTTTCGGAACAAGTCATCGAAGCAATTAAAAACATGATCGAAAAAGACGGATTCGAACAGGGAGATAAATTCTACTCGGAGAACCAGCTTACCACGAAACTGCAAGTCAGCCGTTCATCCGTCAGGGAAGCGGTGAGGATTCTCGAAGCCAACGGTTACGTTACGGTCAAGCATGGCAAGGGGATCTACCTTTGCGATACCAAGGTAAAGGAGTTCGAAGCCTTCACCAACTGGCTGAAGGAGAATGAACCGACAATCCTTGAGCATTTCGAAATGCGGCTTATCCTGGACCCGAAAGCCGCCGGCTATGCGGCGGAGAAAGCGGATGAAGAGGATATCAGCAAGATGGAAGCGGTCATCCAGGATTTTATCCTCCACGCGGAAGACGGTAATACGGCGGGACTCATCAAAGCGGATGAAGAATTCCACGAACTCCTCGCCCGGTCAACTAAAAACCGGACCCTCCATTTTCTCATGAAGACTATGACAAAATCCCTTCCGGAAGGATGGATTTCCAGCCTCCATGTTCCCGGCCGAATTCAGAAGACCATCGGCGAACATCAAAGAATACTGGAGGCCATTAAACAGCACAATTCCGCGGCGGCGGAAATGGAGATGACCGAACACCTCTCGAAAGCCCTGCGGGAAATCCGCCAGTCCATGAAGGCGGCGACATAGCCGAATAACCGGCAAGGAGTCAGCATGTCATTGAAAATCACCACCCTCATTGAAAACACACCGGGAGAACATCTTGCCCTGAAACACGAACACGGCATTTCCTTTTATATAGAAAAGGACGGACACAAGCTGCTCTTCGACACCGGACAATCCGGCGCTTTTATCGAGAACGCGGTCCAGCTGCGTATCGATCTTTCCAACCTGGAACATGTCATCCTCAGCCACGGACATTACGATCATTCCGGCGGCCTGCGTTCTTTAGTCCCCCTGACCCATGATTTCGAGCTTATCACCGGCGAAGGCTTTTTCGTTGAAAAATATGCCTTCCGGGGCGGTTCCTACGAATACCTGGGGAACAATTTCGATCCCCGGTTTCTTGCTGAAGCGGGAATCACCCACAGAACGGTGGGTAAAGGGTCAATAGAAATTCTTCCCGGAGTGTACGTGATCACCGGTTTTCCCAGGGTCCATGACGATGAAGTCATTAATTCCCGTTTCAAAATCCTGGTAGACGGGTCCTTTGAGACGGACCGCTTCAATGACGAGGTTCTAGTAGCGGTAGACAGTCCCCTGGGGGTGGTGGCTATTGTAGGCTGCTCCCATCCCGGGATAAAGAACATGCTCGACACGGTGAGAAACCTGTTGAAGAAGCCCCTCTACGCGGTCATCGGAGGCACCCACCTGGTGGAGGCGGACGCGAAAAGCCTCGATAAATCGGTGCTGTATCTGGAAAACAGCGA
>JAFGDJ010000243.1 GCA_016932135.1 Spirochaetales bacterium | reverse complement strand
CAGAAGTCAACCGCTTTACAGATACCCATGTACATCCCGTATTTCTCGGTAACCCTGGGTTCGGCTCTTATGATACTTCATGTTTTTTATCTCTTTCTCTTCGGCGGCGAGTCGAAGGAGTAGATCTGAGTTCCGGAGGACATCATGTGGATTGGAGTTGCTGTTTTTATTTTTACACTCCTCATCGGAGTACCGATTGCCTTCAGTCTGGGAATCGGCTCCCTGGCTTTCCTCCTTGTAGAGGGTAATATCCCTCTGACTCTTATTGCTCAGCGGTTATTCACCGGAATCGACTCCTTTCCGTTCATGGCAATCCCGTTCTTTATTCTTGCGGGGGAATTGATGAATGTGGTCGGAATTACAACCAGACTTGTAAAGTTCGCTGATGTACTGGTCGGTCACCTCAAGGGAGGCCTGGCGCACGTCAATATTGTAACGAGCATGTTTTTTGCCGGAATCACCGGTTCCGCGGTGGCGGACACATCGGCCATAGGTTCCATGCTTATTCCGACCATGAACGAGCAGGGGTATGATAATGATTTCAGCTGTGCCGTTACCGTCTCCTCTTCTGTAATTGGCCCCATCATTCCTCCGAGTATTCCTATGGTGGTGTTCGGGCTGATCAGCGGAACCTCGGTGGCGGGACTTTTCCTCGCGGGACTGATACCGGGTATCCTGCTTGGTTTTGGTCTCATGGGGGTTGCCTACTGGATTTCCGTTAAAAGAGACTATCCCAAGAATGAACGGGCGGCCACCATAAAAGAAATGTTCAGCGCTTTTCTTACAGCCCTGGTTCCTCTTTTTATGCCTCTTATTATTTTGGGCGGGATTCTCGGGGGCATCTTTACCGCTACCGAAGCGTCGGGGGTAGCTGTAGTCTACGCCCTGATAATCGGTTTCTTTGTATACAAAAAACTCAATATAAAAAACCTGAAGGAAGCTTTCGTTACCACCGCGAAAACAACAGGAGTAGTGTTTCTGGTCATTGCCTGCTCCAATATTTTCAATTGGGTGCTGGCAACCCAGCAGGTTCCCCAGCGCTTAACGGCCTTTGTCGCCGAGACCGTCAGTAGTCCGGCCGTATTATTATTGCTGATAAATGTCATCCTTCTTGTCCTCGGGACATTTATGGAAGGAACGGCGGCGATGATCCTGACCGTTCCGATTCTCATAAAAATTACCGCGGCTTTCGGCATTCATCCCATTACCCTCGGGGCAGTCGTTGTGTTAAACCTCATGATCGGCTTAATTACTCCTCCGGTAGGCCTGTGTCTTTTTGTAGCCGTGGGAATCGGGAAGATCACCATCGAACGCCTTTCGAAGGCGGTATTACCCTTCCTTGCCATCGAGATTGTCGTATTGCTCATGACCACCTATATCGAGCCGATTACACTACTGTTGCCGAGGCTTTTCGGGTATGTACGATAAGTTTGGCCCTTAAGTGGAGGGTTGTAGCATAATGGAGAATAACGTGATAACCATTCATACAAAGCTTATCAGTCTTCTGGGGGATCCCCTGGGTCAAACGTTCGCTCCGCGAATGTTCAACGAGACTTTTCACCGCCTTGGTCTGGACTATCTCTATTTCCCCATCGAGGTGGGAAACGAGAATCTCGAGACTATCGTAAAGGCCATTCGCTGTATGCATTACGTGGGTTTCAATGTAACAAAGCCGAATAAGATAAAAATCCTTGAGTATCTCGACGAGCTGGACGGGTTGGCTGAAAAAATCGGCTCGGTTAACGTTGTTACCGTACGAGACGGAGTCCTCAAGGGGTACAATACCGACGGGATCGGTTTTGTTCAGTCCCTCCTTGATGAGACAAAGATGGACCTTGGAGAACAAACCTTTTTAATCCTCGGTGCCGGAGGAGCTTCCCGGGCCGTTAGTTCGACCCTGGCTTTCCGGGGGGCGAAAAAGATTTATATCGTCGATTCGTTTGAGAAGGCCAGTTCAACCCTGGCGGAGGATATCAACCACAAAATCAGACCCTGCGCCGAGTATATCGAATTTTCCAGACCCGATATTCCTGAACTTATTAAAACATCTACCGTGCTGATAAACGCCACAGGATTAGGGATGTACCCCGATACGGAGGCGACCCCCGTGGAAAAAAAGAATCTCTACAGGGAACTCTTTGTCTGCGACCTCACCTACAACCCGCCCCGGACACGGCTGCTCCGGGATGCCGAGGAGGTAGGATGCGCTGTCATGAACGGGATCGGCATGGTTGTTAACCAGGGAATTAAAGGATTTGCCCTTATGACCGGTGAGGAAGAACCAAATGAGATAATGAATAAAGTCATGCAGGAAATTATAGGAGGAAAAATGTGAAAATGAATCACTTAGGATTCGCAGCGAGAAATATAGAAGGAGCAATACAGGCATTCCTTGCAATGGGGTATACAAAATACCATCCTGAAATTAAACACCATGAGCCAAAGAACATGTATGTCCAACGGGTCCAGCTTAACGATCTTATTGTGGAAATTATGGCTACCGCGGATACGTCTGAACCCTCCTTTGTCAGTGAAGCTCTGAAAGGAACCAGTGAGCCCTTTATACTGCATCATATCTGCTACGATGTGGACGACATTGTAAAAATGGTAGATAACCTTATAGCATCCGGGGAATATGCCATTCATGAGCCTGTAACAAATGGTGTGTTTCAGAAGAACAAGATTTGTTTTCTCCGTCATAAAGATATAGGTCTCGTTGAATTTTTCGAATGGCCGAAAGAATAATTCGGGATGGAGAAACCAAACACGAATATGGATAAAGAAGAACTATATGTGGGGTTTATTCACACAACTCCACCCACCATAGGAATGGTTGATTACTTTGTAAAACAGTATCTTCCTGAAGTCGTTCCGGTTCATATGTATAACGGCTACGTAAAGATAGAAAATTTCAAATTTCCTCCGGGGGTCACGCCATCCGGCAATATGCTCAGATGGGCAAATTTCGGTAAAGAACTGGAACGAGCCGGCTGCCTGGTTATTGTCTCCTGTTGCAGTCTCATGCCCCGAGCAACGGAATATGCCGCCCGGGTAGTCTCAGTTCCCTTCGTACAACTGGACGGCATTGTCCTTGATACAGTCATAAAGAATTATAAGAAGGTCGGGATCATAAATACCACGCCCTATTCTGTTCCTCATATTAAAGAAGAAGTTAAACGACGGGAAGAGAAATTCCGTAAAAAAGTGGTTTGTGAATTTTCCAATACTTACGGAGCTCTGGATCTTTTCAATCAGGGAAGGTTTGACGAGCATGATGCAATGGTCATTGGTGATATGCGAAGGCTGGAAAAGAAGGGGCAGGACTGTATCCTTATGGGGCAGATTCCCTTCGGATTGATGGATGAACAACTGAAAAACCTTTCTCTCAGTATTCCGTTGCACTACGTAAATGCCGGTACCTTTCTATATTTGAAGAAACTTATAGAATCAGATGAATCCGGGCATATGGAGCTTTAATATGAGTATTGAATTACTCGGTTTTGCCGAACCTTTTTTTACCGTAAAGTATCTTCTAGATGAGAATGAATATGAGGTTGCAGAGAAGTCTATTCTCGTTAACCTTTCCGAAGAACCGGTACGAATTCAAAGACAGGGAATTTCCTTCTTTCAGTCCGTCGCTGTTACACAGATAAAGATACATAATATTAAACGGAGCCTATTGATAGAGGATTATGAGTGTAATCAAGACTTGGATGAGCTTTTCAGACAGATTAAGGAAACATGGACTCTGGCTTATGATGCCACCAAGGAAGAACGTCATCGGGGAGTTGCTCTTTGGCGGACTGAAAAGATTCGGCGAGGCGACGTTGCCGTCAATATGTGTTATGCCGACACAGTTCCCCTGAATGTCGGGCTTCATAAGTCCCACTGGGGTGGAGAAGTGTTCAAGGAGGTCCATACGCAGATTGTGGGGCTCGGAAAAATGCAGCAGTATCTTCACCAGGATCTTGAGTCCCTCTATCTTGAAGAAACAATGGCTCCGGGCGGGACCCATCGGCCTATGTACGATGAACACGGGAATTATCCCTGGCACCAGTATGAAACCATAACTGCCGGTATTTTTATGCCCATCGAGATGCAGCTTTCTAATCAGCCGGCATAGCTTGTACGTTCATAAAAAAGTATATATGATCTCAAGGAAGTCTACAAACCGTTCGGTGTGAATGAAGGAGAGACATACGTGGCTAAACACGTGGCCGTGATCCATGGACCCAATCTGAATATGCTGGGGCTCCGGGAAATCGGCATTTACGGCGGGAAATCCATGGCGGACATCAATGCCGAGGTGGAGAAAGAAGCCGAACGGCTGAATGTGGAGGTCGAATTCTTTCAGTCCAACACCGAAGGGGAACTGGTTACCTATATCCAGCAATGCCGGGGCAGGATTGACGGCATCATTCTCAACGCCGGTGCTTATACCCACTATTCCATCGCCCTCCGGGATGCCATATCTTCTGCCCAGGTTCCTACGGTGGAAGTGCATATATCGAATATCTTTAAAAGGGAACCCTTTCGCCATATTTCGATGATAGCTCCCGTATGCATCGGTCAAATTTGCGGTCTCGGTGCTCACGGATATATCCTGGCCCTTCGCGCCTTGATGGAAGAACGCTTTGACCCCTGGCTTATTTAGTGGTGGATGGAGAGGAGTGATGTCTTGAAAAAGAGAAAATTCCTGGTGGTCTCCGGACCGAATCTCAATCTTCTCGGAACGCGCAAGACCTCCATTTACGGCCAAGGTTCCCTGGAGGATATACATAAAGGCCTGCATGCCCGGGCTGACGAACTTGGAGTCGGTGTTGAGTGTAAACAGTTCAACAGCGAGGGATTAATTATCGACTGTCTTCAGAAAGCCCCCGACGAATTCGAGGGGGTTATTATAAACGCCGGGGCCCTGGCCCATTACAGCTATGCTCTGCGCAGCGCAGTGGGCGCCATGCTGCTGCCCTGTGTGGAGGTGTTTATCTCAAACGTTCACGCCCGGGAAGAGTTCCGTCATACATCGGTCATCGCTCCGGTGTGTATCGGAGTGATCGGAGGCTTAGGAAAGAAGAGCTACATTCTTGCTCTGGAGGCTCTGGTAAATCTGGGACAGATGAAATGAACTCCTGGGGAAAAGAGAGGGACTGTGGATGAGCATACTCTGGGCAAAGATGGTGGAAAACCTTGCCGATGTGAAACGCGCGGTCTCCGATGGTTTTGATCGCTTTCAGCCGACGATTGAGTTTCTTATGACTTCTGGTGAGGAATTCCGGAAACAGGGCGTCGTTATTCCGGAGGTCTGTTCATCGCCCCTGCCTCCCGATGCCCGGGTAACCCAGATGGGGTTTAATATCTATGTCTGGACGGAGTATCTGAAAAAGGCGGTCCGGAGTGCCGCCGCTCAGGGATGCGAAAAACTCACCTGGAGTGACGGGCGAGCCCGGATACTGCCGCTGGAGGGCGATGTGAGTCTGGTAAAGGAACAGGTGCTGCAGTTCCTCTACCTGCTCTGTGAAATTGCAGAAAACTTCGGTATTACCGTCCTGGTAGAGCCCCTTGGTCCCCGACGAACCAATTTTCTTAATTCAATGGAAGAAATGGCTGATTTTCTTCCCCTGGTTGGAAAAGAAAATCTCTCCTCCATGATCAGCCTCCGGGAGCTTTCTGAAATTGGTCTGAAAACGGAAGAATTCGAAAGATACGCGCGTCTGATCACCCATGTGCAGATGGAAAACCCCCTGGTTCAGGACGGAAGAAGGCTTGCCCCCCGGCGGAATGACAGCTATGATTATGTACCCTTTTTACGAGCGCTTCGCCGAATAGGTTATAAAATGCTGATAACATTGCCCGAAGACGCTGACGTGGACTCCTTGGAATACTGCCGTGAACTGTGGGACGCTGCGGACGAAGCTACCTAGGTTTCTTAGCCGGATCCAGGATAAACACTTTGGTTTCGTCCGGGAGGTTGGGCTTGGTGAAATCGATTTCCGGGCTTCCTACCCGTACCACCCTTTTATCCTCGAAATACTTTATAAAGCGTTCAATGGGAAACATGGAAAACGTAGGTCCGGGTATCCGGAAGTGCATGGGAATGATAACTTTCGGATTAATTATCCCTATCGCGTACATCAGGTCGTCCAAGCTTATCGTCGGTGGTCCTCCCGTCAGCGCCAGGAGAATGTCTGTTCCTCTCAGAAACGAGAGTTGATTGTCCGAAAGGCGGTTGCCAACATCTCCCAGATGTGCAATCCGGATTCCCTCCAGTTCGAAACGGTAAAAAGCGTTGTCTCTGGGCACCTCCTTGTGAATCAAACTTTCCCGGGAAGGCATGAAGAAAAAATTCGTGTTCCCCACTTTTTCGCAATCTTTTCCGGGTTCGATGTAATCGGTTGCAGTCAGCAGCCGGTAGCCCGGAGGAATCGTATCAACAAAGCAGTGGGCTCTGTCGTCTCCGGAGCTCCGCAGAACCACGTCTGCGGATTCCACGATTGGTTTCAGATTGGTAACATCGGGATCGTAAGGGTCGGTAATTATCCTGAGATTGTCTCCTTTCAGGAGAAATGCCGCATGTCCAAGCCATCGGATTTTCATAGGGGCCTCCTTATAGATTATATTCTGATTATAATTTTATATTCGAGGGGATACAATACAATGCTGTGTTTTATAAAGGAAGCACCGTCACCGTCACCGGCCGGTCGCCCCGGGAGTTGTCCTTACTGCAGTAGGGTCTCATCCTCCGTCGGCAATTCGGACAGTTTGTCTTTCAGATAGCTTGAAAAAGAGACCTTCGGTGTAAGAACAGCCGGTTTCGCTTCGACCATCACTTCTTTCCCGGTGGAGGGATGTTTTACTACCCGGGCTTTCTGAGCTTCCTTTTTTTTGACATAGAATCGCCCTATTTTTCCCAGGGGAACCGTTTCCTCGAGACACAGGCCTGTTTCTATCAGGTAGAGAAAATCGTCCAGTATACGCTTCACATCGTTTGCTTTCATATCGTTCTTTTTGGCGACGTATCGGAGCATGCTCTTCATTGTATACTGATCCGGTACCGATGAAGGATCGATATGAAGAGTTCTGTTGAGTTTCATAAAACCGTTAGTGAGGAAAATGGTTGCTTCACGCACCCGTTTCTCCTGTTCGTCAGGGGATATGGCATGGGCGCATATCGCGATGAGGTGTACAGGACTGGTCTTGCTTATCTTCCCTTCGGGGAAAACAACGGGTTTGCCCAACTCAATCATCTGAGGAAGCTTTGAAATCTTATCGATGATAATATCAGGAACATCCGTGCGAAGTTTTATACTGGAGTATTCAAGACTTCTCTCATCCTTCCCTGGAGTGAGGCTTAATAACGATCCGGAATTGGTGAGCAGCAGGATGCCGTTCCCCTCATAGGGATCGATTCTATCGACCAGATCCATATCCAGGGCGGAAATTTGACTGCGAAACAGAGCTTCCTTTTTTTCCCACACACCGGCATACAGTTCCAGGGCGTTTTCATCTCTTTCGGGGAGAACCTTTACCAGAGCCTCCAGATGTTTTTGTATTTCCATCGGCAGATCTTTAAAAGCCATAGTGCCTCCTTTTTAGAACCGTTACTAGAGTAGAGTATATACCCGTTTTTCATTTTTTTCCGATTTTTTTGGTTTTTTTTGGAAAATGGGTATACCTTTTTCGTTTATGGAGGAAACAGAATGGGTGCATATTTTGAACAATTAGATTCCAAAGTAGCTGATCACATCAAGGGATTGAGACAATCGATCAAAGTAGCCGATGATGATGAAGCTCTGGAAATCCTCGCCAAGGGATGGAAAGAGAAGGAAGATGCCTTTATTCATCAGCTGTCAACCCGAAATATGGAAGCGGTGGAAGAATTCAACCCGGAAGATGAAAGCGGCGGTTTGCTTCTGCTGACCTATTCGGGTTCTTTGTTGAATATAGGTCCGATGGACGGGGGAAAACGCAAGGCTTCGTATGCGAGCATCGGTATGAGGGAAGATGTCCCGAAATTCGCTGAGTCTGACGACGCTGTTGTCGAAGGACCTATCAAACTTGGAGAGGGTGTAAAATTCTCCAAGGGTCCGATAAAAAGCAGTTCTCCTATCTACATGATTGCTGTGGTTGTGGAAGATCTGGAAGCGGTGGAAGAAGAAGAGCTTTTATCGGAGGTTACGCAGATTCTGGCGGAGGACTTTACCGAAGTAAACCGCACCATTATCTCGGGTGAGTAATCCTTAATATGGAAACCACTTCGGCTTTACTGGCGCAGTTGAGACGGCTGCTGGATGAAGGTGCGCCGCCCGGGGGCGGAGAATTGAAAACCCAATTACAGGAATGTATGGATATCTTTACACGTCTGCCGGCCAAGATACGACCGGCAGACTTTCGGGGTCTGCCGGGAGGGTTGGTTCGGCTTCGTCGGTCGGTACCGACCCTCATTCTTCCGGATCTGCATGGGAGGCGAAGACTTCTTTTTGATGCTCTCACCCAATCTGTAATGAATGAAGAATCCTTCCTCGATCTTCTCGAAATCGGAAGCGGAAATGTCGTCTGTGTGGGTGATGCCTTCCACGGCGAGGCTCCGGTGAAGGAAAGGTGGTCCGATGCGTATGACGAATTTCTGGACGGGTTTAAACACCGGGAGGCTATGGATCAAGAGATGACCGACAATCTCAGACTTCTGCAGATGATTCTGCTTTTAACAATACACTATCCTGAAAACTTTTTCTTTTTGAAAGGGAATCATGAAAATATCGCCAATGAATTGGGAGAGGGTAATTACCCCTTCAGGAAATTTGTAAATGAAGGGGAAATGGTCAAATACTGGAGCACCTTGTTTCTCGGTCAAGAATGTTTTGAAGTTCTGTACGGCTATGAAAAGAGGCTTCCCCTGGTCGCTGAGGGAGACGGATTTTTGGTTACCCATGCCGAACCGAGCAGGGTTTTCTCCGTTGAGGAAATCATCGATGCCTATAAAGATGATGACGTCATTTATGGTCTGACCTGGACCGACAATGATGTATCGGAACCCGGCAGTGTTGCCGGCACTCTGGAAAGTTTTTTTCCCGGTGAAGAGAGTACAATATGTTTCGGGGGGCACCGACCGACGGGAGGGTTGTATGCCCTGCGGGCCGAAGGACGGTATATACAGATCAATAACCCGGTGAACCATATCGCGGCGGTTGTATCCAGGGGCGGAGAATTTGATCCTGATGAACAGATAGTCAGAATCGATACTCTCTAGAAGAGAAGGGGTAATCTATGGCGGCAAACCCGGAGAAAATAGACAAATACGGTGAGGTTTCCCTGATTGCCAGGGGAGGGATGGGAGCTGTATATAAGGCTCTGCACCCCACGCTTAACAGACAGGTCATCCTGAAGAAGCTCACATTACGCGGAAAGGCGTCCTTTTCCGAGCGCTTTAAGCGAGAAGCACGAATTTTAATGGACTTCAAGCATGACGACATCGTAACGGTTTTCGATCATTTCAAACAAGGCAGCTCATTTTTCATCGTAATGGAATATGTTGACGGCATATCCCTGGAGCAACTGATAAAGGATCAGCGCTATCTCGATTCCTTGATTACCGCTTATATCCTTCTTCATGCCGCCAAGGCGCTGGAATACGCCCATGAACGCGGGGTTATTCACCGGGATATCAAGCCCGCCAATATCCTTCTTTCGAAAGACGGGAATATCAAACTGGCGGATTTCGGGATAGCGTCGTCCTCCGACGACACCGATTCGGGATTGACCAGCGAAGGAATGACCTTAGGGACCCCTTCCTATATGGCTCCGGAGCAGTTCCAAAATTCACGGAACGTTGACGCCAAGGCCGACATCTACGCCCTGGGAGTCATGGCGTATGAGATGCTGACGGGAAAACAGCCCTTTACCGGTGGTTTCTGCCCCGAGCTGATTCACGCTAAACAGAAGGGTAAATATAAAAACCCCAAGAAATATGTACCGGATATACAGCGTTCTCTTCTCCGAATACTGAGGAAATGTATGCGCGCGTCTATCAAGCACCGCATGCAGTCTTCGAAGGCCCTTATCCGTAAGCTGGAACATCTATTGAAACCCTTCGACCAGGAGTCCCTGAAAGCGCTGCTTTCTTCCTTGGTCGAGGAAAAAGAGCCTCTGCCCAGGATACGGCGGAAAAGAAATGTCTTTAAAGCCTTTACCGTCGCCCTAGGCGCTGCCGCTGGTGCGGCGCTGCTAGTCTTCGCTCTCATAACCAGCACCATGCTTCATCCTCTCTTTCAGGGCAATACCCACGGCCGGTTCCGTCTGGAAGTGCGGGTCCCCCCGCTTAAAGCGGAGACTTCCGGAGGAGCCCCCGAAGCGGTTCTTTTCATTGACGATGCCGCGGATATTCCGGAGGTGGATACCCTTACCCTCTTCCCTGAGCTTTTTAGCCGTGATACTGAAAATAAAACCTATACGAGTCTTCCCCTGTTCCTGCCGTCGGGGCAATACAGAATAAAAATTATCCTCAGCGGAGATGTTTACTGGAGTTCCTTTTTTCTACCGGCTTACGATAGTCAGCGGAAGGACGTTCTATTAAAACAGCATGTGGAGAGAATTGTTTTCCCCGAGGTCGAAGCGGGAAGGGTGAAGGTGGAAGTACATGTTTACGATGCTGTCAACGGAAAAACTCTGGAGAAGGAAGCGGATATCTTTATTAATGCGGATAACAGATTCGTACCCTTCGATTCGACCATGGAGGTCCTTTCCGGCACAGTAAGAAGTTTTCTTGTCAGGGCTTCCGGTTATCTGGATCAAGAATACGCCTTGTTTTTAAGGCCGGAAAACAGGCAACTCAGGCTTTCAGCCGCCCTGGCACCCCTCCCGGCGGAAATAACCCTGCGGGGAAATACGGAAAACCTGAATGTATCTATCAATGGGTCGCACCTCATTGATTCATATGAAAAAAATCCGGATTCCGCCGACTCCGGATACAGCATCGTTTCCTCCGATCTCAGGGAGATGGATCTGACGAATTTTACGATTGTCCCCGGACGATACAGGCTCGAGGGGAAACGGAACGGAATTTCGGGGACCATCGATTTCAGCATCGCCGCGGGAGAAAAGATTGAATTGACCGTGTCGGAAGGGAACGCTTCTCCGTTGTTTGTAAGAAAATGAAAGATGGAGTGAAAAGATGACGAAAACACTGAAAAAGGTTCTGTATCTTCTGCTGGGAACCGCCGCCGGTTTTTTGGTTTGGTTTCTTTTAGAGATTCAGATGAATGTTGACGGCGGCACGTTGTATTTCAGGCTGATTCTCCAGGGGGGGATTATCGGAGCGGTCTACGGCGCTCTGCTGGGTATGGGCGAGGGGATCGCATTGTCCATAGGAAGCAAAACAATAAAGGGTTTTACCCTGGGCCTTGTGGCGGGATTTATTGCCGGCGGAGCGTCCATTCTCGCGGCTCAGGGAATCCTGATGTTTTTAACGGAAGCCCGGGGAGCCTCGGTTACGGATATTACGGGCACCTATCTTCCGATAGCCAGAATTCCGGGATGGACATTGATTGGTTGTGTTCTCGGAATTATCGAGGGAATCAGGTCCCGTTCGTTCAGACGGCTTCTTTTCGGTCTTCTGGGTGGCTTCCTCGGCGGTCTTGTCGGGGGACTCATCTATGAGGGGCTTCATACTGCATCCTTTAACGCGCCGGTGTTGAGACTCGCCGGTTTCTCAGCCCTGGGGATTCTTCTAGGCATCGGATTGAGTGTCGCCGATTCGGGCGGCCGTTTCGGTATCCTGAAGGTAATGAACGGTAAGTTCAAGGGAAAAGAGTATATCCTTTCCAAGAAGAAGAGTCGGATAGGAAGCTCGGCCGGATGCGATATTATCCTGCCGGATGAGACGGAGGCGAAGGTCTCCGCTTTGGTCGTTCGAACGGAGAAAAAACTCCATCTGGTGAAGGTCGCTCAGGTCCAGAACCTTTTTGTAAACGACTCGTCCGTTGAACGGGTCCAATTGAAGTACGAGGACGTGATCCGATGCGGGAAAACCGCTTTACGGTTTATGCCGTGAGAACGCCGAGGGAGAGAACAATGAAAAGAATGTTGTTGGCGCTGATTCTATGGTCGACCGTCCCGCTTTTATGGGGGCAGAGTTTCGAGATATCCCAGATAGAAAACCGCAGGCTCTTGTTCGACGGCACCCTGGATATCTTTTTCCTTCCGAGAGATTCCGCCGGAGAACCGAGGATTTTGAAGGATGATGAAACGGTACGGGTGTTCCGCCGGACACCGGCGGGAGACCTGAAGGAACAGACAATTATCAGCCTGGAGCAAGAGGCCCCCGAACGTCAGGGTATTCATTTTCTGCTTCTCCTGGATAATTCCGGTTCCATGCACCAGCAGTACCTGGGGGAAGAAACCAGATACGAGACCGCAGCGTATGCCGTGGACCAGTTTCTCAGCAGCATCGATAATCCCCTCGATATGATCGGAGTATCGGCCTTCAATACCTATTACTCGTCCTTAAGTCCCGTATCGGGCATGTCCTACGTCCACAAGGCCGCGGTGGAGGGTATTACGCCCCCAAAGGAAGAGGAAGCCTTTACCGAGCTGTATCACGCGATGAAACTTGCTTCCGACGACCTTTCTGCTTTTCAGGGCAGAAGGGCGATGATTGTCCTGTCCGACGGTGAAAATTATCCCTTCTCCCTTTCCGGCAAGGAACACCCCCTTTACGGCACCATTGAAACAACCCCTGATGATGTCATAGCAAAAATGATTGAGGAAGGAATAAGTGTTTATGCTGTTCATATCGGTTCGAACAGAGACCCGATGCTGAATCGGATTGTCGCTGAGACAGGAGGTAGGAGTTTCGACGCGGACAGCAGGGAAAGCCTCAGTGCCGTGTACGGAACCATACGGGAGGAGATCCAGAAGGAATATAGAATACGGTTCAGACCAGATTACTCGGGGAAAGAAGTCAACTCCCTGGTAGTCCGGCTCGGAGAGAATGAAGCGGAGGCTTCATTCTATGTTCCCTACTTTTTCGGCATGCCCTCGGAGGAATTCAGCCTGTGGTTTTTCATCCCTGTTTTGATTGCCTGTGCCCTCGCCTTACTGCTTGTGTTCTTCGTTTGGGAACGCCGGGCTTCAGGGCCGGAAATAAATATCCTGAGCTCGGGAAAACCCTTTTCCCAGGCGACCAGGGTAAATCTCTCCAAGGAGGTAACGATTATCGGTTCCGGTAAAAGGGCGGATATGACTGTTGCGGGAAACCCCTCCTTGAAAGAATCCCACGCGACCATTGTAAACAAAGCCGGGGGATATACCGTGATTGCCGGGGAAGAATTTCGGGTGAATAACCGCCTGACAAAGGAACATAAGCTGAAAAGCGGTGACGTGATCGATTTCAACGGCACGGTAATCGTTTTTGACGAACCGGATTCTTCGGAATAACCCGAGGATAGTTTAGAGGATCTTCATTACAGCCCCGGCAGGAGGACCGCCGGCTTGTCCAGCTCTTTCAGGAACCATCGGCCGAAAGGCACCGCCGGATGGGCGGACCCGGCGGTCTTTTCCATGATGATCACCGCCAGGGTGAGTTTTTCCTCCGCCAGGGCCCTGGCGGTATCTCTGCCCGAAGCCTGGTAGCGGAAAAAAAGGTCCGTCCCCTGCAGAAAAAGCTTTCGGCTAAAGGAGAAATCCTTGAACTGCTTGGTGGTGCTCATGTAGACGGTACTTTGTCCCAGGTACTCCTCCACCAGGGTGATCAACGGCGGGGAATAGATGGATGACCAGTAGCGCAGGGCCTGGAGAAGCTCCTCCATCCGCCGGAAGAAGGACGGGTTGTCTCGGAGCTTCCGGTGGTGAAGACCGGAACGGAAAAAACGCATCAACACCGCATAAAGATTCTCCCGGGGCGGCAGATTGTCCGGAAACCCGGCTTCCCGGATGATTTTTAAGGGGTTGAACACGGAGGTCCGTCGGCCCTCTTCTGCCTGGGCGCGGACCTGCAGGAAGATCTCTCGGAGTTTGATAAAGGCCTCCCCGTCGCTGCCGGTAAGGTCCGGGTGGGTCTGCTTGGAGAGGTACCGGTAGAGATGGTCCAGCTCTTCCGCGGAATAGGTGCCGGTGGAAAGGATTTTTCGGATAATGTCGGGGGTTTTAATGTCCGGGTCCATGGCTTGCTGCTAAGTATAGCATGAAATGACGGTTTATGCAGATACCGCGCCAGTAAAAATGAACGAGGCCCTTTTTAGGACTGGCGAAACCTGCGGACAAAGGGTACAATGTGGTATATATTACAGTGTAACAAGAACCTGGATATGAAGACCCTAAGCGGCAGACGATATAAAGCAGTACTTCTCTTTCTGGCCTTTTTGCTCGTTGGAGCGGGCGGGGTGTTCTGTGATGATTATTCCTGGGACGGCGAAGCTGATACTGATTGGTCGAATGCTGTTAACTGGTACAATGATACAACAACAACAAATGACGACGGCTATCCTGCCGGTGTAGGCGATACGGCTACCTTTGGTGATTATACTGTAACACTCACCAACATTCCCGCGGGAACCATGGACGCCGTTACGATAAATACTTCCGGAACCATCACCCTCGGGGCGGATCTTAACACTACCGCCATGACCCTTTCAGCCGGAACCCTGAACGACGGGGGGAATACCATAACCGCCGTGGGTGCCGTGGACTTGAGCGGGGGGACTTTTACATCCACCGGTACCTTTACTCTCTCCGGAGGTGCGGCACAGACAGTCGCGGGGAACATAACTTTCAATAACCTTTCGATTTCCAAAAGCGGCGGTTCCGCCTCCTTTTCGGGCAACCTTACCACCAGTACCGACCTGACCACCGCCTCGGCGGCCTACGATATTTCCTTCACCGGCGGCACCAACAGCTTCACAGCCGCCGCGCCCCCGGTGGCCTTTAATAACACCGGGACCCTCACCCTGGGGAATGGGGGTGACGATTTCACCTTCGACGGGGGGCTTACCGCCACGGCGCCGGGAACCCTT
>JAFGDJ010000242.1 GCA_016932135.1 Spirochaetales bacterium | reverse complement strand
GAGCAGCTGTCCGGGGGACAGCAGCAGCGGGTGGCCATTGCCCGGGCTTTGGCCATGCAGCCGCAGATCATGTTCTTCGACGAGCCCACCAGTGCCCTGGACCCCGAGATGATCGGTGAGGTTCTGGATGTGATGAAACGAATGGCGAAAGAAGGCATGACGATGATTGTGGTAAGCCATGAAATGGGTTTTATCCGTGAGGCGGCCGACAGAATTCTTTTCATGGCCGACGGTGTGATTGTCGAAGAAGGGACACCGGAAGAAATCTTTACGAATTCACAACATCAGCGGACTCAGGACTTCCTGAGTAAGATACTGTAACAGCGGAGAAGACCGAGCGATGATACCTGAACAGAACGGATCAGACAAAACATCCCTTCTCGAGGACGTGAAGAAACAACTGGGGCATATACCCCTGATTCGAAAAGCCCAATTCCTGTACAGTTACCTGGCCTTTCTTATTCTCTTTGCCTTTTTCCTGCTGCCGGACAAGGGATTTCAGGACCCCGGAGGGCTCCTGTTGGTGGTGGGCTTTATTGTGCTCCTTCTTGTCTGGGCGGCCATTCTTTTCAGCGATGAATTAAAGAGCGACACTCTGAAGATAATCACTGCCTTCGGGATTCTGGCGGTCTTAGGGTGGCTGTATTACCGGTATGCCAATGCCCGGTGGAGCGAGATGACGGAGCTCTTCTTTAACGTTGCGGTGATCCGCAAAGCCTGGGCTTATCTTGTCAGGGGATTCTGGACAACCCTGCTGCTCGCCGTTTCGGCAGCCCTCATCAGCACGGTGTTCGGCCTTCTGCTGGCTGTTTTTCGATCTTTCAATAACCCGGTGCTGAATTTTTTCATCATTCTCTATGTCGACATTTTCAGGGCTATACCGATTATCGTGCTGATGATGGTGATCTATTACGCTTTCCCCTATATGAATATCCGGCTTTCAGCCATCATGTCCGGTATCGTTGCCCTGGGGCTCAACAGTTCCGCCTATGTCAGTGAAATATTCCGAGCCGGTTTCCTTTCCATCAAGAAGGGGCAGATCGAAGCGGCCCATGCCCTGGGATTGAATCCGGTACAGACCATGCGCCTGGTCATCCTGCCTCAGGCTTTTAAAGTGGTTATTCCGCCCCTGGTGGGGAACTACGTGGCCAGCGCCAAGGACACGGCCTTGGCGTCTTCCATCTCCATTGTGGAGCTCTTGAAAGCCGGGCTGGCCCAAAAATCCCTGCTGGCCAATCCCTCGCCCCTGATATTCGTGACCGTGCTCTACATCGTTATGTTTGTTCCGCTGACCCGATTTTCCGGTTTGTTGGAAAGGAAAATGGGAGCCAGCCGGCGGCAGATAAACGTGTGAGGTCTCCAGGTATTCCAGGGGTTGTCTTTCAGGTGACGGAGCGAAGGCTGGCAAGAAATTTTTCCGAGTGTATGTTTCGCCCGGTGATCACGAAGACCACCCGGCGGTTTCGGATATCCAGTAACCCGGCCTGAACCGCCGCCAGACCCACGGCCCCCGAACCTTCTGTTACAATCTGTTCCGCTTCGAAGAGGGTTTTCATCGCCCGAGCGATGTCCTCCTCTTCGACGATTTCCACTCCCTCCGCCAGTCCTGCTATTATCGACCAGGTACGGGGAGTGAGGGTCCCCAGAAGACCGTCGGCCAGGGAGGGTTTAATATCCACGGTCTCATGACAGTAGCCGTCGCGGAAAGAAAGGTAGGCCCCCGGAGCGGCGGCGGCCTCGACTCCATAGATCCTGACGTCCTTTTTCAATGATTTTACCGCCGTCGCGATGCCGGAAAGAAGACCTCCTCCTCCCACGGGAACAACGATAACCTCCGCGTCGGGACATTCCTCCATAATTTCCAAGCCGATGGTTCCCTGGCCGGCGATAACCGCCGGATCATCGTGGGAATGAGCGTAACGCAGGCTGTGGGTTTCCGCATACCGCCGGGCGCGGCCGTAGGTGTCCAGGAAGTCCCCGCCTTCCATGATGATTCGGGCTCCGGAGGCTTCGATTCTCTTAAGTTTCGTTGTTTCCGCTCCCTGGGGAACGAAGACGGTGACGGGAATACCACCCAGTGCCGTAGCCGCCGCGGCGAGGCCTGCTCCATGATTCCCGCTTGAACAGGTGACCAGACCCTTTCGCCTCTCGTCTTCGTTTAAAGAAGTGATGAAACTGCAGGCCCCGCGGATCTTGAAACTCCCGGTGGCCTGAAAACATTCAGGCTTGAGGTACACCCGGGCGCTGAAAAGAGCGCTGAGGTTTTTTGATTCGATGACAGGTGTCGCCTTCGCTACCGGTGCTATACGGCGGCGGGCTCGGCGGATGTCTTTCAAGGTAACGTTATTCGACATAGCCCCGTATCGTCCAACAGGAAGAACGGAACTGTCAAGCCCCCGGGCGGGATAGTCCTGAGGGGGGTTTTGACATCCCTGAGAAAATAGGATAGAATTGAATTCAGAATACAGTTCCATAATGCGGAATAATAGGAGGATCCTCTGGATTTTTCAATTATTATAAAGAATGCCCTGGTCATAACCATGGACGAGTCGCGCCGGGTCCTCCGTAAAGGCTTTATTGGCATCCAGGGAACTGAAATCGTTCTTGTTGATTCCATGGATACCCTTCCGCCGCAGGTCCGGGCTGAGATCACCATTGACGCCGAGGGTATGGTCATGCTCCCCGGGTTGATCGACACGCACGCCCACGGGGGACACGGACTGACGAAGACTCTCGGCGAAGGCGGGGTGGGTATTGAAACCGATTGGGACGACTTCATGGAAGGTATTTATTTCCGGGGAACAACGCCGGAGTTCTGGTATGAAGAGGCGCGGCTCAGCGGACTGGAAAAACTGAAGTTCGGTGTCACCACCGGCATGAGCATGCTCGGGTCTTACCCGAGGTATGACGACCAGGTGTACTGGCGTTCTCACGTGGAAGGTATGGCTGAAATCGGCATCCGGGATATTCTTGGTATCGGTACACCCAACCCGCCGTTTCCAAAAACCTTTTATCGCTGGATCAAAAGAGACGGCGCATACCTTGACCATGATGAATACCAGCTGAGCCATGAAGAGTCCTTTGAAAAAACCCGGCAGGCGGTAAGGACATTCCAAAACACCAACGGGGGGCTTACCTTCTGTTATCCGACCCCTTCGGGGGTAGGCCGCCGGGACCCCCTGTCACCGGCGGAACTCACGGCCCAGAACCGGGCTATGAAAGACATCTCTCTGGAATTCGGTGTGCCTGTCCACGCCCACTCCTACGGCGGAGATCTATCCTTCGCCCGGGAACATTTTCCTTTTATCCTTTCTCCGGACCTGTCGCTGGCCCACTGCACGGGAATAGACGAAGAAGAAATAAAAATTCTCGCCGACACGGGGGTCGGGGTGTGCAGCGGCCCCAGCACGGGGTCTTACATCAAGGCCCGTTGCCCGGTGGTGGAGTTGCTGGAAGCGGGGTGTACTGTCAGCTTTTGCACCGACGCCAGCGCTCCCGACAGAACCTTCGACCTTTTCGAAAAACTGCGGATGGGCGCCCGGCTGCACAGGGTTCATTTTCACGATAACGGGGTTCTCCCGGCGGGGAAACTGCTGGAGATGGTGACGATAGACGCCGCCCGTTGTCTGGGACTGCAAAGCAGCCTGGGGTCCCTGGAGCCGGGAAAACTGGCGGACCTTATCCTGGTGGACACCCGAAAGCCGCACCTGGCACCGGTCTGGCAGGAACCCCTGCGGATGGTCTATCAGGCTTCGGGCCACGATGTGGATACCGTGGTGGTGAATGGAAAAATTCTTATGCGCGGACGGGAAGTCTCGCATATAAACCAGCAGACCGTGCTGCAACGAGGAGAGGAAGAGGCCTGGGCGGCTTTAAGGCGCCTGGGACTCGAAAAAGCCACGGCGCTGCCGGAAAAACTCTGGGGAGTTACCCATTATTAGGACATAAGGAGAATAAGAATGACTGAACGACCTCGATTAAAAGACGGAAAAGCGGAAATGCTGATTACCTTTATCTATTACAAGGATATGCAGAAGGGCGCGGATTTCTACGGAAAGGTCTTAGGGTTCCCTCTGGCCATCGATCAGGGCAAGGTGAGTAAAATATTCCGCATCTCCGAAGGGGGATACCTGGGGATTGTCGACGAAGCCGAGGGAATGCAAAACTGGCACGAAGACAAGACGGTGCAGATCTGCCTTCGGGTCCCCGACGCGGACGCCTGGTATGAATACTGTAAAGACGCGGGGGTCAACAACCTCTCCCGAATGTTCAACAGCGAGAGGCTGAAAATTAAAGCCTTTGTCTTCGATGATCCCGAAGGGTATCAGGTCGAAATACAGGAGTCCACGGAATAAGGTCACACAACCCGCGGGAGGGGAAAATGGACATAACACTGGTTGATAAAACTCTGGGAGGATATTCTCCGGATACTCTGGTAATAGCCTGCTATCAGGACTCCGATGTTCCTGAAGGTCTGCCGGAGGTTCCCGAAGCCGCGGCCATGCTGGAAACCCTGAAAACTGAACCTTCCTTTCAGGGTAAAGAGGGAGAGATCCGTAGCCTGACCCTGTATCGGGACGGCCGCCTCACCGGGTTCATCTTTTTGGGGTTGGGAACAAAGGACAGCCTGGATTTCCAGGGCCTGCGAAGGTGTGTCAATGCCGCCGTTAAAGAAGCCCGCCGGATGAAAGCCGGTACCCTGGCCCTGGGACCTTTGGGATATAATGCGGGCTTAAGGGAGGGAGATATTATCCGGATCCTTACCGAAATAACCCTTCTCTCCTGCTATTCCTTCCAGACCTATAAAACCAGGAAGATGGAAAATTCCCTGAAGCGGGTGTGCCTAGTCTGTTCTCAGCCCGATTCTCCGGTGATCCGTTCCGGATTCCGGGAGGGTATGGTTCTGGGCAGGGCCGTTATTCTAGCCCGGGACCTGGTGAATGAACCCGCCAATGTTCTCGATCCCCCGGAATTCGCCCGCCGGGTTGCCGAAGAAGGGGATCGGCAGGGCTTCGAGGTCGAGGTCTATGATGAAAAAAAGATCCTCCGCCTGGGTATGACGGCCTTTCTCGAGGTCGCCAGGGCGTCGGATATTCCCCCTCGTCTCATCGTCCTGCGGTACAACGGCCGGGGAGGGGAGACCCGGGGCGTTACGGCCTTGGTGGGCAAAGGGGTAACCTACGATACGGGCGGTCTGTCGATTAAGACCAACGACCAGATGGACACCATGAAAAGGGATATGGGCGGGGCGGCATCGGTCCTAGGAGCGGTCTCCGCCGCGGCGCAACTCGCGCTGCCGATACGCCTCGTCGGGGTTATCGCTGCCTGCGAAAACATGGTTTCCGGCCGGTCTTACAGGCCCGGTGATATCATCGGCTCCATGGCAGGAAAGACCATTCACATCGGGAACACCGACGGTGAAGGAAGACTTCTCCTGGTGGATGCCATTCATTATGCCATCGAACATGAACATGCCGAAAGGATCATCGACCTGGCAACCCTCACCGGAGACGCCACCAGGATGATGGGACATACAGCCGATGTGGTCATCTCCAACGACGACGGGTTCTACGCTCAGCTGCAGATGGCTTCGGAATATTCCGGCGAAAGGGTTTTCCGGCTTCCGGTGTATGAGGAGCACAGGGAACTCATCAGATCCGATATCGCTGATTTGACGAACGCGCCGGTGAAGGCGAAAACCATTGCCGCCGGCGCCTTTATAGGCGAGTTTGTGCAGAACCGGCCGTGGCTGCATATCGATATCGCTCCCACCGCCTGGGTCAATGAAGATACCGATTACCGCACCAAGGGCGGCACGGGAACGGAAGTGAGAAATATCTATTACCTGTTAAAGAGGTTGTCCGGACGAGATATGAAGGTTTCTTCGGACAATCCTTCTGCCGATTTTCAGGAGGACACCGGTGTTTAAATACCTGTTGAAACGAACATTCCAGATGGTCTTCGTTCTTTTTATTGTTTCGGTCATCGTTTTTACCATGACCAGCGTCATTGGAAACCCTGTATATAATATGCTCCCTCAGAAAGCCACGGATCAGCAGATCCAGGAAGTTGTCGTCATGCTGGGCCTGGATAAACCCTTGTATGTGCAATACTGGATTTTCCTGAAGAACGCGATCCGGGGGGAATTCGGCCGATCCTACACCCATTTCGTTCCCGCCCTGGGGCTGATCGTCAGCAAGTTCCCCGCCACTATCGAGATTGTTATCGTGGCCATGGGGCTAACAATTCTTCTCGGTATATCCCTGGGCGTCCTGGCGGGGGCAAGGCCGAAGAGTAAAATCAGCAAGCTCATCATGTTCGGATCCCTGGCGGGAATCTCGCTGCCCTCGTTTTTTATGGGGATGGTCTATATTTTTGTGTTCGCCGTGTCGCTCCGGTGGCTGCCGGTCTCCGGGAGGGGAGAGATCGGCACGATTCTGGGTATCAGAACCAGCCTGGCCACCCTGGACGGTTGGAGACATATCATTCTGCCCTCCATGACCCTGGCACTCCTCAATATCGCCACCATTATTCGTCTTGTCCGGGCGGGAATGATGGAGGTCATGAGGCAGGACTTCATCAAATTCGCCCGGTCGAAAGGCGTGGCCGCCAGAAAGGTGCTGTACGGCCACGCTTTGAAGAATATTCTTATCCCCGTGGTGACGATCTTCGGTTTGCAACTGGGGGAACTGATCGCCTTTACCACCATCACCGAGACTATCTTTGCCTGGCCGGGGATGGGGAAGCTTCTGATAGATTCCATCACCAATCTTGATCGCCCGATTATTTCGGCCTACCTGTTGTTTGTGGCCATTCTGTTCGTGGTTATCAACTTTGTGGTGGATATTCTGTACACCTTTATTGATCCGAGAATCGATCTCAATTCCTGACAAAAGGAGCGGCAAGGTGAACCAACCGGTCAAACATGGAAGAATGCGGATCTTTCTTCATTCCGAGTTTTTCGATCACTACAAGAAATCTCCCACGGCGATTATTTCGTCCTTTATCCTGGTAACGGTAATTCTCCTGGCTATCTTCGGGCCGAAGATTACCGTGCAGAACCCCTATGACCTGGGGAGCCTGAACCTCAGCGAAGCCTTCAAACCGCCGGCCTGGATGGACGGCGGGGACTCGAGGTTTCTCCTGGGAACCGATCAGAACGGCCGGGACATTCTCAGCGCCATCATCTACGGAAGCCGGGTGTCCTTGTTCATCGGCCTTGTGGGGGTGCTTCTGACCTCTCTGGTAGGAATTACCCTGGGGCTTCTGGCGGGATACTTCGGAGGCAAGTTCGATACCATCATCATGAGGATCGCCGACATACAATTAGCCTTTCCCAGCATGCTGATAGCCCTTTTTCTCATGGGGCTTACCGGCCCGAGCATCCGGAATATCCTTATCGCCCTGACCCTCATCGGGTGGGTCCGGTACACCAGGATCGTCCGGGGCGAAGTGCTTTCCGTCCGGGAGAAGGAGTACGTGGACGCGGCCAAGGTTATCGGATTCTCCAATGGCAGTATTATCCTGAAACAGATTCTTCCCAACGTCATGACCTCAATTATCGTTATTTCAACCCTCCGGGTAGGTTCTTTCATCATGACCGAAGCCACCCTGAGCTTTCTGGGCGTCGGTGTTCCCATCAGTACCCCTTCCCTGGGGATGCTCTGTAGCGACGGTTTCAAGGTTCTGTACAGCGGTCTGTGGTGGGTCTCCATTTTCCCCGGGCTTTACATTGTAATCATTGTCTTCGCGATAAATCTTTTGGGCGATTTCCTCCGGGATGAACTCAATCCGAAGCTGAAGTGACGGAGGGCAAACTATGGAAGAGAGAAACAAGGTTCTGGAAGTAAAAAACCTGAAAACCTGGTTCCATACCTTTAAAGGTGTGGTAAAGGCCGTGGACGACGTGAGTTTCGAACTCTATGAAAAGGAAATCCTCGGTATCGTCGGTGAGTCCGGCGGCGGGAAATCCATTACCGGTTTTTCCATCATCAACATGATAGATGAACCGGGGATCATCGAAACCGGTGAAATTCTCTTTGAAGGGAGAAATATCGTCAGGCTTTCCGAAGGAGAGATGAATAAAATCCGGGGGAAAAAAATCTCCATGATTTTTCAGGATCCCATGACTTCCCTCAACCCCGTGTATACCATCGGGAAACAGCTGGAAGAGATACTCATTCTTCATGAATCCCTCTCGAAAAAAGAAAGGCGGAATCGTTGTATCGAGCTGCTGAAAGCGGTGGGCATTTCCAACGCCGAGAAACGTCTGAAGAACTACCCCCATGAGTTCAGCGGCGGCATGAGGCAGCGGGTAGTTATCGCTATCGCCCTGGCGTCGAACCCGAAAATCATCATTGCCGACGAACCTACAACGGCTTTAGATGTAACCATTCAGGCGCAGATCCTGAGGCTTATGAAAAAACTGGTCCGGGAAAACAACTGCGCCCTCATTCTCATCACCCATGACCTGGCGGTTATCGCCGAGATGGCGGATCGGGTAAATGTGATGTACTGCGGAAAAATTGTTGAATCCGGGTATACCCGGGATATCATTTTTCACCACCTCCATCCCTACACCCAGGGACTCATCGGATCGATTCCCGGGACCGATACGGAAAAAAAGCGGCTTACCACTATCGAAGGGGTGGTTCCGAACATGTTCGATCTGCCCAAGGGGTGTAAATTCGCGCCCCGCTGCGCTTATCGCCAGCCTGTTTGCTTTGAGGAAGAACCGGAAATACGAGATTTTGGGGATAACCACCGGGCGGCGTGTTTTTTCCCCGTCAGGGAGGGGGCTGTTTAAATGAATACAGTACTGGAAGTTACAAACCTGGAACAGAAGTTCCAGTTGACAAAAACCTATCTCGATTCTCTGAAGATACGAAAGGGCAGGCTTGTCCGGGAAAGGAAGATTTGTCATGCCGTGAACGGTATATCCTTTAAGGTGGCCGAAGGTGAAACCTTCAGCCTGGTAGGTGAATCGGGGTGCGGTAAATCCACCACCGCCAGAACGGTAATAAAACTCTTAGAACCTCACGGGGGGAAGATCGTCTTCAACGGGACCGATATAACCAACCTTTCCCGAAGACAGTTCCTTCCCTTCAGGAAGCAGATTCAGATGATTTTTCAGGATCCCTATGCCTCCCTCAATCCCCGAGACAAGGTGATTGATATCGTTACAGCCCCCATGCTCCTGCATAACATCGTAAAAAGCAAAAAGGAAGCCTTTGACCTGGGGGTGGAGATCTTCAGGAAGGTGGGAATCAGGGAGGAGCAGGTTTCACGGTTTCCCCACCAGTTCAGCGGGGGGCAGAGACAGAGAATCGGCATCGCCCGGGCCCTGGCAGTGAACCCCTCGTTCATCGTGGCGGATGAACCGGTCTCTGCCCTGGATGTTTCCATCCAGGCCCAGATTCTGAACCTTCTGATGGACCTGCAGTCGGAATTCGGATTCTCCTACCTTTTTATCGCCCACGACCTCGCGGTGGTGAGGCATATCAGCAATTTTATCGGGGTAATGTACCTGGGAATGATCGTCGAACAGGGCACAAAGCAGCACATCTTTGAGAACCCGAAACACCCCTACACCGAAGCCCTGCTGGCGTCCACCCCGAGAATTACCGGTGACAACCTGGATAAATCAAAGCCCGTTACCGGCGAGATTCCCAGCCCGGTGGACCTGCCCTCGGGTTGTTATTTTCACGACCGGTGTCCCTACGTGAAACCGGAATGTCGTGAAATAATGCCGCCGGAGAAAGAGGTGGAGCGGGGGCACTGGGTAAGCTGTCACCTGTACTAAAGACCTCTGAAGGAAAGGGAGCGAAAGGATGAATATACAGGCCAAGTCTATGGAACAGCTTTCCCCCATGCTCGAAGGAATTCAGCCTATTTCCATGGAAGAGCGAAGGGGCCGGATCCGGAAGGTCTGTGACCTGATGAAAGCCGCCGGGATGGAAGCCCTGTTTCTCGACGCCACCAGCAGCCTGTATTATTTTACCGGTGTTTCCTGGTCTCAGAGCGAAAGAATAACCGGAGCCCTGGTTACAGCCGGGGGAGAGGTGTTTTTTATCACCCCGGCTTTTGAACTACAGAGGCTCGCCGAGATGCTTTCCTCCGGATGGGATATCCGTGTCTGGGAAGAAGATGAAGATCCCTGCCTTCTGATCTCCGCGATTCTCCGGGAACGGGATATAAACCGGGGAGTCTTGGGGTTGGACAGCCGGGCGCGGTTCTTTGTCGCCCGGGGGTTGAAGAGGGTTCTGCCGGAGATGGACCTTGAAAGCGCGGATTCGGTAATTGTCCCGTGCAGGCTTTACAAGTCCGAAGCCGAGATCGCCCTGATGCAGAGAGCCACCGACATTACCGCCGAGGCTTTTAAGACCTGCTTGTCCATGCTGCGGGAGGGGATGTCTCAAACGGAATTCAGAAGATTGAGTATCCAGGCGCACCAAGCCATGGGGGTTCGTGGCGAGATTGACATCCAGTTCGGCCCCTCCACGGCCTTTCCCCACGGTTCCAGGGAAGTAACATTTCTGAAAAAAGGGGATGTGGTTCTCCTGGACGGTGGCTGTCGCGTGGAGGGGTACATCTCCGATATTTCAAGAACTGTGGTCTTTGGAGAACCCACGGCACGCCAACGGGAGATCTGGAGCCTGGAAAAAGAAGCCCAGGCCGCCGCTTTCAAGGCCGCGGTACCGGGGGCTCCTTGTGAAGCCGTGGACGCCGCCGCCAGAAGGGTGCTGGAAGCCCACGGTTTCGGACCGGGATTCCGCTTGCCCGGACTGCCGCACAGAACGGGTCATGGTATCGGTCTGGACGGCCACGAATGGGGAGATATCGTTCCGGGAAACCGGATGTCCCTGGCAGAGGGGATGTGTTTCAGTATCGAACCCATGATATCGATCTATGGTGAATTCGGTATACGCCTGGAAGATTGCGTGTATATGAGCTCCTCGGGCGGGCGGTATTTTTCTCAACCGAGTCCCGATATTGAAACGCCATTTACACCTTGACAGGCTGTGAGTTTGTGGTACAATAGAATTGAGGTAATGGAATAGCATGCCATATTGTGGAACTGAAGAATTCAGGCTGTTCCGCCTCGCATACCTAGGGAGTAATAAGACAAAGGCTAAAAGCCGCTGTCTTATTCAAGATACACTTTAAAGGAGATGATTTGATGAAAAGACGAACGACTGCTTTCATGGTTGTTATGATGGTCTCTTTTCTCTTCGCGGGTTTTCTTTTCGCGGGGGGAGACAAAGAAGCGGCGGCCGGAGAAGTAAAAGAGGCACCTACCACGGTGCGTATTGCCATGACCCAGGATGTCACAACCTGGAATCCCTGGGCCCGGAATACCTACCAGAGTAACTCGATTCGGCTTCATTTCTATGAAACCCTCATCGAGATCGGTGATGATCTTTCCAACCAGCCCTGCCTGGCTACGGAATGGGAAGCCAATGACGACGGAACAGTATGGACCTTCTACCTCAGAAAGGGTGTGAAGTTTCACAACGGCAATGATTTCAACGCCGACGATGTCATTTTTTCCTTCGACAAATGCCTTGAGACAGCCCTTGCCTGGGCCGACGCCATGGCCACGGTGAAGAGCTACAGAAAGGTCGACGATTACACCGTGGAAGTGACCTGCAATCAGCCGGATGTTATCTTCCCCAAGATGATCAGAAACGTGATTATCGTGGACAAGGAAAGCTTTCCGGCCGCGGGGCTCGAACAATTCGAGACCAAGGTTGTCGGAACCGGAAAATACGTGCTGGACGAATATATCAAGGACGACCGGGTTGTCGGTTCCCGCTGGGAAGGTTACTGGGGCGAAAAGCCGGAATTCGAAAAGATTATTTTCAGAACCATTACCAATGAAGGTACCAGGACCGCCAGCATCATCAGTGAAGAAATAGACTTCATGCCCTTTGTCGCTGTCCGGGACGCGGAAATGCTGAAAAACCTGAAAGGGATCACCATTGTTCAGTCTGAAGGTATTGAGCCCAGCATGTTCGCCATAACCCAGGTGGATGTGGATAATCCCAGCCCCGGTTCAGCCATCCCCATGGTTTCCCCCGACGGCAAGAACCCTCTGCGCCTTAGAGATGTCCGGGAAGCCATTGTCCGGGCTATTGACGCGGAAGAGTTTGTCAACACCATTCTGGCCGGGTACGGCTCCGTTTCCGCCACTGTCATTCCCAAGGGCTTCAACGGCTACAACCCGAATATTGAGAAATACCCTTATGATCCGCAGAAGGCCGCGGAGCTTCTGGACGGTGCCGGATATCCTATTCAAAAGTCGGGAGAGCTCGAGGGGTATCGTTTCGCCATTACCCTGGACTGTCACGAAAGAACAGCCGCCGAAGCCATCGCCATCGCCAGCTACCTCAACAAGGTGGGGATTAAATGTACCCCCAATCCTCTGCCCAGCTCGGTTGTCTGGGGATATGTCCGGATGTACGAAAAATATGCCTCCCACTTTGTTTTCTCCACCTGGGGCGACGCCAGCGCCGAGAGCGTTATCGTGGCCAAGGATGTCATCTATGGTGTGTACTTCGACAAGAGAAAGAAAGAAGGCTGGGGCGGCGCCAACCGCGGCTACTACCAGAACGACGAAGTAGACGCCCTGATCGAGAAAGCCCTGGCTACGGTGGATTACGACGAACGGGACGCCATCATGCAGAAGGTGTGGCAGATTGTCCACGACGAAGTGGGTAATTTCAGCATCTACAAGGCTAATAACATCTTCGCCGTCCGGGATAATTTTATCTTCACTCCCCGGCTTGACCAGTATGTCATGGCTTGGAATTTGACGGCAGCCAAGTAAAGAACCGCTAAGGCGGTGAAAGAGGGGGGCGGCCTTTCCAAGGTTGCCCCCTTTCCTTTTTTACAGTACGAAATAACCGAGGTTATCAATCGACAGAACTTTATCGCCGCCGGTTCCTGCCAGGTAAAACCTTTTGGGCTGATAGAGGAATACCCATGGCGCTTCATGATGGAGAATCCTGTAAGCCTGCCTGAGGGCCTCTCTTCGAAGGGTGGGATCAACTGTGTTCGAGGCTTTTGCAATGAGATTATTTACTTCTCCGTTGTGGTAGCCCTGCCACCATGTGCCGGCGAAACTGGAGTCGAGTTTTTCTCGAAGAACCTTGTAGGAACTGGAGGGGCTGGAATCGAAACAGCAGACCCCTGGCAGTTCCTTCTCGGCTATAGCCCGGGCGTATTCCTTTCTGTCCTCGTGCAGATAGACCCGGGCGTCAATACCTATCTGCCGAAAATACTTGGCCAGGCTCTCAGCCAGGGCGGGTCCCTCGGCAGGTATTGTTGTGGGAGCGTGCACTTCCAGGCTCATGGCGTCTTCCAGTCCTTCTTGTTTTAACAGCCGCCGGGCTTCTTCCGGGTTAAAGGGATAGGGCTGCAGATCCGGGTCCCGGGCCAGGTGCCGGTCAGAAAACGGTCCGTTTAAGGGTTTCGCCTGGCCGTGGGCTATTGTTTCTATGAGAGAGCGGGTATCCACCGCCAGATTCAGGGCTTGCCGGACTACGGGATTGTCCAGAGGAGGAAGATCACATCGAATAAAGAATATAACGCTTAACGAAGTGTCCCATCCGATACAACGCAGGTTCGGGGAAGCAGAGTATACCGACACTTCCGAAATCGGCGGATCCAGAGCCAGGGAAGCATCGCCTGCGCGAACCCTGTTGACCCGTCGCAGGGCGTCTTTTTCTTCCTGAAAGATCAGTTTCAGCGGTAGGGGCCTGGGATGATTCATATCTTTCCGAAGTGACAGGTGAACACCGGATGAGTCATGTCCGTCAAGAATGTAGGGACCCGTTCCCGTCCCGTCGGCCGGAGAGGTCCAGCCCTCGGGTAAAATCACCAGGTCGGACAGGAGTTCTTCCAGACAGGAAAGGGGTTCCGGATTGACCAGTTCGACGGTATAAGCATCGGTGGCGCGGATTTCCGCCCCGCCGAAGTATTCATGGTAGGTTACCGTATACAGCTGCCCCTGGATGGCCGCTGAAGCCGCCCGTTTCAGGCTGTACACCGCGTCCCGGGCGGTCATTTCCCGGCCGTCGGGAAAGGTAATCCCCTGTTGGAGTTGAAAGATCCACCGACGGCCGTTATCCGTCTGTTCCCAGCTCTTTGACAAAAGGGGTGAGGCTTCCATGCCGTCGTGAACCAGGAGAGATTGAAACATGAGTTTTCTGAGAGCCAGAACGGCATGGGCGTCGGTGCAGAGATGCGG